>NZ_LS483488.1:1200000-1500000 GCF_900478295.1 Helicobacter pylori NCTC 11637 = CCUG 17874 = ATCC 43504 = JCM 12093
TGAATCTCCCCACTCTCGCAACTAATGAACCATAAAACGTGTTTGGCGTGTTGTAGGGATTCTTTAGAGGCTTGTTTGTCCCCACCCGTATAGCCTTGATTGCCGGGGTTATAGCCAGGCGTGTCTATGAAGCATAAAAATTCAAAAGGCACGCTAGGAGCGCTTAAAAGCATGAAAGGCATGATCTCTTTGAGATTAAAGCCAAGGGATTCTAAAAACTGATGGTCAAAAGCGAGATGGGGCAATTCCACCATGCCCCCATTTTGAGAAAACCCCATTAAAACTTCTTTTTTACCCTTTAGGCAATAAGTGGGGATAGCTGTGGTGGGATTCATGTCTTCAGGAAGTTTTAATTTCAAGCCCAACAAGTTGTTTAAAAAAGTGGATTTGCCCGCGCTAAACCCTCCCCCTACTGCGACCATGTTTTTTTGAAACAAACTAGGGTAGCTCGCTACCAATTGCAATTCTTTTTTAATTTCTTGGAGCGTTAGTAACGCTATTTCCTTTTCTTTGAGCGAATCCACGCCGCTAGCGAACTCTAAAAACTCGTTGTCTAAAATGCTCTGGTATTCTTCTAGCCCTTCATTTTCCATTTTAGCGTTTAAAATACGAGCGATTAGATCGTAGCGTTCTTTTAACCCCTCTGTATTGTGGTGGTTTTCAGCCCTGCTATTGTCATTAAAAATGCCCTTAAAAAAATTAACGCTCATTGAATCCCCTTTAAAGCTTGGATTTGAGCGTCTAATTGAGCGATGGATTGCTCTTTGTTTTGCGCTTGATGTTGCAAGTTTTGCATGTCTGTTTTAAGCTTTGAAAGCACCCCATTAGCAAAATCTTGTTTTCCTAGCTTATTTTCTAAATCAGTGCAGTATTCTTTCACATCGTTTTTAGACTCAGCTTCAAAATCCCTCACATGCTTTTCCACGCTTTGTATAAAAGCATCGGCTTCATCGCCTTTTAAAAAGCCCGTCTTTGCTCCTATCTCGCTAGGAAGAGTGTAATCAAACTCTTTAAATTCAATGCGATCCAAGACAGCATGCACACTTTTTTTGAAAGCCACCTCATCAATCAAATCATCATCACGGATTATTTGACGCAAGACAGGAAAGACTTTAGCGTAGAGTTCTTTTTTAAAAACGATTTTAAAAGATCCAACGCTGTCGTTCAAAGCTTTTTCGCAGATTTTATGCATCTCTATTAAATAATCCACCACCGCTCCGGCTTTAACCACTACTCTTGTGCGCATCACTTCATCATAGCCCGCATCATCATCAGCCCACCACAAAAAATTTCTTTTAAAGCTTCCAAAAAGACCGCCTTGCTTCACTCTTTCAATATAATGCTCTTCTTCCTCTTCTTCTCTAGCGAGCGCACTAGCCTTTTTGATAGCTTTCGTTAAGGTTTCATTCAAGCCATCTCTAGTGTTTTTGATGAAATGAAAAATAAATTCTTCATACGCTTCCCTAAAACCTATTTCAATGTTACCAGAGAGCTTTTCATAAACCTCTATTTGCTTTTTGATAGTGCTAATGTCAGCGTTTTTAACCCTCTTTTTTTCATCTTCTAGGTCTTGCAACAACTGTGCTATTAATGAATGGAGGTTGTTCGCTTGGCTTTGTGTATAATCTTGCAATTTTTGAGAAATGATTTTTTCTTTCTCTTTTGCGGCTTTTTCTAAACGCTCTTCAATCGCGCCCATATTGCTTAAAAACAATAAGCTTTCTTCAGACTTATCATCGCTACTAAAAGCGTCAGGGTAAAAATCTCTTAAATTCCGTAAGGCATTGTGATACTCTTCTGTTTTTTGGTTTCTTTCCCAAGAAGCTTGGTTTTCAAAATCTTTATACATGCTAAAGCAAACCCCTGAAGCCAGAATGACGCCATTTTTGATCGCTTTTTCAAAAATCTCTCGTTGGTTAGGGTAGTTTTCAATCAACTTTTCCATGATATTATTTAATTGAGATGAAAGGGCTTTTTGCGCGTTTTCTAAGGCTGTAGGGAGGTGTTGGCGAGATTTTTCCACCACACTCATAGAAAGAGCAGCACTGTCGGCTTGGCTTGCCACAAAATAAATTTCTTGAAGGCCTTCTTTGTTAGAAACCCTATCAAACAAACTCATATCGCTATCCGTTAAAAACTGATTAGAAGGGCTTACAATAAACACCACATCGCAATCTTTCAATAAGGCTTTGGTGCGCTCTTCTCTTGAGACAATCGGATCGTTCACTCCCGGGGTGTCAATCACTTCCAAATCTTTAAGGTTGGGGTTATTCAAAGAAATTCGCACCACTTTAGTGTAGGGCATGAACTTCCCGTTTGCGCCCACGAATTGGAGCAATTTTTGATTCAGCTCTTCTAAGCTATTGGCTTGAATGCGCGAATCTTTTGTTTCAGTGTTGGTTAGTCCGCTTTTTTTCATTTTTTCGCATTGATCGTGTGATGAAACGAGCTTTGTGTCCTTTTCTAACTCATTTTTAGCGATCCTTTCAGCCCTTTTCACTATTTCTTCATCGCTTAAAATATTCTCTTTGGGCGCTTCTCCACCACTTTTGTTTTTGCCAAGCATTTTTCCAAACTTATTTAATCCCTCCTTAAATCCCTCTTTAGCCCTATTTGCCAAACTTTGTTTTTCTTTTTGTTTTTTGACTTCTTCATCAACAATCCTGTTAAACTCCCTTACATACCTTTCATGTTCGTTTTCAAGCTCTGCAATATCCTTTGGGCTATAAAACTCCACTTCAGCGCTCAGATTTTGAGCGTATTTTAAAATGGTAAGACTAGCCGTCATGGGCGTTGCCGCTTTGGGTAAAACCTCTACACCCTCAAAAATCAAAGCGTTTAAGAGCGAGCTTTTGCCCGCTTTCACGCGCCCGATGATGCCGACTTTAAGATCCCTATTTGTATCTTGCAACTCTTTTAGCGTTTTTTCTAACTCTTCGGTTTTGATCACAGCGTTTTCGCTGATAAAAGGCCTCGCTTTTTCTTGCAAGCCTTGTTCTTTTAGCGTTTTTTCAATTAAAGCGCTTTTTTTAATGATTTCTTGCACATTCATTTTAATCCTTTAAATATTGTTGTTCTAGATCGCTTAAAGCGTTGATCTTGTTTTCTAAGATTTGTTTTTGATCTTCTAAATCGTTTAAGTGTTTTTCTTTTTCCTTTTGAGCGAGCGCGATTTCTTGTTTTTCATGCGTGATTTCTAGCTCGCACCGATCTTTTAAACCTTTTAGGGAATTTTGCAAAGCTTCATTAAACAAGCCCGGTAAAACTTTTTTAAGCTTGTATTGAACCTCTGGTATCACTTTTGCTTCAATCAGATTTTCTAATTTCGCCCGCTCTTTTTCTTCATTTCTAAAGAATGAAGCGATGGTATTAGGCAACAAAGTCAATAATTCTTTTAAAAGAGGTTTTAACCCTTGCAAAATCAGCGCGAAGGGTCTTGTGACCGGATTCTTGGCTAAGATCACGCTTAAAGCGTTGATCCCTAGTTCAAGGCCATGCTCTAAATTCACAGACAAATCGCTAGAAAGCTGCGTGTTGTTCAAGCTTTCAAATTCTGCGCAAAAATCTTTTGAAAAAGAAAGGTTGATCTTTTCAATCTCTAATTTAGCGTTTTTGATCAAGCTTTGTTGCATGATGCTTTCTATTTCGCTATTGAACTCGTTAGGCTTGTTGATTAAAGAGGCTAAATAGGATTTTTGCTCCCTTACATCTTCTAGCACTTTTTTAACCACCGATCCCACAGCCACGCTAGAATATTCTTCTTCTAAATTAGCCCTTAATTTTTCATAGGTTTTTTCAATGTCTTTAACGCTCAAATCCAACGCTTGTATTTCTTCTAACGCCTTTTCTTTAGAATAATCAAAGCTTTCCATCACGCTTTTTAGGCTGTTTTGTAACTGGGAATTTAAAAACTTCAATCGTTTCAAGTACAAAGCGCTAAAAAGCTTTTCAGCGTCTATTTTATCCGCCACCTCTAAAAGGGCGTTATTGTCTTTATTGGAATGGATAAGATGCGTTGTCAAATCAAGGTGATCTTGGATTTGCTCTTGAATGTAGCGAGAGATTTCTCCCACTTGCGAAGGCGTCCTTAAATTCGTTTTACTCAAAATAAAGCTAAGGCCTTTGTCAAACTCTAAAAGGTTTTTTAATTCCCTAACCATGCGTTTAGTAAGGTTACCCTCTTCTACGCTTGTGAGAATGACAAAATGCACGCCTCTTTCTAAATATTCCAAAATGGCATGGGTGTGGCTTGAAATGGGGCTATCAAAGCCTGGCATATCCACAAACACTAAAGGAGCGCTGTTTTTCAAAGCTTCATTTAAACCTTAAGGTAGGAATACTTCGCCGCATTCTCTTTAATCACTTCAAAACTTTGCTCATTCAGTTCAAAACTTTCTGCTTTTTCATCATTGTTTGAAAAAGCTTCTATGCGTTCATTAGCGCTATAGTGCAACTCAGTGGCTAAAGAAGTCTCTGGCGTGATACCGGTAGGCAAAACGCTCTTTTCTAAAAAGCGATTTAGTAGCGTGCTTTTCCCTGTGCTAAAATTCCCCACAACGGGTATCACAAGCTGTTGTTTTTGAACGCTCGCTAAAAGCGTGGAGCATTCTGTTTTATCAATCTCCACTTCTTTTAAAACTTCTAAAACCTGTTCTAAAAACTCCACAAAATTTGTCTGTGCGCGTAAAACCATCATCAATCCTTTAAAATTAAAAACTAAAATCTAAACAAGACGCAAAAATCCCCAAAAAGGGTTTATACGGGTTTATATGGGTATGGGTTTATATGGGGGTGAAAAGATAAAGCGGCTGACTAGAGAGAGAGAGAAAGAGAAAGCGAATTTTTAAGAATAATCATCATTACAAACTCCTAGCACCATTTAATGGTGGGTATTATACTTGATTTTTCACAATCAAAACTAAAAAACTCAAAAATATTAAAGAGCTTGATTTTAATCAAGCGATAGCTTATAAAAAGCGGTCTTGGGGGGTTAGGGGGATTTTAAGGGGGTTAAGGGGGGGTATTATCGCAAAATACCCCCCTATCCCCTTAAGAGAATGAGTTTCAAAAACAAAGTAACTAAAACCCCATTTTTTAAAAAAGTTAAAAATTTTAGTTATTGGCATTTAATGAAAAACGCCATGCGTTTTACAACCCATGCGTTTGAGAATAAAACAATTTCATGTCTTTAGAAGCGAACTGGTTTTTTAAAGCTTGGGCTAGAGATAAAGCGACTTCCTCGCTTAAAAAAAGCTTGAATTTAGCGTAATCTTTACGCCCGCTCACCTGCTCTTTTTGGCTTAAAAGCAACGAAGAAGCGGCGTATTTATAGCACTCCACATAAAAAAAATCATCAAAGCCTTTTTCAAACAAATAATCTATTAAAGCGTCTTTCAAACAAATATCAATATAAATTTCTAAAGCGAGCATGTGAAATCCCTTAATTGATTTTAATCTTTTTAGCAATGAGCATGAACATGGGCGGTAGTAAGAGTAAGGTTAGAGCGCTTGAGGTAACCAAGCCCCCAAGCACCACGATCGCTAAAGGTTTTTGAACCTCTGATCCCACGCTATGAGAAAATAATAAAGGGAGCAAACCCAAACCGGCAATGCAAGCGGTCATTAAAACCGGCCTCAAACGCCTTTTAGCACCCAATAAAACGCATTCTTCCACGCTTTTCCCTTGTAAGAGAAGCTCTTTAAAATAGCCTATCATCACCACGCCGTTTAAAACCGCAATCCCAAAAAGAGCGATAAAGCCCACGCTCGCTGGCACAGAAATATACTCCCCGACCGCAAACAACGCAATAAGGCCTCCGGTAACCGCAAAAGGGATATTCAAAAGAATGAGCAAGGCTAAAGGAATGCTTTTAAAAGTGAAAAAAAGAATGAAAAAGATCGCTAAGATGCTTAAAGGGATAACAGTGGAAAGCCTTTTATTAGCCCGTTGCTGGTTTTCAAACTGCCCCCCATAAGTGATATAGTAGCTAGGAGGGAGTTTGATGTTTTGAGCGATCACTTTTTTAGCCTCTTCTACAAAAGAGTTCAAATCGCGCCCCACCACATTGCTGCGAACCACGCTCATGCGCATTGAATTTTCACGCACAATAGAAACAGGGCCATCCACTTCTTCAATCTTAGCGATAGAAGTGATAGGCACTAAAACGCCATATTTTGAAGTCAAGGCTAAACTTTTGATTTTAGTGATAGAGCTTGCAAAATCGCTCTCTTGGCGGATCATCACTGGGGTTCGTGAAATCCCTGTAGGGATCACATCTACAACCAAGCCCTCTAAAGCGGATTTTAAAAACTTGGAAAATTCATCGCTAGTGATCCCCACATCCGCCATCGATTCTTTATTAGGGGTTACATACAAATAATTCACGCCCTCATTAAGCGTGGTTAAAACTTCACTAGATCCTTTAATCCCTTTTAGAGCTTGCGCGATTTGAAAACTCAATTTATTCAATTCGCTAATATCATCTCCAAAAATCTTAACCGCTAAATCCCCCCTAACCCCTGTAAGCATTTCAGAAATCCTCATTTCAATGGGTTGGGTGAAAGAAAAGTTAATCCCCTTAAAGTCTTTTAAAGAATCCATGATTTTTTCTAATAATTCATCTTTGGTTTTAACGCTCCATTCTTTTTTAGGAATAAAAGAAATAAAAGTATCGGTTTGATTCAAGCCCCCTAAATCCAGCCCCAATTCATCGCTCCCTGTGCGCGCGACAATGCTTTTAACTTCCTTGACATGTTTTTTAATCGCGCTCTCAATGTTTAACATGAGATCCCTAGATTGATCTAAAGAAATAGAAGGGGTGGTTTCCACGCTCAAAACCACATCGCCCTCATCTAAAGCGGGCATGAAATTCTTCCCCACAAAAGGGAATAAAGAAAGGCTTGCGATTAAAAAAACAAACGCTCCTAAAATCACTTTTTTAGGGTTATGCACAAAAAATTCCAATAAAGGGGCGTAGATTCTGTTTAAAAACCTCGTTAAAAAGGTTTCGCTATGGGGCGTGGCTTTTAAGACAAGAGAGCTCACTACAGGAATGATAGTGATGGATAAAACTAAAGTGCCTAAAAGCGCATACACAATGCTTTGCGCTAAAGGCCTAAACATCTTGCCCTCTAACCCCTGTAAGGTTAGAATCGGCACAAAAAACACAATAATAATCACCACCCCGCTCACCACTGAAACGGCGATTTCTTTACAAGAGCGATAGATCGCATGGAGTTTAGTGGTTTTAGTGTTAGCGCTCAATTTTTCAAAAGCGTTTTCCACCACCACCACGGCTGAGTCAATGAGCATGCCTATAGCGATAACCAACCCCCCTAAACTCATCAAGTTTAAAGTCAGATCGCTAAACTTGATAAAAATAAACGCCACGGACAAGCTTAAGGGTAAAATCACCCCCACAGCCACGCTCGCCCTCAAATTCCCTAAAAATAAAAAGAGCGTGATGATGATTAAAACAACGGCTTCAATGAGGGTTTTAGAAACGGTGGCAATGGCTTTTTGCGTGAATTCTGAGCGATCATAAAAAACATTAATGGAAACGCCATTCGGTAAAAAGGGTTTTAATTCTTCTAGTTTTTGATACACTTGAGTGATGATTTCTTTGGTGTTAGCGTCTTTTAAAGAAAGCACCAAGCCTTCTGTGGTTTCGCCCACGCCATCTTTAGTGACAAACCCCAAACGGGTGCGAGACTGGCTGATGACTTTTGCAAAATCCTTAATGTGCAAATGCCCTAAATTAGTGGAAAGGGTGATTTTGCCAATGTCTTCCAAACTCAAAGAAGCGGTTTGGATTTTGACTAAAAAGGTTTCGCCATCCCTATCCACGCGCCCCGCTCCGCTGTTTCTTAAATTCACTCTCACAGCCGATTCTAAATCAGAAATACTCACCCCAAGCCTTGCCATGTCATTAAAATCCGGCACAATCACAAACGCCCTGCTAAAGCCTCCAATGGAATTGACATCCGCCACGCCGCTAATCATTCTTAATTGCGGGCGGATCACAAAATCTAAAAGCTGTCGTTTTTCTACCTCGGTGATATTGCCATCAATAGTGAACATAAAGATGTCTGACAACGGCGTAACAATGGGCGCCATGCCCCCTTCAACCCCCACGGGCAAATCTTTCATCACGCTGCTCAAGCGTTCATTAACAATGTTTCTCGCTAAATAAATATCCACGCTGTCATCAAAATCTATCGTGATGTCTGAAATAGAATATTTTGAAATACTTCTTAAAGATTTTTGCCCTTTTAGCCCTAAAAGCTCCAATTCTAAAGGGCGCACGATGTTGTTTTCCATTTCTTCAGGGCTAGAGCCAGGGAGTTTTAAAATGATTTTAACTTGAGTGGGCGAAATATCCGGGAAAGCATCTACTGGCGTGTTGATAAAACTATAAGTCCCAAAAAACAAAATAAGAATTGCGCCAACAATCACGATTATTCGCTGGCGTAAGGAAAATTCAATAATGGAAGCGAGCATTATTCTTCCCCTAAATTGTTGATCATGCCTTTTAACCCTATCAATGACCCCACTGCCACGCTGTCATTAGGGTGTAAATTTTGAGCGTTCACGATAAAAATCTTACTGCGCTCTTCTAAAACTTGAACCACCACAGGCCTAAAACCTTTAGGCGTCCTCACAAACACCAGGTAATCCTTCCCGTTTCTGATTAAAGCGTTTGAAGGGATTAAAACGGAGTCTTTGGGTTGAGAGCCTTGAATATACATTTCTACCATTTCCCCCACATGGTAATTGCCCTCATCTAATAAAGCGGTGGCTAAAATCGTGTTAGAGCCTTTGTCTAACACCACCGAAACGCTTTGAATCTTCCCGATTTTTTCCCCCTCTTCATTATAGACCGGCGAATCCCTTTTAATGGTTTTAGAAACGCCTACAGGCAATTTGATTTGAGCGATCAGATCATCGCTTTTTGAAATACGCACATAGCTAGTGAAAGCCAAAATCTTCTCGCCCACATTTTTAGGCGCTAACGCTAAAAGACCGCTATCTCTAGCCACAATCCTAAAACCATACTGCCCTTTAGGGTTTTTGGGATCCACGCCAAAGCTTTTAAACGCGCTCTCTAATTGTTCCACCTTTAAGCCCATTTCCTGGCTGGCTAAAAAACTCGTTTGATACTCCCTTTTAGGAATGACACCGGCCCTATAAAGCTCTAAATCTTTTTTAGTAATATCTTTAGCGATTTTTAATTTATTTTGGTTGTTTTGCAATTCAAAATACAAATTGCTCAAATCAATAGAGCTCACTTCACAGATCGCATCTCCAGCCTTCACCTGCTCGCCCTCTCTTTTATAAACAGCGACCACAGACGCATCAAAACTCAAACTCTGCACCACAGAACTCTTGCTATCAAAATCAATATAAGCGTTAAAAGGAAGCCCTTTACTAAAGATTTCTTTATCTAATTTAACCACCTTTAACCCCATGGGTTGCAAGTTTTTTTCTTCTAAAACAATTTCTGGATACTCTTTGGCTTTTAAAGAAACGCCCATTGAAAAAACGCCCATTAACATAAGCCACCATAACGCCCGCTTCAATGCAATACTCCTAATCTGGTCAAGCTCTCCCCTAAAGTCTCTTCTAAAAGCGCGCTAATATCAATGTATTCAATCTTAGCTTCCGCTAGAGTGATGAGGGCGTCCATGTAAGAATTTTGATAAATCAAGTATTCAAAAAGCCCGATTTTTTGGGCTTCATAAGCGATGCGCCCCATTTCCATCAAACGCTTCTTATTGGCAATGGCTTCTTTTTGGGTTTCAATGTATGCTTCTTTGGTTTTGAGCTGGTTTAAGTAGGAGTTGGCGTTGATTCTAATGTTTCGTTTCATCACTTCATTTTGCGCGAGCGTCCCGCTTTGCAAATCCAAGAATTTACGCTTTTGATAGATATTTTTAGGCGTTACCGGTAAAGGGATACGCACTTCTACAGAAAGATTAGTGGAAGAGTTATAGCTTTCAGAGCCAATCCCAAACTCAAATGCATTAAACACATCTCTATTAGCCAATTTCGCATTCACTTGATAATCTTTAGCCGTCAAATCCAAAATATCCACATACAACGAGCGATCCAATTTGAACTTTAAGGCTTCAGGCTCTAATCGCACGTATTCAAAATCCAAACCGATCACCTTGACATCATGCAAATGGTCTAAATAAGTGTCAAAATGCGCCCCCTCTTTAACCGGCTCCACAATCGCTAGCATCGTGTCTAGCATTTTTTCTAAATCTATGAGTTTAGTTTCCACATTGGTTTTAGCGAGTTTGGATTCCAAATAAGAGTTATTGAAGTTGATATAATCTTTTTCGCTCATGCTGCCGGCTTTGACTTTTTCTTTAGCGATTTTGAGCTGCGAATAAAAGTTCGCTTCCCGTTGCGCATACACTTGATACTTTTCTTTAGTCATCACATAAGTCAAATACAAGCGTTTAGCGCCAATAAAAGCGAGATTTTTATTCAATTGATAGCTTTTATCGTATTGAATGGTTTTAATAGAAAGGCTTTTAGATAAAAGCGAACTCACCCATGGGAGCTTGGGTCTTACCACTAAAAGGGTTCTGGGTTGCGCTTCTATGATGCCTTGGAAGTTTTTCACCATAGAAGTTTCATTCTCAATGTAAGGGAAATCCCAAGCGTTCACGGAGCGTTGCTCATTCAAACGGCTTTTAAAATCGGCTTTTTTGCCGATCAACTCCATTGAATTGGTTTCTACTTCTTTAAAAAACTCTTGTAGGGTAAAGGTTTTCGCATCAAGCACGCCCGCACCGCTTATTAAAAAAGCTACCCCCAAACAAAAACGCCGGACTTTGCGTTTGAAAGAATTAAATCGCAATTTCTTTAATATCCCCAATTTCTAAGAAACTTTGATACACGCCCCACAAGAAATTTTTACGATTTTTTTGGATTTCTATGTCTTTATCCATGACTAGCACGCTTTTAAAATATTCTTCTAAAGGCGCATGCAAACCAAAATAAGCCTCTATTTTGCTATCCAAACTCTCAAAAGCGCTTGTTTTGATCGCATTGAACGCTTCAAAAAGGGCATTCTCTTGCGATTCTTTGAAAAGACTCGTAGAAAACCCGCTTGATTCGTTAGGGTTTCTGTCTTTATTGATATTGGCTAAGCGTTTGAAAGCGCTAAAAAGCAACTCTTTTTTTTGAGCGTTCTTGGGATCGTCCAAAAAGCGTTTTAAGGCTTTGACTTTTTGAATGATTTTAACAATGTCTCGCTCGTTGGTGTTTAACACGCTCCTTATAATAGAGGGGTTACAATCTATTAAATTATGAAAGCGCTCCAGTAAAAACTTTTCTAAAATCTCTAAATCAAAGCTTTGATAAACGCCCACTTTTTGAAAAAGGTTTTTCAAATCCGCTTTCAAATCAAATTCTAACCCGTAATGCGCGATGATTTTCAATAGCCCAAAACTCAAGCGCCTTAAAGCAAAAGGATCTTTAGATCCGCTAGGGATTTTACCCACGCTAAAAAGAGAAAACAGGCTGTCTAATTTCAAGCTCAAAGCCACGATTGAACTAAAAACGCTAGAGGGCAAGGGAGCGTTTTCGCTTGCGGGCAAATACTGCTCTTTCACACTCAAGGCGACCAATTCGTTTTCGTTTTGTTTTAAAGCGTAATAATAGCCCATGATCCCTTGAAGCTCGCTAAATTCATACACCACTTCACTGAGTAAATCCGCCTTAGCGATTTGAACGGCTCTTTTAACCAACTCAAGGGCTTTTTCTAAAGGCATGTTTAAAGATGAAAGATATTTTTGCGTCAAATATTGAGCGATGATTGATTCTCGCTCCATTTTATCTTTTAAAGTCCCTAAACCTTGCACAAAAACCACGCTCTCTAAAGGAGCGTTATCTAAAGGCTTTTTGAGATCGTTTTCATAAAAGAAAACCGCATCGCTCAAACGGGCTTTTAAAACCTTTTGGTTGCCTAAAATGATTTTTTGCTTGTCTTTATTGATAGCGTTACTCACCACAATAAAGCCGTTGTGTAATGTTGGGCTTTCTTGGCTTTTTTGACTAAAGGCCGCAAAATAGCGTTGGTTTTCTTTCATGGAAGTGATGATGATTTCACTGGGTAATTTCAAAAACGCCTTGTCAAACTCCCCTAAAAGCGCGCTGGGGTATTCCGTGATCGCTACCACTTCATCTAATAGATCCCTATCTATTTCTACGATGATGCGATGCTTTGTTTCTAGCTCTTTAATTTCTTGTAAGATTTTAGCTTCGCGCTTTTTAGGGTCTAAAATGACATGGTTTTTTTCTAAAACTTCAAAATAGGCTTTAGGGCTATCCACTTGGATAAAATCAAAACCCTCTTGTCGGTGCACTTTCGTGGCTTGCTTGGTTTTAAAACCATACTCTTTGACTTCAATACCGTTAAAATTTTCCCCATTAAACAACACGCAAATATTATGAATGGGTCTGATAAAGCTTTTTTCCACATTGCCCCAACGCATAGACTTCCCGAAATTCAAACCCTCTAAAAACTCTAACACAATGGGCATGATTAAGTCTTTTGTAGGCTCTTTTTCATGGATTTTAGCGTGATAAAGCACTTCTTTATTGTTTTTGAACGCTGTTTGGAAATGCTGGTGATCTTTTAACCCTAATTTTTGATAAAACCCTAAGCCTAATGCGTTCAACCCTTGCGTTTTATCTTCATTGTTGCATGCGATTTTAACCGGAGGCCCAAAAAATTCCTCTTTGGTTTCTTGGGTTAAAAGGGGAAAATCTTTAATGAGCAAACACAAACGCCTAGGGGTGTAAAAAATCTCTATATTTCCCACTTCTAAAGTGCGTTTTTGAAAAAGAGCATGGAGTTTTTTAGGCATTTCTTTATATTCATTCAATAACGCTTGTGCGGGCAATTCTTCAACTAAAATCTCTACTAACAATTCATCTGAATGCAAAATCTCAATTCTCCCTAAAAAACAAAATCACTTTTAAGACTAAATCATGTTAGAATTATACTTGAATTTACACTCAGTTTAGTTTATTTCTTAATACAAAAGGTAGGCGTTTTGAAACATTTAACCCCACTCACTCACACCATCTTTAAAGCCTTATGGCTAGGCACAGCCTTAAGCGCATCTTTAAGTTTAGCCGCAGCAGAAAGCCCCACTAAAACAGAGCCTAAGCCCGCTAAAGGGGTTAAAAACAAACCCAAATCGCCCGTTACTAAAGTCATGATGACCAATTGCGACAATATTAAAGATTTTAACGCTAAGCAAAAAGAAGTCTTAAAAGCCGCTTATCAATTCGGCTCTAAAGAAAATTTAGGCTATGAAATGGCAGGCATCGCATGGAAAGAATCATGCGCAGGGGTTTATAAAATCAATTTTTCCGATCCGAGCGCTGGTGTGTACCATTCTTATATCCCTAGCGTTCTAAAAAGCTATGGGCATAATGATAGCCCCTTTTTGCGTAATGTGATGGGGGAATTGCTCATTAAAGACGATGCGTTTGCTTCTGAAGTGGCTTTAAAAGAGTTGCTCTATTGGAAAACACGCTACCATGACAATCTAAAAGACATGATTAAATCTTACAACAAGGGCAGTCGTTGGGAAAAAAACGAGAAGTCTAACGCTGATGCTGAAAAATATTACGAAGAGATACAAGACAGGATTAGGCGTTTGAAAGAATCTAAAATCTTTGATTCGCAGTCCAGTAATGACCAAGAATTGCAAAAAAGTGCTAATAGCAACCTGGATTTAGACCCTATCGGCAACGCCATGCCCCAAGCCTTAATTGCCAAAGAAACTAAAATAGAAGAAACCCAAGCAGAAAAATCCCAAGAAATGAAAGAGGCAACTAGCGAGCAAACAAAGAGTAAGCCAGAAAAAGCAAAAGATAAACCCATGTATTTGGCTCAAATCAACAGCACTGATTTCACACCCGCTAAAAAAAGCCCCAAAAAACCGGCTAAAGTGAGCCAAAAACGTTCCTCCAAAAACAATAAAAATAATGTAAAAAACAGCACCAAAACCGCTTCCAAAAAACAAGAAGTGTGCAAAAATTGCTCTCCAGGGCAAAGGAATGCGATTTTAGCCAACCATATCACCCTCATGCAAGAGCTTTAAAAAGTCCTAAAAATGGCGCAAAAAACTCTTTTGATTATCACTGATGGCATTGGGTATCGTAAAGATAGCGATCATAACGCATTCTTTCATGCTAAAAAACCCACTTATGATTTGATGTTTAAAACCTTGCCTTATAGCCTAATTGATACGCATGGCTTGAGCGTGGGCTTACCTAAGGGGCAAATGGGAAATTCTGAAGTGGGGCATATGTGCATTGGGGCTGGTAGGGTACTTTATCAGGATTTAGTCAAAATTTCTTTAAGCCTTCAAAACGATGACTTAAAAAACAACCCCGCTTTTTTAAACACGATCCACAAAAGCCCTGTGGTGCATCTTATGGGTTTGATGAGCGATGGAGGCGTGCATTCACACATTGAGCATTTTATCGCTCTGGCTTTAGAGTGTGAAAAATCCCATAAAAAAGTCTGTCTGCATTTAATCACCGATGGGCGCGATGTCGCTCCTAAAAGCGCTTTAACTTATTTAAAACAAATGCAAAATATCTGCAATGAAAACATTCAAATCGCTACCATAAGCGGTCGTTTTTATGCCATGGATAGGGATAAGCGTTTTGAAAGGATTGAGCTTGCGTATCATAGCTTAATGGGGCTTAATCACACGCCTTTAAGCCCTAGCGAGTATATCCAAAGCCAGTATGATAAAAATATTACCGATGAATTTATCACGCCCGCTTGTTTTAAAAATTATTGCGGCATGCAAGATGATGAGAGTTTTATTTTTATCAATTTCAGGAATGATAGGGCTAGAGAAATCGTGAGCGCTTTAGGCCAAAAGGAATTCAGTGGCTTTAAACGCGAAACTTTTAAAAAACTCCATATCGCTACCATGACGCCTTATGATAACACTTTCCCCTACCCTGTTTTATTCCCCAAAGAAAGCGTTCAAAACACGCTCGCTGAAGTGGTCTCTCAACACAACCTGACCCAAAGCCATATCGCTGAAACTGAAAAATACGCGCATGTAACCTTTTTCATCAATGGCGGAGTGGAGACGCCTTTTAAAAATGAAAACCGAGTGCTTATCCCAAGTCCAAAAGTTACCACTTATGATTTAAAGCCTGAAATGAGCGCTAAAGAAGTAACCCTTGCGGTGTTGGAGCAAATGAAACTAGGCACGGATTTGATCATTGTGAATTTTGCTAATGGCGATATGGTGGGGCATACGGGGAATTTTGAAGCGAGTATCAAAGCGGTAGAAGCAGTGGATGCATGCTTAGGGGAAATCCTTTCACTGGCTAAAAAATTGGATTACGCCATGCTTTTAACCAGCGATCATGGGAATTGCGAACGCATGAAAGATGAAAACCAAAACCCCTTAACCAACCACACCGCTGGGAGCGTGTATTGCTTTGTTTTAGGGAATGGAGTCAAATCCATAAAAAACGGAGCGTTAAACAATATCGCTAGCAGCGTGTTAAAGCTCATGGGCATCAAAGCCCCAGTAACGATGGACGAACCCCTATTTTAAACTAAAGGAAAAGAATGCAAATTGATGATAAACTATTGCAACGCTTAGAAAAATTGAGCATGCTAGAGATTAAAGACGAGCATAAAGAGAGTGTTAAAGGCCATTTAGCGGAGGTTTTAGGCTTTGTAGAAAACATCTTCGCTTTAGAAACTAGCGCGCTAAAAACGGATACAGAGCTATGCACCCCCTTAAGAGAAGACGAGCCCAAAAGCCAACCTAACATTGCCAAAGAGATTTTAAGCCAAAACAAACACAGCCAGGATCATTATTTCGTTGTGCCTAAAATCATTGAATAGGTTTGATTGAATAGGCTTAATATCAAGTGAAAAGCTTGATTTTTAAAATCAAAGAGAAAAAGAGGCTATCGCTTGACTAAAATTCAAGCTCTTTACTATTTGTTTTCAGCCTTTTTTTAACTCATCAAGAATTTCCACTAACCCCGCAACCGCCTTTTTGACTTCTTCATGCGTGATAATATAAGGGGGCATGAGGTAAATGGTGTTGTTTAAAGGGCGTAATAACAGGCCTTTTTTTAGAGCTTTTTTAAAAACCGCCAAACTCAAACGCTCTTTGGTTTGAATAAAGACTTCAAAGGCAAAGACCATGCCCAAATGCCTTAAATCAGACACCACTTGTTGCTCTATCAAGGGTTTTAATGCGTTTTGGAGCGCACTAAAAATAAACCCGCTTAAAGCCTTGTTCTTTTCAATAACATTTTCTTTTTCAAAAATATCCAGCGTAGCGTTCGCGCATGCGCATGCTAGGGCGTTTCCTGTGTAGCTGTGCGAATGCAAAAACGCTTTATTTTCTTCATAGGGAGCGTAAAATTGGTTATAGACTTCATTGTGGGTTAATAGCGCGCTTAAAGGCAAATACCCCCCACTAATCCCTTTAGACAAGCATAAAAAATCAGGCTCAATTCCGCATTGTTCATAAGCAAACATGCTCCCTGTGCGCCCAAACCCGGTAGCGATTTCATCAAAAATAATATGGATGTTTTTTTGCTTGCACAACAAAACGGCTTGTTTTAAATATCTTGCGCTATAAATATGCATATTCCCTGCGCATTGCAAAAGAGGCTCTGCAATGAAGGCGCAAATTTCTTCATGATGCTTGTCTAACAAACGCTTTAAAGCGTTCAAACTATTTTCTATTTCATGGTCGTTTTTAGGCACGGGTGTGGTGAGATTCTTGAGCAATAAAGGGGTGTAAGTGTCTTTATAAAGTTTCACATCGCCCACGCTTAACGCCCCCAAAGTCTCGCCATGATAGGAATTAGAAAGCGATAAAAAAAGCTTTTTGCGGCGTGTTTGATTCTTTAAAAAATGGGCGTGATAGCTCATTTTCAAAGCGATTTCAACACAAGATGAGCCGTTATCCGCATAAAAGCATTTGTCCATATGAGTGAGCTGGCAAAGCCTTTGAGAGAGCGTGATGATGGGCTTATGGCTAAAAGAAGCCAAAAGGACATGCTCCAAACTATCAATTTGATTTTTAAGCTGCTGGCTGATGTAGGCGTTATTATGCCCAAAAAGATTCACCCACCATGAGCTGATTAAATCCATGTAAGCGTTATCATTAAAATCATAGAGGTAAATCCCTTGAGCCTTTTTAATGGGGATAATGGGGAAATTTTGATGCTCTTGCATTTGCGAGCAAGGGTGCCAAAGATATTCCAAATCCAAAGCGGCTAAATTTTCTTGAAAATTCATGTTAAAAACTCTCTATAATAAGGATAATTTTAATAACCTTTGGTTAAAATAAGGTTATTTGATTTTACTATAAGGTTGTTTAAACCTGAATTTCACATTTTTGATTTTTTAAAGGGATTAGAGTTCTTATGATTGAATGGATGCAAAATCATAGAAAGTATTTAGTGGTTACAATATGGATAAGCACGATCGCTTTTATTGCTGCCGGGATGATAGGTTGGGGGCAATACAGCTTTTCTTTAGATAGCGATAGCGCTGCCAAAGTGGGACAGATTAAGATTTCTCAAGAAGAATTAGCCCAAGAATACCGCCGCCTTAAAGACGCATATACTGAGTCTATCCCTAATTTTAAAGAACTCACTGAAGATCAAATCAAAGCCATGCATTTAGAAAAAAGCGCTCTAGATTCGCTCATCAATCAAGCCCTATTGAGAAATCTCGCTTTAGATTTAGGGCTTGGCGCTACCAAGCAAGAAGTGGCGAAAGAGATCAGAAAAACGAGCGTTTTCCAAAAAGATGGCGTTTTTGATGAAGAATTGTATAAAAATATCTTAAAACAAAGCCATTACCGCCCCAAGCATTTTGAAGAAAGCGTTGAAAGGCTTTTAATCCTTCAAAAAATCAGCGCTCTCTTCCCCAAAACCACTACCCCTTTGGAGCAATCCAGCCTATCGCTTTGGGCAAAATTGCAAGACAAATTAGACATTCTTATCCTAAACCCTAGTGATATTAAAATCTCTCTTAATGAAGAAGAGATGAAAAAATATTACGAGTCCCATAAAAGGGATTTTAAAAAGCCCACGAGCTTTAAAACACGCTCTTTATATTTTGACGCTAGTTTGGAAAAACCTGATTTGAAAGAATTGGAGGAATACTACCATAAAAACAAGGTGTCTTATTTGGATAAAGAGGGGAAATTACAGGATTTTAAAAGCGTTCAAGATCAAGTCAAGCATGATTTAAGCATGCAAAAAGCGAATGAAAAAGCCTTAAGGAGCTATATCGCTCTAAAAAAAGCGAACGCACAAAACTACACCACGCAAGATTTTGAAGAAAACAACTCCCCCTATACTGCTGAAATCACGCAAAAACTCACCGCTCTCAAGCCCCTTGAAATCCTAAAACCAGAACCTTTTAAAGATGGTTTTATTGTGGTGCAACTCATCTCTCAAATTAAAGACGAATTGCAAAATTTTAATGAAGCTAAAAGCGCTCTTAAAACCCGCCTAACTCAAGAAAAAACCCTTATGGCGTTGCAAGCTTTAGCCAAAGAAAAGCTTAAGGATTTTAAAGGCAAAAGCGTGGGCTATGTAAGCCCTAATTTTGGAGGCACTATTAGCGAACTTAACCAAGAAGAAAGCGCTAAGTTTATCAACACCCTTTTTAACCGCCAGGAAAAAAAGGGGTTTATTACTATTGGTAATAAAGTGGTGCTCTATCAAATCACAGAACAAAATTTCAACCACTCATTTAACGCAGAAGAAAGCCAGTATATGCAGCGTTTGGTCAATAACACTAAAACGGATTTTTTTGATAAAGCGTTGATAGAAGAATTGAAAAAACGCTATAAGATAGTCAAATACATTCAATAATGCAAGGGGAAATCATGGAACATAAAGAAATCGTTATAGGGGTTGATATAGGCTCTAGAAAGATTTGTGCGATAGTGGCTGAATTTAAAGAAGGGATTTTGCGCATCATTGGCACGGCCCATCAAGACTCTAAAGAAATCAATTCAAAAGCCATTAAAAGAGGGCGTATCAATAGCCTTGCTCACGCTTCCAACGCCATTAAAGAAGTGATCAATAGCGCTAAAAAAATGGCAGGTTTGAACGCTGATGAAGACAGAAATAACCCCATGCCCCATTTTGGGGAATACCACCCTAAAACTAAGGCGATTGTTTCTTTTTCGGGAGCTTATACTGAAAGCATTAGAGACGTTACCGGTGTAGCTAGCACCAAAGATAATGTGGTAACCATTGATGAAATCAATCGCGCTATCAATAACGCATGCGCTAAAGCAGGATTGGATAACGACAAACATATTTTGCATGCCCTCCCCTATCGTTTCACTTTAGACAAACAAGAAGTAAATGACCCTTTAGGGATGAGTGGGACTCGCTTGGAAGTCTTTATCCACATTGTCTATACAGAAAAAAACAACATTGAAAATTTAGAAAAAATCATGATCCAATCTGGGGTAGAGATTGAAAACATCGTGATCAATTCTTATGCAGCCTCGATTGCTACCTTGTCTAATGATGAAAGGGAATTGGGCGTGGCTTGCGTGGATATGGGCGGAGAGACATGCAACCTTACGATTTATAGCGGCAATTCCATACGCTATAACAAATACTTACCCGTAGGCTCTCACCATTTAACCACGGATTTATCGCACATGCTCAACACCCCATTCCCTTACGCTGAAGAAGTTAAGATCAAATACGGGGATCTTTCTTTTGAAGGCGGAGAAGAAACGCCCTCTCAAAATGTCCAAATCCCTACCACCGGATCGGATGGCCATGAAAGCCATATTGTGCCGCTTAGTGAAATCCAAACTATCATGAGGGAAAGGGCTTTAGAAACTTTTAAAATCATCCACAGGAGCATTCAGGATAGCGGCTTAGAAGAGCATTTGGGCGGAGGCGTTGTGTTAACCGGTGGGATGGCTTTAATGAAAGGGATCAAAGAATTAGCCAGAACCCATTTCACTAATTACCCGGTGCGTTTGGCGGCCCCTGTGGAAAAATACAATATCATGGGCATGTTTGAAGACTTGAAAGATCCTCGCTTTTCAGTCGTGGTTGGCTTGATTTTATACAAAGCAGGGGGGCATACCAATTATGAAAGAGACTCTAAAGGGGTTATCCGCTACCATGAAAGCGATGATTACACAAGAACAGCCCATCAATCAAGCCCTACCCCCCATATCCATTCATCGCCCACAGAAAGGAATTTGAGCGATTTAAAAACCCCTAACGCTCCTTTAAACACCGCTAAAAACGATGACTTCTTGCCTATAAAACCCACCGAACAAAAAGGTTTTTTTAAAAGTTTCCTTGATAAGATTTCTAAAATCTTTTAAGATACAGCCTTTTCTTTATGCGATAAAAACGCCTTGATAGTTATCAAAAGCCAGAAAACATGGTATAATCCTTTAGCTATTTATCAAAGTTTAAGATTTGCAAAAATCGTATCTCAAGGGGAATGTGGCTATGGTTCATCAATCAGAGATGGAAAATTATAATATCGGTCAAGCAAGCATTGAAGAAGTAAGCGATCCAGCTTATAAAGGGGCTAAGATTGTCGTCATCGGTGTTGGAGGTGGGGGGTCTAACATGATTAAACACCTGGTTGAATACGGCGTGCATCAAGATGTTACCCCCATTGCAACGAACACTGATGGCCAACATCTCAAAAACAATCCCGCTCCGGTTAAAATCCTTTTAGGCAAAGAGTCTACTGGAGGTTTAGGCGCTGGGGGGGTTCCTGATATTGGTAGGAAAGCCGCTGAAGAAAGCGCTAATGAAATTAGAGAAGCGATTAAGGACGCCAAATTAGTCATTGTCTCTACAGGACTTGGAGGAGGGACTGGGACTGGAGCCACCCCTACTATCGTTAAAATCGCAAAAGAAGTGGGAGCGCTCACGATTGCTATCGTTACCAAGCCTTTCAAATACGAAGGGTCTCAAAAAAGCAAGAAAGCCGAAGAGGGGTTAAAGGAATTGGAGCAATCTAGCGATTCTATTTTGGTTATCCCTAATGATAAAATTCTTTTAACCATGAAAAAAAACGCTAGCACTAAAGAATGCTATAAGGAAGTTGATGATGTCTTGGTTAGGGCTGTGAGCGGTATTTCTACGATCATCACTAAACCCGGTGATATTAATGTTGATTTTTCTGATTTAAAAAGCGCTCTTGGTTTTAAAGGCTTTGCGTTAATGGGTATTGGTGAGGCCACTGGCGAAGAATCCGCTAAATTAGCGGTGGAAAATGCGATCCAATCGCCTCTTCTTGATGACGCTTCTATTGATGGGGCTAAGAGCATTATTGTCTTTTTTGAGCACCACCCTGATTATCCTATGTATGCTTATTCTCAAGCTTGCATATCTATTCAAGAACGAGCCAATCAAGATGTTGACGTTAAGTTTGGCCAACACACGAGCGAGAGTATCCCCATTGATCATGTGCGCGTTACTATCATTGCAACCGGTGCTGAAAGAAACAGCGGTGGAGCGAGTTTGGAATCTATTGCTACGCTCTCTCAGCCTATGGTGAAACAAACGAGAAAAGTGGGCAATGGCGAGTATTTAAAGATCCCTACTGAAGAAGAGCTATCCATACCCACAACCATGAGGATCCAGCAAGACTGATTGCGGAGATCTCGCTTTTCTCCCCTATTTTTACAAGGCTATAATAGAGCAGTTTGTTGGGTTCGCTCTCATTTATTTTTTAGAATAAAATTAAAAAGCTTTGATTTTAATGGGTGTGCTAGTTTTTAGAGCGTTTAGGGGATTTTAAAGCGCTTTAAAGGGGAAATTATCCCCGAAACGCCCCCTAGTTAATGAAGCGCTAGAAACTCGTTTGGCAAAAACCAAGGGCTTTGTTTTTCACACTCACCACCCCTAAAACTATACGCCCCATTATGAATTTGTGAGGTCAATGCATTTTTAACTTGATTGAGTTCTGCATTCTTAAGGACGGATTTGAGGGACTTCAATGACTAGATGATTGAAATCCTCACCGCTTTATCAATCTCAAAGATAAAATCATAGCGCTTATTCAAGCTGTTATAAGTGGTGTCTTTAATCAAAGCATAAACTAGGTCTATGTTTTCTGTTTGTCTTATCGCTAATAAGGTGTCGTGGGATAGTTTCGTGCTCACATTGATGAACTGATTGAGTAGGTCTTGTTCGTTAATGGAACAATACCCAGCGTTAGTATCAAATTGATTAGTTTTAAGGGGTTTGGGTTTGTATGTGTTATCTAGAACGCTATCCATAGTAAAGGAAGCGTTCAAGTCGTAGGAGTATCCAGGAACCCACTTGCTCCAATTTTCCCAACTACCCCTAGTTCCTCTTATTTTTCTCTGCCCGTTCTCTATCAAATTGGCTTTTAATTTAGCAAGAACGCTGTTAGCGGTAATGTCTTTTTGTTCGGTTGCCTTATAAGTTCTTGCTATACTTTCATAGGTAGAGAACCCAAACCTAGCGGATTTAGATTTATCATCTCTTTTGATTTTATCTTTTTTAGTTTCGCTGTAGCTGTGTTTAGCAACGCTACGCATAAACTCCGTGAAAGCAATCAAAAAATCAGGGTTTGACTGACCATTAGGTAAGGCTTCATCAGCGATAGAGTTCCTAAATTTAGGGTCTTTTAATTCAACAAAGGGTTCTCCAAGTCTTGTTTTTTCCCATCAAGCATCAAGTAGGGATAAGGTGTAGTGCATATTAAAGTGAATACAGCCCCACGCTTATCTTTAGGGCCGTTGATAATAATGCTGTCTTGGTTGAACTCCCTACCCAAATTCACTATGATGTCTTTGAACTGATTTTTATTATGGAATGGTTTGAGTTCAAAACAAATGAAGCTAGTTTCTATGTTAGCTTGTAGCATACCTGCTTCTCTGTATAACCTTTAACAATTTTGTATCCTATGTAGCCCTTGTATAGGTCTAGCTTTTTTCTCAACCACTTGGTTCTTTTTTCGTTATCAGTGTTAGTGAGCATAAAGGGTTTTAAAAGGGCTTCAACTTCCTCTTTTTTCTCGCCCTCTGTTGTCGCATTCAGTTCTAAAATCTTGGTGGCTTCTTTTAATCCATAATCCGCAATAATGGCTTTATCGTTATAAGTTCTATAACCAGAGATAACTGCTACTGGGCAGTTTAGCATCCGATCGCATAATCGGCTCATAGATAAAGCGGTGGTATTCATTTTTTGAGCCATAGTCAAATCATCATAATGCACTAGGTTATTGTCTCTTTTTGACCTTGTGTTTAAAACGGCTCTTAACGCTGACTTTTTCTTATCATACTCGTTTAATTGAGCGGATAGGGGTTGGTTAGAGTTGACAGAGATTTTAAAGAGAGGTAGTTGGCTTTTAGCTTCCTTGTATTCCTTAAAGGCGGGCATCAATGAGAGATGATAACGAGTTAGAATTGATAGGGTTTTTTTCGCTATTAAGTTAGCTTGGTGCGTTTAGAATTATTAGCACCGATGAAAAGGTTTTTAAAATCGCTTGACATAGGGTCTCCTTTAAAATTCAAGTATCACTACAATCAATGCGTCTCACACCAATCACTTAGAAGAGTCTTGATTTTTAATAGCAATATCTAACTTATTGAAAGGGATTTCAATGTGGTTAGCGTCTAGGGCGTTTTTGATGCGTTCAATGAGTTCGCTCCTCACATTAAAGATCCCGTCTTCAATCTTTGCCCAAACCCTAATGGTGAAATTCAATGAGCTGGATCCAAAATCCGTGATTCCAATAAAAGTGGGCATGTTTTTATCAATTTTTTCCATTGTATCAATAACATCTTTTATAGTCTTATGCACCAGTTCAATATCGCTCCCATACCCTACCCCACAAACCCATTCAATGCGCCGACACGCCGTATTATTGCTATTAATAATATTAGAATTAGCGACACTTCTATTGGGTAAAACCGCCAAGCGTCCGTCATGCAAGCGTAAAGAAGTGTTAAAAAAATTAAGTGCTTCTACTTTGCCCTCTAGGCCAGAGATTTCAATGATGTCTCCTTTTTTGAAAGGGTGTAAAATAATAAGGATTATCCCTCCCGCAATGCTTGAAAGATAATCTTTTAAAGCCAACGCCACAGCGATCCCCACCGTTCCTAAAACAGTGATAATAGAGGTGGTTTGGACGCCTAGCGTGCTGAGCGCGATGATTGTGGTGATGATAAGGATTAAGATAAAAGTAACCTGTGCGACAAAATTCGCTAAAATCTCATCCTTTTTGGATAAAAGCTTCATGGTTTTGTTCCGTAAGAAAAACGAAAAATAAAAACCTATACAAAAAACAATGACAGCCTTGATCAAGATTATCCCAAAATGCTTTGCCTGCGGGAAAAAATCCACTAACAGCGTTTTAATTTCATCCATAAATTTTTCCTTTTAAATCACAAAATCGCTAAAAGAGACAAGATAACTTATTCTTATGTAGCTAATTTGACATGTTAGCATGTTTAGGACTAACCTTATTACCACAACTCAAACGCTCAACCCGGTTCTAGTGTCAAATTGATTGGCTTCTAGCGCACTGTCTAATAAAAAAGGGTTTTTGAGTGTTGAACCTAGAGATTACTTTACGCACACCCCCTACTTGATGGCTACCGCTTACTTTATAGCAATGGTTTTTCCCTAGCTTGGCTTTAATGGATTTTATCGTTACTCTATCAACAGATACCGCTCTATAAGATTTTCGCATAAAGGCTATGGTGTGTTTAAAAGTCTCTGAGTAATTCTTTAAGAATTTAGGGGAGTTGGGGCTTTCTCAATTTTGGTCAATATTGATGTGGTTAGCAATCTTAATTTTTTGACCCCTTTTATAAGGCTTATAACCTTCACCCTTCCTTTTTCTCAAAGAATGCGGATTTTAAAGGGTAGTGAAATACAACCACGCTTCAGAGCTGTTGCTAGTAGAATACACCACGCTATCTTGTTTGTATTGGTATCCAAGCTCTCTAATGGTTGTCAATAAATCCACACCTAATGCGTAGATAAGAAAGCTAGGTTCTTTACTGCCTTGATAAACGCCATTGACTTTAATGTAACCAATTTTTGGGTATAGTTTTTTAATATCCGCTTCCAATTCCTTGTTTCTTTGGGTATTCTCTGCATCGCTCATTAGGTGTTTAGAAAAGATAGCACCAACAGACCCACTTATAATAATCCACAATCATATCAGCGGCGGTATCAAACCCTTCATCTTGCCATAAGCTCAACTTAAACTCTCTGTTAGCCGAAAGACACAAGCACTCATCGTTATATAGATGTTTATACAATCTAGAAAGGAGCGGTTATGCTGTATTTTTCTTTTTTAGTCAGCTCATCAAACGCCTTTAAGTTAGGGTTATTCATAGCTTCACTTAAAGTCGTTTTTAAAGTCGGTTTGATTTTGTAAGTTTTCATAGCATTGATGAGACTTTGACTGACTTTATCGCTTGTAATATTAAGTTTTTTCATGGGTTAGTTCCTAGAACGCTATCCAACCTGAACGCCTTTTTCATATCCACATAACCGGAAAGTGCCTATTACCCCACCCGTTGTGCTAGTTTTCATTCTATTGGCGTCAAGTTTGGCTTTTAAACTCTGTAAGGTGTTTTCGGCTATTTGTGTGGGTTTATAGAAAAAGAACTTCTTTCCGTGTATTTTTGAATAAGCACTTTGGAATGATTTAGCGCTAGGGTTCATATCTTTACCAAAACTGACAAGCTCTGATTTTCCTATTAACTGACCGAATTTACATTTCCTGTGTATTTTGCCAGAGAAGCCATAAGCCTCAACCCCATCAAGGTTTGGTGTGGTGCAAATGAGACTAAATCTAGCATAAACCTTACCGCCTTTTTCTACCATTTCAGGACACCACGCAATGCTGTCTTGCTCGAATTTGTTTCCTAATTTGATGAGTTCTGCTCTTAAATCAAAGCGATGGTCTTTGAGCGTATAGACAAAAAAGAAACTTCATTACTAGGAATATCGCTAGCTTTTTCTTGGCAAGAACCTTGAATAGTAATAAATCCCACTTCAGGGTATAACGCTCTTAAGAGAGACTTGAGGTGTTTAGTCCGCTTCATATTGGTTTCTCTAGTATAATTCCCCATGAATACTGAAACAATTCCGCATTGACCCTCTATCATATGTTCATAAACCCTAGATAGACCCGCAGCGCTCAAGTCAGCCTTCTGCTTCTGTGAAAGCTATTGTTCTTTTTAAGTTAGGGTTACTCGCTCTCAATTTAGCGAATTTTTCAGCCGTCCCATAATGATTAATTCAGGTTCAGTGCCATTCTTTAACTCTGACTTTTTAACATTTTAAAACCACTAGACATTGACTACCTTTTCAAATTTATTTATTATAGTTGTTATCTTACACTAATTATATAGGGATAAAAACCCAAGAAACTAAAAATAGTGATACTATATAAAACAAAGTAAAACATACCAATGCGTGTTATCAAACCATTAAAAACAATAAAAAAACTTAAACAAAATAAGCAAGCAAAAACCTTTGAATAAATCAACAAAACAACCAAAAATAAAAAAAATAAAAAAGCAACAGAAAAATAAAGCACTAAAATATAATCAATAATGAAATTAAATAAAAAGCAAGACTAAAAAACATTTCCCTATCCTTGCACCGACCTACATTCCCACTCTTGAAAAGAGCAGTATTATCAGCGATGAAGAGCTTGACTTCCAGGTTCGGAATGGTTAACTGGGTAGTTCCTCTTCTCTAAAGGCACAAGGAAAAGGGAGCTAAAGATAAAACGCATTTACCCTTAACTCCCCTTTCTCTTTATAGGGAGCTGTTTTTTAACAAAGAAGATCGTTAATAGCTTTTAACTTTAAACCATTGAGATGGTATCTCATTCCTCATTAAAGTTTAACCCTATAAAAGTCTTTATAAAACTCTAACTCTCTTACACTCAGTAAGGCAGTGGTAACCCATTCGCACTTATTGCCGTTATCTTATACAAAAAGCAAAAAACAAGCCAAACGCTCTATTAGTAGTAGTCAGCTAAACGCATTACTGCGCTCACACATCTACCCTATCAAGCACATAGTCTTTGTGCGAGCTTCAGGGAAAGTTTATCTTGGAGTTGGCTTCCTGCTTAGATGCTTTCAGCAGTTATCACATCCGTGTGTAGCTACCCAGCGATGCTCTTGGCAGAACAACTGGTGCACCAGTGACACGTCCATCCCGGTCCTCTCGTACTAGGGACAGCTCTCCTCAACTTTCCTACGCCCACGGCAGATAGGGACCGAACTGTCTCACGACGTTCTGAACCCAGCTCGCGTACCGCTTTAAATGGCGAACAGCCATACCCTTGGGACCTGCTCCAGCCCCAGGATGCGATGAGCCGACATCGAGGTGCCAAACCTCCCCGTCGATGTGAGCTCTTGGGGGAGATCAGCCTGTTATCCCCGGGGTACCTTTTATCCTTTGAGCGATGGCCCTTCCACACAGAACCACCGGATCACTATGACCGACTTTCGTCTCTGCTTGACTTGTATGTCTTACAGTCAGGCTGGCTTGTGCCATTACACTCAACTTGCGATTTCCAACCGCAATGAGCCAACCTTTGCAAGCCTCCGTTACTTTTTAGGAGGCGACCGCCCCAGTCAAACTACCCACCAAGCATTGTCCTGCCTGTGGATAACACAGGCCAGTTAGCTAACAGAAACATCAAGGGTGGTATCTCAAGGATGGCTCCATAAGAGCCAAAGCCCTTACTTCAAAGCCTCCCACCTATCCTGCGCATGATATTCCCATTAGCAGTGCTAAGTTGTAGTAAAGGTCCACGGGGTCTTTCCGTCTTGCCGCGGGTAGGAGGAATTTTCACCTCCACTACAATTTCACTGAATCTCTGGTTGAGACAGCTCCCATCTCGTTACGCCATTCATGCAGGTCGGTATTTAACCGACAAGGAATTTCGCTACCTTAGGACCGTTATAGTTACGGCCGCCGTTTACTCGGGCTTCAATTCAACGCTTCATCTTGCGACTGACGCATCCTCTTAACCTTCGAGCACCGGGCAGGCGTCACACCTTATACTTCCTCTTACGAGTTGGCAAAGTGCTGTGTTTTTGGTAAACAGTCGGGAGGGACTCTTTGCTGAGACCGCATTGCTGCGGCACACCTTATCGCGAACTTACGGTGCTAGTTTGCAGAGTTCCTTAACCAGAGTTCTTTCACGCGCCTTAGAATACTCATCTCATCTACCTGTGTCGGTTTGCGGTACGGACGACTATGGATATGCTTAGAGGCTTTTCTTGGCACGACGGTATCAGCGATTCTCCCTTTGTCCTAAAAGGACTCAAAGAGCCTGTTTGGGTTTCAAATACAGAGGTGGATTTGCCTTCCCTCCAATCTACGCCCTTAGACTAGCGCTTCCATCAGCTAGCTCGCTTAACCCTATGCGTCCCCCCATCACGCTCCATAGTCGGTATTGGAATATTAACCAATTTGCCATCACCTACCCCTTTCGGACTCGGCTTAGGACCCGACTAACCCTACGATGACGACCATCGCGTAGGAAACCTTAGATTTACGGCGGATACAATTCTCATATATCTTATCGTTACTCATTCCTGCATGCTCACTTCATACCACTCCAGCACTCCTTACCGGTATACCTTCAACGCTGGTATGAACGCTCTTCTACCACTGTGTTTAACACAATCTACAAATTCGGTGTCTATCTTAGCCCCGTTATATTTTCAGCGCATGACCACTAGACCAGTGAGCTGTTACGCTTTCTTTAAAGGATGGCTGCTTCTAAGCCAACCTCCTGGTTGTTTGAGTAGCCACACATCTTTTTCCACTCAGAATAGAACTTAGGGACCTTATTTGGTAGTCTGGGTTGTTCCCCTTTTGACGATTGATTTTATCACCCACCGCCTGACTCCCAAGATACGATAAAAGGTATTCGAAGTTTGATAGGGTTTGGTACCGCGGCGAGCAGCCCTAGCCCAATCAGAGCTCTACCCCCTTTTATTATCACTTGAGGCTATACCTAAATATATTTCGAAGAGAACCAGCTATCACTAAGTTTGTTTGGCCTTTCACCCCTATCCACAGCTCATCCCAACCCGTTTCAATGGGTACGAGTTCAGTCCTCCACGCGCTATTACACGCGTTTCAACTTGGCCATGGATAGATCACTTAGCTTCGGGTCTGCAGCATCTGACTTGTTCGCCCTGTTAAGACTCGCTTTCGCTACGGCTTCGCATTCGCTTAACCTTGCCAGATACCACAACTCGCAGGATCATTATGCAAAAGGCAGTCCATCACCCTGATAAATCATAGGGCTCTGAATGATTGTAAGCAGATGGTTTCAGGTTCTATTTCACTCCGCTCACTGCGGTTCTTTTCACCTTTCCCTCACGGTACTTGTTCGCTATCGCTCAAAGAGTAGTATTTAGGGTTGGAGAGTGGTCTCCCCGGCTTCAACCTGGATTCCTCGTGTCCTGGCCTACTCTGGATCCTGCTACCTAAAAACGCCTTGTCGCATACAAGGCTATCACTTTCTATGGCTTACCTTTCCAGGTAACTCTGCTAAAGCGTTCTCTTGGATGTTGCAGTCCTCAACCCCGAATGCAAGCACTCGGTTTGCCCTTTTCCCCGTTCGCTCGCCACTACTTAGGGAATCTCGTTGATTTCTTTTCCTCTAGTTACTGAGATGTTTCACTTCACTAGGTTCGCTCTCTATTAAAGAGTAACTAATATCTCTATTAGTTGGGTTGCCCCATTCGGACATCTACGCATCAAAGCTCCTTGACAGCTCCGCATAGCTTATCGCAGTCTAGTACGTCCTTCATCGCCTCTCTTTGGCAAGGCATCCGCCATCTGCTCTTAAAAGCTTGTTTTAAATTTTAAAATATCCTTTAAAACCCGCCCTTTTATAATGAATAACGACAATTGCACGAATATTCTTCAGCGCTACCACTGCCTTAATGAATATAAGACAGAGTTATTGTAGTTTTACTTTACTTTTACATAGGCTATTAACAATGTTAAATCAAATAACTTCGTTTTTCTTTAAAAACTTGCTACAATCGCTCTGTTAAACCCTTTAAAGAAGACTAAAAATGCTTGATCCCTAATCTTTTTTAAGTGCCAAGTTTAATCAGTCAATGAGCTTTTTATTTTTAAAAGCTTTTTGGCTTTTATGACTTGTTTAAACTTGTTTAAAAGCTTTTTGGCTTTTAGAACTTGTTTGAGTGGTTTCAAATTAAAGAACTTTTTAAAGCTTGTCTTTAAAAACGAAATGTAATTATAGACATGCAATGCTTAAAGTTTGCTTAAAGTTTTGAGAATTTTGGAAGAAAATTTAGAGTTTGAAAGGAATTTTAAAGTTTGAAAGGAATGGATAAGCGTTATTGGAAATGATGGGGGAGCGATTGGAATGGGGGGCTAAAAAATAAAGCTTTAAAGATTAAACGCATCATTAAAATAAGATAAAAACGCATCATTAAAAAACAAAACGCATCATTAAAAAATAAATACGCACCATTAACCATTGATTGAATACCACTAGATACAATGCTCCATGTCATCTTTTTTTCAAAAAGGGGTAGAAATGGCATTCAACCATTCAAGCAATCAAGCAATCAAGCAATCAAGCAATCAAGCAATCAAGCAATCAAGCAATCAAGCAATCAAGCAACGCTACCCTATTATTATAACTTTTACCAAAACCGATTTAAAAATCCCCTACTCTTTATTATTCCCCCTATTATTAACCCTTTTATTCCCTCTCTCATTAATCCGTGCCACAATTTTTTTAAACCATTTGATTCCATAAGCCCCATTTTTAAATCAGTGGGGCTTACAGAGTTAAATTCAATACAAGGAGAAGACGATGGCAAAAGTAGAAGTAGAGTTAAAAAAACTCCATCAAATTTTAGTGGATGCTGAATATTTTTATCAAGTTCCCGATTACCAACGCCCTTACGTGTGGGATAAGGATCATTTAGGGGCTTTGATTGATGATCTGGTGGGCAGCTACACAAACAATAAAGAAGATGAGTATTTTTGCGGCTCTATTGTGATCGCTGAAAATCCAAAAGATAAAAGATGGGATGTTGTGGATGGCCAACAGCGGTTAACGAGTTTTATCATTCTGGCTTGCACGATTTTAAGGCTTTATAAAGATAGTCTTGAGCAAAAATCTAAAGCTTTTATTGAAGATAGTATTTATGACAGATACGATAAAGAAAAAGAGCGTCTGAAATTCTTAACCGCTCAAAATTACAATAGTATTTTTGAAAACACGGTGTTAAACCATTTGGAGTTTGAAGACAACATTAAAAAGAGCGAGTTGAATAAGAAATTTGAAGAAAACACTTATTTGCGTAACGCTTATTATTTCAAGGAGCTATTGAATGAGAGTGTGGAAAATGGTTCAATAAGCGATATTGATGATTTTGTCAAGTGGTTTTATGAACACATTGTTTTGACCAGGATCATTTGTTTTGAGCAAGACAGCGCGATGCAAATCTTTCAAGTGTTAAACGACAGAGGCCAACCCTTAAGCCCTATTGATATTTTAAAATCCAGTTTAATGCAAGAAATCAAACAAGATAGCGAAAAGCGTAAGGATTTTATAACCACTTGGGATAAATTGGTTGAAGCTTGCAAGAGCGTTGAGGGCGTGGATATTGATTTGGAAGACTTTTTTAACATGTATTTGGAATACGCTGATCCTAGCGCTTCTAAAAAGAGGGCCGATAAGGGATTAAAAAAGGTATTCAAAGACAGCAAAAAAGACGCTTGCGAGTTCATTTATGATGTGAGTACTTTTATGAAATCTTATACCGATTTGTTAAAAAAACCAGACCGATATATTTATTTATTAAGATACCTTCCCTCCAGATTTTGGGCTAGTATTTTAACGACCGCCCTTCATGTCAAATATCCTGATTTTGACGCTTTGAAAAAGCTTTTGGTGTCTTATTACTATCAAACTTGGATTGCAGGAGGCACGATCACGCGCATCAAGCAAACGAGCATCAACATTATCAAAAATGTTAAAAGCAATAAAGACATTGAAACCATCAAAGAGCTTATATTGAATAACATAGAATCTTATAACACCTTTAACCAATACCACTATAACTTATGGGAGAGCTCTTCTGTTTATCCTAGCAAATGGGTGCGTCCTGTCTTAGCCTTAGCTAACTATTTCATGGCAGATGAAGAGAAACCCCATTTTATCGTTATGGATGCCGAAACCCAAGTGGAGCATATTTTGCCACAAAAGCTCAAAAGAGGCAGTCAATGGAACGCGGATTTTGACAAAGAAAAAAGAGAAGAATGGGTAAATAATATCGCGAATTTAACCCTTTTAAAGCGTAAAAAGAACGCGCAAGCTTTAAACGGGGATTTTGATGAAAAAAGAAAAATTTATGGAGGCAAAGACACGAGCAAAGTGATTAGCTGTTATGACATCACTAAAGAATTGTATAGCAATTATAGGAAGTGGAATGAGAAGTCCCTCCAAGAGCGATACAAATCTTTGTATAACACTATCACGCCTGTTTTACACATAGAGGGGCAAGAAGATGATTTTGAAGATGATTTTGATCTAGAATGATTAAAGATTGCCAAGCATCAAAACAACAAAGAAGTGATCAATGCCTAAAAAAGAGCTATTAAAGATGTCAAAGAAAAGGATTTTTAAAGACTTCTTAAAAGAAGCCAAACAGCACCGCCCCATTGTTTTCTATACAGACAATGATTGTGATGGCATGTTGGCTGGCAGCGTTTTAATGTCTATGTGTTACAGATTGGGTATTAAAGATTTCTTTTTCTTTAGCCCCTTAAGGAATGCGCATGGCTATGGTTTCACTGATTTAGCTATAAATGATTTATTGTCCAAACCTTGCATCTTTAACCCTAAAACCAACCAATTAGTCCGCCTAGATTGCATTAAAAACCAATTTCAAAAAGACCCCTTATTGTTTAGCGCTGATTTGGGGGCGGATTTGGCCGCTGATACACAATTGCAAGAAATCTTATTAGAGCGTTTTGAACAATGCATCATCACAGACCACCATAAGAGTTTTGAAATTGATTTGATTGATGGAAATAAAATCGCTTACATTAACCTGAATGATGAAAAAGACGCTAACTATTATAGCGGGGCTTTCACAAGCGCTTTAGTGTTTAGTCAAATCTTTCAAACGCAAACCACTCCTTTAGAAGAAGAATTGATCGCTATCACGCTTTTAAGCGATCGCATTGATTTGGATCATGGGGATAATTTGGATATGGTTTTGAATTTAGCACCAGTTAAACATGAGCGCATTCAATGCTTTTTCAAAGATAAAGATCTTTCTTTAGCCCAAGACGATTTAGATGGAATTTCTAACTTATACGGCTTTAATTGCATCAATTATATCAACGCTTTAAGCCGTTTGAGTGGGGCTAGAGAGTTTAAGGGTTGTTATAATAGCTATTTGCACTATCTGGTTTTAAAGCATTTCAATCCCATAAGCGATCCGTGCTTAAGCGTCTTTAATGTTAAGGAATTCAAAAGATACAACGACATTAAAAAGAAAATGGTGAAAGAAAGCGAAGAAAACGCTCAAATTTTTCCTTGCAACAAAATATTAGTGGCTCTTTTAGATGAAAGCTGTTCTATTAAAGTAGGTGTTAGCGGTTTAGTGGCTAATAACTTTTTAAAAAAATACCCTTCCAATCGCTCCCTTTGTATCTATAGAGACAATAAAGACGGGTATAGTGGTAGCGCTAGAGGTGGTGGGAATTTTTTAAGCCAGATTAAAACCATTCCTTTAATACAAGCTGGCGGGCATGAGGAAGCTTTTGGGTTGAGCTTTGCAAAAGAGGATTTTGAAAAAGTGATAAAAAGCTTACAAGCCTTATAAGGTCAAATAACGCTAATGAATAATTTTAAAAAGGACTTGACATGTTATTGGATTATGATTTTTTATTGTTATTGAATGATGAGAGCGGGAATCCAACCAGATACTACTATTTGTTACAAGATTTTGAAAAGGATTTTGTGGCTAGTAAAGTGGCTCAAAATGGAGCGAAGCGATTCGTTAAGGAGATCATTGGGAGGGAGAAAGTCTCTAAAACTAAAAACAGCACCATTGCAGTTTCTAACACAAAGGCTTCTGCTGTTAAGAACGAAACGATTGGAAGCAGCGATCTTAAAAAGGCGTGTGAGAAAATCAAAAGCGGGCTACCCTTTGGGATCATCTCAGCCTTTAAACCCTTTAAAGACGCTTTTTATAGGGATTTCAATCATAATGAGCAAAAATTACTGATAGGGGTGGCTAAAAGCGGTTGCATTCAATCTAGCACTGATAAAGCGGCTCAATTAAAAGCGCGCTTACTCTATTGGCAGGACAAATCCGTTAAAGTGGATTGGGATAAACCCATTTTGATTAAGGACTTCTTTAAAGGCAATGATTACCTTTATAGGAGGCTTTGTTTTTTATTGGGGAAGCATTTTATGGATAGATTTTTAAAAAATAACGCTAAGGCGAGCGTGAAAGACTTTATGTCTAGTAAGGAGTTTGTCGCTAAATACCGATACACTCCCAAGCAGAATACAGAAAAAGCAAAAAAGTTACAATCGTATTTAGAGAATAAGCACGATTTTATAGGGTTTGTTCAAACGCTTAACTCTCTAAAAGACAACCCGCAAGATCCTTTTTTACCCAATGAAGAAACGAGCTTTTTGGTGTTTTCTAATGAACCTACTATCGTATTTAATTTAAGGGACTATTTATTAGTGCTAGCGCAAATCTTTAACCAGCAAGCGATCTGTTATTGTGAAAGCAAATGCCCTATAGAATTAATCAACGCTTCACCGGGTAAGGACTTTAACAAGACACAAGACAGCTTTTCAGACATCAAATTCTCAACACCCAATCAATTAGAACAATCCCTCAACGCTCTTAAAAACAAGCTAAGCGCATTCTTTTCAAAACACCCTGATAAACATAACGGCATGGAGTTTAATGAAATAGCTAAAACTCAAATAGAAGCGCTTTATATGCCGCAATCTAGCGATGGTTTTGATGATTTTCGCGAGCATCTTGAAGATAGCATTAAAAAGTTTTATCAGAGCGAAAAAAAATCGTTATGGTTTTCCTAAAATCTTTGATGTTGCAGACATAGAACAAGAAGAGAGGGAAGTCATTGAATGGCGAGAAAAAAAGAGAGCGTCAAAACAAAGCTATAAACAAAACCTTCAAATCAACAAAATCGCTAACGATTTAAAGCGTGATAAGGTAGTGGATAAAAGAACGATTTTAAGCGTGATAGACGCTGATATAGAGCGTGGTTTTATCCCGCCTAAAGATTTGTTAAAGCAATTAGAAAAAATCAGTGCTTCTCTTTCTAAGGACATCGTAATAGCGATAAAGCAAGTAGAAAAATTAGAGCTTAACTATGCGCTAATAGACAATATCCAACACAACACGCTTGATGACACGCTTAATTTTACCTTTATTATTGGGGATTCTTTGAGCGTTCAGTCGCTTTATGTTACCTTTCATCTTGTGATTGACATGGATAGACCCATGAGCGAGCAGTCCCTCAACCATATTGGGGAATTGGGGAATTTTGAATCTAGAGAGCGAGCGTTAGAGTGGGTGCGACTAGCAGAATCTAAACTGATCATTGAAACGCCCAGAGAAGCGCTAAAAAATGCGGAATTATCGCAAATTGAAGAAATATTAACCGGCTGTATTTTTAATGGCGCTTACCGCCTTCAAAACGATCTTAAGGGCAATAGACATGGAAATTTTAAATAAAATTCACACCCCAACAAGGAGGAACAAGCCATGCCAAAAAGATAAAAACATTAAAAAAACATTGAACGGACGATTATAGCGGATTTTAAAACAAATTTTTATCAAGGAGTATTTTATGGGTTTTCAAAACGAAAATAAGTTAGAGTTAGGCGCGTCAGTCAAAGCCACGATCAATAACAAAGTGGTGGAGGCTAAAGTCATTAATATTGGGTTTAATCGTGTAACCTTAAGGAGCCAAAAAGGCAACGAAGCCACTTACGCTTTCAATAGCGAAAAATTCTTAAAATGGTTTAAGAAAGTGCCTTTGAATGAAGTTGCGAATAATCACGCTGAAACAAGCGGTGATGATTTGTTGAAAAATGTTAAAATCGTTACGAGCGGTGCGAGTGTCAAGGATAGGACTTCTACTCCTAAAGAGAAAGAGGATAGGTTTAAACTCGCTTTTGGATTTAAGACTACGGATGATAAGACTAGCTTTGAGATTATTGCGGAGGATTATACTTTAAGCGAGAGAAAAAGTAGGCTCGGTGCGTTATTATCTCCTATGTTTTTTGAGGGTAGTGGTAATCAAGCAACCGCTATCATTCTTACCGCTCTCCATTATGCGAAAGGTTTAAATAAACATAGCGATGCGGAGTGGCGTGCTATGATTGATAACCGAGATGAGAAAAAATGCGAGATTGAGACACTAGACCACTTGGATAGAGTTGGAACGACTTTATTCTGTGGTGTGATTAAAGAGTATGCGGAGGGTAATAAGGAGTTTGAAAAAGAACTTAACGACTTTTCCCCTGATGGTTTTTGGGCTATGACTTTACCTAAAAACAAAAATGAGACGTTGTTTGTGGCTCAATTGCTTTGCGATGGCGGTATCAATAAATACGGCTTAAGCTGTGCGGGTCTTACTGAAAATTTATTAAAAGACATTTTTAATAATATTGGACTAGCAACTGCTAAAGAGGTTGATGAGCATTTAGCGAATATGGATAAAGAGGAGGCGGAGTTAAAAGAATAAACCCCCCCCATTGGGGTGGCTCTTCTTTTTTTTTATCTTTTCTTTTCTCTCTTTTATTTTTCTTTTTTCATTCCCTCCCTAATCTGTCCATTTAATTTTGTTTAAAATATATTATGTGTATAATCATAAGAAATTTAATCAAAGGTAGTGCCATGCTTATAAACGCTGTCATAGAAAAAGATGAGAATGGGTATTTTGCTTTTGTCCCCTTTCTAAAAGGCTGTGTATCACAAGGGAAAAGTTATGAAGAAGCCCTAAGAAACATTAAAGAAGCCATAGAGCTTTATTTGGGAGATTTAGAAGCCGATGAGTTAGCTTTTCTTTCTAAGAAAAATTCTGTAATAGCACCCATTGAGATAGCTTTTGCCTGAATTGCCACGACTCACAGCTAAAGAAGCAGAGAAGCTATTATTGCAGAATGGATTTGTTTTCTCTAGGCAAAAAGGCAACCATAGAATTTATGTGAAAGATAAGATCAGGCAGGTTTTGCCTTTTCATTCTGGCGAAATCTTGCACCCTAAAATAGTGAAAGAAATCATGGAAAATATCCTTAAATGAAATCTAAAGAAGTCTTAAAGATCTTAAACAATATAAAAACCCAACAAAAAGCGTTTTTAGTGGGTTTTTGCTTTTAAGAAATCGTGCGCAAATACCCGTTTTCGCTCAGCATGACATACAGGCGCCCCATGATTTCTTTCTTTTCTTCCATGTCTAGTTGGTTGTTGTCTTCAATTTTTTGCTTTAAAAGGCGCTCAATTTCTTTAGTGTCATAGTCCAAATCGTCTAGCACATCTAAAATCGTTTGGGCTTCGCAAATATCTTCCACTTCATAATCGCCTTTTTCATCAAAAACCACGCTAAATTCCGTAGGGTGCGTGAATAAATTGTGCTTCATGCCTAAAACTTCTTGATACGCTCCCACTAAAAAGAACGCTAAAAAGTATTCTTCTTCATCTATATCTATATCGTGCAAAAACAAGGGCTTCGTGGAATCAAAAGCGATTTCCCCATCGCTATCGCAAGTAATATCCCACAAGCTCGCGCTCCTGGTGGGCTTTTCATCTAATTTATTCAAGGGCATGACCGGGAAATTCTGCCTCAAGCCCCAATAATCCGGCAAGCTTTGGAAAAACGAGCAATTCAATAAATAGCGCTCTTGGACTTGCTCTTGAATGCGCAAAATATCATTATGATCCTTAACATAAAGCAATTGCACCGCTTTTTTGACAATCAAATGGGCTAAAACTTCAGTGTTGCTCCTGTCAATCAAATCAATATAGCCCAAATCAAAAAGCGTGAATAGCGACTCGGTGTGATCAAAACTATCATGCAAGTATTCAATGGCGTTTTTTTCATTGATATTAGCGAGCAAGTCTAGCATTTCATCAATCAAAGGGGGGTTATTATTTTCTTTGATTTTTAGGGATTTTTCATTGTATTCATGCGAAAACAATTCTAACACCGGGGCCACCAAAACGGCATGGTTAGCGGAAATATAACGGCCTGATTCAATGAAAATGTCCGGCTCGATTTCTTGCTTATTTTTCACAATTTCTCTCAATAAAAACACCACATCAGCGCTGAATTCCTCTAAAGTGTAGTTTTTATCTTGGTGGTGCTTGTGCTGGGTGTATTCTACGGCTAACCCCCCTCCAATATTCACGCTATTGAGATTTTTAGCGCCCATTTTACGCAATTCTGCATACAAGTTTCCCGCTTCTCTTAAAGCCTTTTTTAAGGGCGAAATATCGCTGATTTGAGAGCCTATGTGGAAATGTATCATGTGGAAATGCTCTAACAAGTCATTTTCTTCTAAAAGGCGCATCGCTTCTAAAACTTCAGTGCTGCTAAGACCAAATTTAGAATTGATCCCCCCACTCTTTGCCCAAACGCCAGTGCCAGTGCTGTGCAAACGGATGCGAATGCCAATTTTAGGGCATGCTACAAAATCGTTTTGTTTAGCCACGGCGATAATGGTTTTCAATTCATTCAAACCCTCAATCGTTAAAGTGATTTCATGCTGCATGCTTTTAGCGATAAAGCCAAGCTCAATCATTTCTTTGTCTTTAAAGCCATTCACGGTGATAGGGGCTTTAGGGTTAGTGTAACTCATCGCAATGATGAGCTCAGACTTGCTCCCGGCTTCTAAACCATAATCCAAGCCCTTAGCCCCCTGAACTAAAGGGAAAACAAACGATGGCATTTGATTGACCTTTAAAGGGAAAACCGCCTTAAAAGCCCCGCTGTATTGATACTCTTTAATCGCCAAAGAAAACGCATCAAACAAGCTTTTGATTTGTTTTTGCACCAAATGGGGGAATCGCACCAACAAAGGCCCTCTATAGCCCTTATCGCGCACGCTTTGAACGATTTCTAAAAGCGAGGGGTTTTTGCCATGACAAACTTTAACCAAGCCTTTTTCTATCTTAAATTCGTTATTGCTCCAAAAATTAATCCCATAATCATGGACTTCTTGCATTTTTTATCCTTTTGTTACGATAAGGTTTTAAAGAGATGGGGGTTGTTTTTAAAATCTCTGATCGCTTCTTCATAAACTTTTTCAATTTGAATGACTGAATTTTCTAAAGTGTAGTTTAAAGCGCTTTTAGCGTATTCGTTTTGCATCCTTTCTCTTTCAAGCTTGTTTTCTAACCACCAATCTATTTTAGCGCTCAAATCTGTAGCGTCATCAGGTTCAAACAGCGATCGTTCATCTAGCGCGAATTGCCTGGTCGCGCTTAAAGGGCTATTAGCGATAACAGGCACAATCCCCACGCTAATGGCCTCTAAGCACGCAATCGCTTCGCTTTCCACATTGGCCGTGTGCGCATAAAGGGTGCAGGTTTTTAAGATCTCTAACAATTCATTAGAATTGACAAACCCAAACTCCGTTTTTACGCCTAGTTTTTGGGCTAAAAGTTTGATTTTTTTCTCATCAGGCCCTTTGCCTTTGAGTAATAATACAATGTCTTGTTTGTATCGGCTTAAAGCAATCGCTTTGATTAAAACGCTTTGATTTTTTTCATTAGAATAGCGCCCTACCATAGCGATTTTAAAGGGTGTGGTGTCAAAAAGGCTTTTTTGCGGATGTTCAAATCTAAACATGGGATCAAAGCCGTTAGAAATAGCGTATTTTTTCCCTCCATAGTTGTATTTTTCTAATTCTTCTACAATGAATTTTGATGGGCAATGGATATGGTGGATATAGCGGTAATGCGAAGATTTAAACCACGAAAAAAGCGTCATGTTAAACCAAGAAAACCACCCCAATTTCATATTATAAGAAATATGCTCTGGCTGTAAATGGAAAGAGCCAATGTAAGGCACTTGCATTTCTCGCGCGATTTTTACGGCTGTTTTTTCTAGCAAAAAAGGCAAATAAGTATGGATCATATCCGCTCCCTTAAAAGCCTTCCTTAAGATTTTTTCATCCGGTTTAGCAAAAAGAATGTGCTGTTTGTGTGAGATTTCTGTAACTAGGGGGATATAGCGCTCTTTAAGGTTGTAATACCCTTCTTCTTCACTCCCTAAATTATCCACATGAGGGGCAACCACTCTCATCGCATGCCCTCTTTTTTTCAGCGCTTCAAAAAAACGAAACGCTGTCATAGAAGTGCCATTACTGGTGTCTTTAAAGCTATCCACGACTAAAACAATAACCATTTAACTACTCTTCTTTAAAATTGAATTTAAAAGGCTTTTTATCAAACACCACAATTTCTATCATTCCCTCTAAAACCTGAATGTCTAACACAAACGCCTCTATTTTTATTTCAGCTTTTTTCACGCCATTTTGAATCACTTGCGCTTTAATGAGCGCTTCTTGATTCAATTCTAGGGGGGCATAAAAATTGATGTTATTAGAAACCACCACGCTGTGTCTTTTATTCAACGCGCACAAGGCCGCATAATTGCACGCAATAAGCACAAATCCGGCATGCACAAAATTTTCTTCATACACCATGCTTTCATTGCCCTTGAAACGCGCATGGGCTATATCTTTTTCTAAAACGACCAATTCAGTGCCAACGCTTGGTTTGAAATTCTTACAAGTCTCTAAAGAGTCATAATCCACACGAACGACTGATTCTTGCACTATCTTATCCTTTATTTAACGCTTGTTTGGTTTAAGCATCTTAAAATACCCCCTTAAAGGAGCATCATACCCCTCTAAAGTTTTAGAGGGATCCGTTTTATCCAAAAAATCTTCCAAACTCTGCCCCAAAATAAAATCCGTTTTACGCTGTTCTTTAGGCGTGGTCTTTGAAACGCTAAGAATCTCAAAATTTTCAAACCCTACCCTTTCGCACCACCCCTTTAGCGCGCTAACGCTAGGGATAAAATAAACGTTTTTCATTTTAGCATAAGTTTTTTTAGGGCAAAGGGCGATGTCTAGGGGCGAATCAATGATTAAAGTGTCCAACACCAACTCCCCTTTTATCTTTAAAGCATGATACAAGGCTTTTAAAGCCTCTAGCGGGCTTTTTCTGTGGTATAGCACCCCTAAGCAAAAAATGACATCAAAAGCATTAGGATACTTTTCATGCAAATCCTCTACCCCTAAAGACTCATAAATGATTTTTTTTTCTTTATCAAAAAAGGGGGCTAAAAATTCAAATTGTTTTTTGACTAAAACGCCCGGATCAAACCCCACCAAACTTTTAGGCTTATATTCTAGCATTTTAAACAAGTAATAGCCGTTATTGCAACCCACATCAGCCACAACCTTATCTTTTAAAGGAGTGGCGTTTTTGACTAGATCCCATTTAATGGAGCTGTCCCATTCGCTATCAATCTTGATTTGAGAAATTTTAAAAGGGCCTTTACGCCATGGCCTTAACGCCATGATTTCTTCTAAAAGGGTTTTTGGATTAATTTTATCGTTACAAATGAGCATGACTTACCATAGCGTGGGGGTTTTTTTAAAAAGAGGGGGGTTTAAAAGGGATTCTAAATGATGGGAGCTAATCCCATAAATAAAAGCGAAATTAAACGCTAAATTTTTTAATTGCTCTTTTAAGTTGTTTTGGGTGGTGTAACAATAAGGGTTATTTTTTTCAAAGAAAGCCGCGCTGTTTTTACGACAAAACACGACAATTTTCCCCCACGATAAAATCTCAAAGGCTTTTTGAAGCATCATTTCAAACAATTCTTTTGACGCCTCAGCAACAACCACCCTTGCCGTTGCGCCATAAGGGGCTATTTCTAGATTCTTATTCACAAAAAAGGGTTTGCAATGATCTAAAGGGTATTCTTTTTTGCCCAAAAGATTCAAATCAAACTCAATTTGTAATTTCTCGCACAATTGAATGACCCTTTTTAAAGGCTCTAAAAAGATGCATGGCATTTTGAATTCGTATTCTTGTTTTTCATAGACTAAAGCGCTGCAAAAAAAGGATTGGTTGAGAACGATTAAACGGCTTTCCTTTAAATATTCCTTTAAATCTTCTTTCAAGCGCTCTTGCTTATAAAACAAATGGAGCCACTCCAATTTATCAAAAAAGGCTATTTTACACCCCTCTATAATGAATAAATCTTCAAGGCTCTCTTTCAAGCACCACACAAAATTGCTCACCATGATTTTAGAAGCGATCTCTAATTCTATGGGGCTTAACAACGCCCCGACCACGCGCTCATTCAACAAGCAAAATTTAAACAAATGATTCAAAGAATGTTCTATATCTTTAAGCTTGATCCATGCCACATCCCTATCGCTTACAGGATATTCTCCTGCGTATAAAATCCCATAAGCCCCTAACTCTAAAGCTTTAGGAATGAGAGCATGATCTTTGGCGACAAATAAAGAGCCTTTTTGGACTTTGTTTAAAGACAAAACAATAGAATTAAAATAGCTGATTGAGGGTGTGTTTTGCAATTCGCCCAAACTCAATTCTACGGCTTCATTCACCCCTAATCGCATTTAGCTGATCAAACTTCCTGCAATTTTTTCTTTGGTAGGGCTGATTAAAGCCAGATTATCGCTATCTCGCACCGCTAAAATCATGCCCTCACTCATTTCACCCATAAGCTTTGCGGGTTTTAAATTAGCCACCACGCACACCATTTGACCCACCAAGCTTTCAGGCTCATAATCCAAAGCGATCCCTGAAATAATCTGCCTCAAATAACCTTCGCCTAAATCCACTTTCAAGCGCAGTAATTTATTGGATTTTTCAATCCTTTGAGCTTCTTTGATAAGCCCCACTTTGATCTCTACTTTTTTGAAATCCTCAATGCTGATATAGTTTTCTTGTTTTTGGGGGGCTTTTTCTTTTGCGTCCTTTTTTTCTTTTTCGTTTTTTTCTGGTGAGACTTCTCCCGCTTTTTCAGTCCTTTCAATTTTCTCCATTTTGGAAAATAAAGGCTCGGTGTCTTGTAAAATCATATCTTGTAATTTTTTAGCTTTAAAAAAGCGTTCGTAATTATCGGGCGTGATTTCTGTGTTGAAAGCGTTCGCTAATTTAGCCGCACTCTTTGGCATGAACGCATAGAGCAAAAAGCTTGATTGCAAAAGCGCGTTTGCGATCAAACTCAATAAGGCTTCTAGTTTTTCTGATTCGTTGTTTTTGTGCAAAACCCATGGCTCTTCTTTAGCGATGAGTTTGTTTAAAAAATCATAAACATTAAACAATTCCTCTAAAGCTTTATGCAATTGCATTTTAGGCACAAAAGAATTAGCGTTATCTAAGATTTGATGCACTTTTTCTAGCTCTTTAGAATAATAAGCGGTGATTTTTGCGCTTTTTAGAGAATGATTGAAATATTTTTTAGCCATGCCTAGCAAGCGATTCAGCAAATTCCCCAAATCGTTATTCAAATTCGCATTGATCCTTTCTATTAACGCTTTTTTAGAAAAATCCCCGTCTTGCCCAAAAGGCACTTCACGCAATAAAAAATAGCGTAATTCCTCAATCCCATACTCCATAGCGATTTTTTGAGCGTCTAAAACATTACCCAAGCTCTTACTCATTTTCACGCCCTCTATCGTCCACCACCCATGCACGCAAAGCTGTTTGAATAGGGGCAAATTCAAACTCATCAAAAAAGCCGGCCAATAAATGGCATGGAAGCGTAAAATATCCTTACCCACAATATGCCTAGCGCATTCAAAATGTGCCATTTTATTGTCTAAATCATTCAAATACCCTAACGCGCTCGCATAATTCAATAAAGCGTCCAGCCAAACATACACCACATGTTTAGGATCGTTCATTTTTTTAGGCAAAGGAATGCCCCATTCAAAGCTCGTGCGCGTGATAGACAGATCCAATAAACCCTGCTCAATAAAAGAAGTTACTTCATTTTTACGATAAACGGGCAAAATCGCTTCAGGGTTTTTAGCGTAAAAATCCAATAAAGGCTTCTCATACGCGCTCAATCTGAAAAAATAACTCTCTTCTTCTAAAAGCGCAGTCTCCCTCAAGCAATCAGGGCATAAGACTTTATCGTTCGTGTTGTCCGTTTTAGAGATCGCGCAATAACTCTCACAGCTCACGCAATAATACCCGCTATAAGCGCCTTTATAAATATCCCCTTTTTCAAACATGATTTCAAAGGCGTTTTGCACGCATTTTTGATGCTCGCTGTCTGTGGTGCGGATAAAACCATCATAATCTAAATTGAAAAAATCCCACTGGTCTTTAAAAATCGCGCTAATGCTATCGGCGTAAGCTTTAGGGCTTTGATTTCTCAGTCTTGCGCTTTGTTCGATCTTTTGCCCATGCTCATCGGTGCCGGTTAAAAAAAAGACTTCTTCGCCTTGAAGCGTGTAATACTTCTTTAAAGTATCCGCAATCAAAGTCGTATAAGCATGGCCAATATGAGGGATGTCATTCACATAATAAATGGGGGTTGTGATCAGTGATTTTTGCATCTTTATAATCGTGTTACCTTAAATTTGTTTAAATCTCTTAATTTTAACATGCTTTTAAAAATTTAGAGAATAGAGGTTGAATTTATGCTTATTTGTGGGGTGTTTTTAGCTTAAAATTCATTATAATTAACGCTTAAAAAATTGAAAAAAGAGTTCAAGGAATAGACAGATGATTTCAAAATTTTTGCTCAAAAGCATGTTCAAGCAGTGGAAAAACGGCGATTATCAGGTCGTTTTTTGGGACAATAGCGTTTATAGGAATGGCGAACATTCGCCTAAATTCACCCTTAAAATCCATCGCCCCCTAAAATTTAGCGATATTAAAAAAGACATGTCTTTGACGATCGCTGAGGCTTATATGGACGGCGTGATTGATATTGAAGGCTCTATGGATGAGGTGATGCATTCTTTGTATTTGCAAACCAATTATGAGCATTTGCACAAACATGATAACGCTAAAGCTATCCAAAAGCCTATCAAAGAAAGCTCCAACATTTCTAAACATTACGATCTAGGGAATGACTTTTATTCTATCTGGTTAGATGAAACCTTAAGCTATTCATGCGCGTATTTCAAAAAAGACGATGACACCCTCCATGCCGCCCAACTCCAAAAATTAGATCACACTTTAAAAAAGCTCCACCTAAAGCCTGGCGAAAAACTGCTAGATATAGGCTGTGGCTGGGGCTATCTCTCTGTAAAAGCCGCACAAGAATACGGGGCGGAAGTGATGGGGATCACCATTTCTAGCGAACAATACAAACAGGCTAACAAACGAGTCCAAGAGCTAGGGTTAGAGAATAAAGTAACGATCAAGTTATTAAATTACCAGGATTTAGACGGGCGCTTATACCGCTTTGATAAGGTGGTGAGCGTGGGCATGTTTGAGCATGTGGGTAAGGATAATTTGCCCTTTTATTTCAAAAAAGTTAAAGAAGTGTTGAAGAGAGGCGGGATGTTTTTGCTCCACTCCATTTTATGCTGTTTTGAAGGCAAGACTAACGCATGGGTGGATAAATACATCTTTCCAGGCGGCTACTTGCCCTCTTTAAGAGAAGTGATGAGCGTGATGAGCGAATGCGACTTCCACTTGCTCATGGCTGAAAGCTTACGCATCCATTACGCTAAGACTTTAGACATTTGGCGAAACAACTTCAACCACAACCTAGACCAAGTGAAAAGACTCGGCTATGACGAACGCTTTATCCGCATGTGGGATCTGTATTTAAGGACTTGTGCGTCCGCTTTTAGGGTGGGGAGCGCGGATTTATTCCAATTGCTTTTAACCAACAGCGTGGATAACACTTTCCCCTTAACCAAAGAATACATCTACCAATAATTTCAGATTTTAGCCCCTTCTTTCAGGCTAACTTCTGGCAAACTCTCCACATACAAACTCTGTGATGGGAAAGCAAAACTCAAATGGTGCTTTTCCACAATCCCCATGATTTTTAGCATCACATCTTCTTTGACTTCTAGCCACTCTTCCCAAACCACTGTTTTAGAAAAGCAATACACTAAAATATTGATAGAGCTGTCTGCAAACTGGTCTAAAAAGACAAACAGATTGTTTTTATACCCTAAAAAATCGTCAATAGAAACAATATCTTTTTTAAACATGTAGCGGTAATCGCTCGCGTTTTGCAAAGCGCTATCGGCTCCATTGGCGATTTTAGGGTGGTTTTCTAGCATTTCTTTAATGTCTTTCACGCAAAGCTGTAAAGCGCTTTGGCTGGAGCTATAAGTTAAGCCTATTTCCATTTTAATACGCCTTCCCACTTTACGCCGGCTCCAATTCCTGATGGGTTTTCCGGCTAATTCTGAATTAGGCACGGACAAAAGAGCGTTATCAAAGGCTCTGATCGTGGTGCGCCTTAACCCCATTTCCACCACCGTGCCCTCCACTTCACCGCACACAATCCAATCCCCTTGAGAAAACGAATTGTCTAACAACAAGATGACAGAAGCAAAAAAATTCGCCAACACGTCTTTAACCGCCAAAGCCACCGCTAACCCCCCAATCCCTAAAGAAGCGATGATGGCTGAAACATTAAACCCCAGTTGTTTCAAAACCCCTAAAAGCGTGACAATAAAGATCAAAAAATACACGACTTTTAAAATCAAGTTGATCACTTCTTTTCTAAAATTGTGCGTGCTTTTGGTAGCCATATTCGTAACTAACGCTTCCCCATAGCCTTTAAAAAGCGCTATCACTAACCATGCTAAAAGCATGATATACACCGCGCCCACCCACATAGAAACTTTAGGGGGCGATGCGTTAGGGTAGTAGAAAATATCTAAAGCTATATCGCAACTAAATAGGGCTAAAAAGACAGAAACCGGCGAAACAATGCTTTTTTGCACATTGACATGCATTGTTTTATTGCGCTGCATGATTTCAAAAATCCAATCCAGGAATTTGGCTAAAAGCCAAGTGATCAACTGCCTTAAACCTAGCAATAAGGTTAAAATCATCAAAGCAAGCGCAATCTTACTCACTTGCAAGCTATGGGCTGTGAAAGGCAAGACCTTGCTGATTTTGTTTAACACAAAATCCATATTCACTTCCATGATCAAGTTTTTAGGAAGCACTTCTTTAGGGTGGTTTTTAATGTAACGCAAGACTTCGGTATAAGTGTTCAAACGCAATTCATAATCGCTAAACATCTGCTCTAATTCATGCATTTTGACATTGTCTAAATTTTTAGGGAAAGTGTAGAGTTTGAATTGCCCTAAACGCAAAAGGAAAGAATCGCTGATACTTTCCACATCTTTTTGTTCGCTAAAAATATCAATACTGCTCCTGATTTTATCTATAAAACGATACAAAATTTCATCTATCAACAAAATATCTAAAGACAATCTGTCTTTCATGAAAGTGTAGAAATTATCGCCCTTAATGCTTCTAGACAAGCGCTTTTTGATTTTCTCTTGCTCTTTTAAATTTTGATTGATATCAATGCCAATTTTATCCCTTTCATTCAACACTTTAGAAGTCAAACTTTTAATCAAGTCATTCTTTTGGGTGTTATACAGAGAGATTTCAGCGCTTCTTTCAGGGTTTTTCTTGTAAGTTTCAATGACTTGATTGAGTTGGTTGATTTGATTGAAAATCAAAAACAAATCCACCGCATCCGTTTCATGCTCTTCAACCGCCCTCAAAGGATTTAAAAACAATAACAACACCAATACCCACCACAATAATAAACGCATGCAAAACCCCACTAAAACAAGATAGAATCTTTCTCATAATTTCTAGCGATTATACCAAAAATTAGAAACGCTCCACCCCATAAAGTTACCCATGCAATTTGAAAACGCTTTTTATCTATCCCTAAAAAGCGGGCTTTATCCCAATTGTGAGCCTCTTTTCAGATCGCTATATTTCTTGATGGCTTTGAGTATTTTTACATTTTATGATTGAGATTCAATTAAAAACAGAGCCTTAATTTTTAACAAGTCTTGCTTTGATTTAATATTTTTATAGCAGGATTTCGCACAGGTCGTAGTCAAAAAGCTTTCCTTGTTCGGCGCGATAAAGTCATGGGTAATGCGTGTATCTTTCATTCTTACATATTTCTCATTTTTTAGGTTTTTATAACCACTTTTATTAATGTTTTCGTATAAGATTGTTTTCATGCAAGATCTGTGTTTTAGAGATTTCCAACCCCACCACTTGTCATTGGGCTATTTTGATGATCAATCTTTAGAAGAAAAAACCATAAAGATGTAGTATCCTATGCCTATAAGAAAAACAAGAATCAAGAAAATGAGTAATCCCCACTCTAAAGAATCCATAACTCCTCTTTAAAGAATGTCAAAAGTGGTGCGCTTGGCAGGACTCGAACCTGCGACCTACGGCTTAGAAGGCTGTTGCTCTATCCAGCTGAGCTACAAGCGCATGATATTTGGTGTTAGGTGGTGCGCCCGAAGGGAGTCGAACCCCTAACCCCCAGATCCGAAGTCTGGTGCTCTATCCAATTGAGCTACGAACGCTTACAATTCAAATAAAGGAATGACTAACATAAAACTTGGTAAAACGCTTATTTAATGAGATGGGGTGGAAGATGGGAATTGAACCCACGACCCTCAGGACCACAATCTGATGCTCTAACCGACTGAGCTACTCCCACCATTCAATGAAAGGAAGCGATATTCTACCAAAGAATTTTAAACAGAACAATAAATTATGCAAAAAAGTGGTCGGGGCGAAAGGATTCGAACCTTCGACCCCTTGGTCCCAAACCAAGTGCGCTAACCAGACTGCGCTACGCCCCGAAATTTTCACATGAAGCGTTATTATAGCTGAATTTTCTAATTTTTGAGCGTAATTTTTCAAAAATGCCACTAAAATCAAAAGCGGCACTCAAAAATTATTAATCCAAACTCCCCCCACCCTTTTAAAAAGCTACTTTTTAAAAACAGCTCTCAATGATTCTAAGCTTTTCGTTTCTAAAAAACTACTTTCGCTTTTTCATCTCGCTAGAAACTTTTTCATAATGTTCCATGTGTTTTTTGCTCAACTCTTTAGTGATATGCACCATCACTTTGTGATAGGCTTGATTCATGATCTTTCTAATGGCTTGATCATGATCGGTTTCTTTAATCTTATGCACAAAAGTTTTGGGGACAAAACCTCCAGAATTGGTGCGCCGCAATTCCACTCTTTCAATCACAGCCTCAATCTTTGAAATATCAACGCCAAAACTATGGATAATGTCTTCACTTTTTGGTTCAACAAAATTCAAGTTCAAATACCCTGAAGACATGTCTATAACCTTTTCTTCATTTGCCGCATCGTTTTCTTCCACAATATCTTCTAAAATCGCCACATTCCCATCCATGCGTAAAACGAGCAACGCTTTTTCTTTGATGTCTTGAGGGATTTCGCTAGCATCTTTAAATTGCGAAACGCTATAGCCTTTTCTCTCTAAAAAACTACTCAACTGGAGGAATAAAGACTTCTCAAACTCTTTTTGATAATTTTCAGGGATAACTTTATTGATCTCTATTTTAGGTTCGATCAAAACGACTAAATGGCTGTTTTTAGGCTCTTGCTTGCCTTTAATAGGATAGTGGAAATGCAACTCCACGGACTCGCCCGTATTATTGTGCTGCTGCTTTGCAGGCATTCCATCAGCCAAAGCCGTATAAAACGCCCCACTCGCTAATAGCGATCCTAAAACGATTGCCAAACTACCTTTTTTCATTAACTTCCTTTCTTTCTTTTTCTTTAAAATCAATTCCTAATCTTACCCAAAAAATCCCACTTTTAGCGCTATTTTTTAAGATAATCATTCCCATTCAATCGTTCCTGGTGGTTTAGAGGTAATATCATACACCACCCTATTGATACCGCTCACTTCATTAGTGATACGATTAGAAACCTTTTCTAAAAAAGAATGCTCTAAAAATGAAAAGCTCGCCGTCATGCCATCGCTCGCATTTACCGCTCTTAAACAAATAGCGTTTTCATAAGTGCGATTATCCCCCATAACCCCCACAGAATTGACATTCAACAGCACGCAAAAAGCTTGCCAAACCTTGTCATACAAATTGGCTTTTTTAAGTTCCTCTATAAAAATAAAATCCGCTTCTTGCAAGCGTTTGATCTTACTCTCGCTGACTTCGCCTAAAATCCTTACAGCAAGCCCAGGCCCTGGAAAGGGGTGGTGCATTAAAAAATCCTGGCTAACGCCCAATTCCTTACCCAACAAACGCGCCTCATCTTTAAACAATTCCCTTAAAGGCTCTATGAGTTTAAAGTCCATCCATTCAGGCAGTCCGCCCACATTATGGTGGGTTTTGATCACTTTTGAAGGCCCTTTAACGCTCACGGATTCAATCACATCAGGGTATAAAGTGCCTTGGGCTAAAAACTCAATTTTGCCTTTTAAATGGTGCTTCTTGGCTTCTTTTTCAAACACTTCAATAAAGGTTTCGCCGATGATTTTTCGCTTCAATTCAGGCTCGCTCACGCCCTTTAATTTAGACAAAAAGATTCCTTTAGCGTCTATCGTGTTTAAGGGGATTTGCAAGTCTTTAAACATCGCTTGCACTTTTTCTTTTTCATTTTTACGCAACAAGCCATGATCCACAAAAACAGCGATCAAATTATCCTTAATGGCTCTGTGCAATAGCGTAGCGACCACCGTAGAATCCACGCCCCCACTCACCGCGCACAAAACCTTAGCGTCAGCAATTTTTTCTTTCAATCGCGCGATTTCTCTTTGAGCGAAATGCTGCATCCCCCAAGTTTTTTCACAGCCGCAAACTAAAAGGGCAAAATTTTCTAAAATCTTACCCCCTTCTTCGCTTTGAATGACTTCTGGGTGGAATTGCAAGCCAAAAATCTTGCCGTTTTCAATCGCACAATGGGGGGAATTAGGGCTTTTTGCAAGAGTAGTGAAGCCTTTAGGCAATTCTATGACTTTATCCATATGGCTCATCCACACAAGGCTTTTAATCTTCACGCCTTCAAAAATCACGGAATTTTGAGTGATTTCTAAAACAGCCTTACCAAATTCTTGCTCATTCGCACCAACCACTACCCCCCCAAAAAAATCCACCAGATACTGCATGCCGTAGCAAATCCCTAAAATCGGCACATTCAAATCAAAGATTTTCTCGTTAGGCTTGTAAGCGTCTTTAGCGTACACGCTCGCTGGCCCCCCACTCAAAATCAAACCTTTAGGGGCTTTTTTTTGAATGTTTTCTATGCTTTCAAAAAAAGGGACTATTTCTGTATAAATCCCGCTCTCTCTCAATCTTCTAGCGATCAGCTGTGTGTATTGGCTCCCAAAATCTAATACTAAAATCATCGCTCATTCTTTATTTTTGTTTGTGTTTTATCATACTGACTCTTATAATCCACTCTGTGGCTCTCAGCCAACTCAGGCGCTTTTTGCACAAACCAGCGTTCTAATTTTTCTAATTCGTATCTGTAATTTCCACCTTTGGAGCAATACTGAGAATCAATCAGCGAAAACGCATAGAGCGTCTTACTTTCTTTAGATTGGAATAAAAACTCCTTATGGAATAGCGCTTTTTTAGGCATGCCGCTCATCAGAGATTCAGGCAATAAAAAAGCGTCAAAACCACAAAGGACTTTTTTACTCAATTTGTTGCTTTTGGTAACCACAAAAATGAGATCTGTTTTCATGTCTTGTTTAAAAGCTAATGAAAGCACATTTAAAAAGGGCAGAGCTAAACTTTTATCCACTCTAACCTTAAAAGCTTTAAAATCCCCTAATAAGACCCCCATAAACAAAACCAACCCCACGCAACATTTCAAACTCATTTGAAAAACGCTCATCTTTTATAATCCTTGACTTATCATCGGTTGCATAACCACAAGTTACATGACGCAAAGTATTATAATATAAAAATTGAGAATCACCCCACGCTTTGGCTTGGCTAGTATCAAGTCTTTAGTTATTAAGCCTTTATTGGGTAAAAACACTCTCATGCTAGTATTTTCACTCCGTTTAAGCCCCAATGATGCTTGGTGTTGAAATAGAATGATAGGGTTTGACTAATTCATATCTTCTGAGTCTTCTGATATTAACTAAGGCGGTATTGGCTGAAATGGCTTGTGTCATGCTGCTTGTGGGGCGCAAAGAAGTGAGCGTATTCACATGCCCTCCATTGCATCGTGGGTTTCTAACCCTCTCATCTTCTGGGTCATACCACGCCCCTTTTTGGATACTCAAAACCCCTTGACGGATATTCTTAGTTACAAACGCCCCTGCTAACAACCTCCCCCTAGCGTTAAACACTTCTACAATTTCACCATGCCTAATGCCTAATTTATTAGCGTCTAGTTCGTTGATCATTACAGGCTCTCTGCCTTGAATTTTATACACATTCCTAACCCAAGTGTTATCAAGCTGTGAATTGACACGGTATTTTGGGTGCGGGGAGATCAAATGGAACGGATAAGTCTCAGCCATTTTAGAGCCTAGCCACTCAGCTGGCTCAAACCAAGTAGGATGCCCTTTAAAATCGGCCAGTTTAAAATCCGCGCATTTTTGAGAAAAAATTTGAATTTTCCCGCTCTCTGTATCCAGTTTATTACTAATAGGGTCTTGCCTGAATTTCGCATGACGCACAAACTTTCTCGCATTTTCAGGGATTTCAAACTCCACAAAGCCATCCCTCCAAAATTGATCAAACGATTTCAAAGTAGGGCCATCGCTTTTTTCATAAAGGCCCTTAATCCATTCCACGTAACTCTTAGATTCAGTGAATTTCTGCTCTGTTTCATTGCCCCCAATGCGTAAAGCAAGCTGTCTGAAAATCTCATAATCGTCTTTAGATTCATAAACAGGCTCTACCACCTTACGCATGGCATAAACCACATTCTTAGAATAACTCCCTCCAAAAGTAATATCATCTCTTTCCATAGTGCTAGTGGAAGCAAAGACAATATCAGCAAATTTTGCCGTAGGCGTCCACCAAGGCTCATGCACGATCACGCAATCTAAGGTCCTTAAAGCGCGAATCAGCTCGTTTGTATCAGCTTCATGCCCTAATAAATCCGCCCCACAATTGTAGATCATTTTGATTTTAGGTAATTTAAGTTTTTTACCCATAAAATCAATTTCTTTATCCGGATTCAAAATCGCTTCAGAAACTCTAGATGCTGGAATAGTGCTTTTTACAGAATTATGCCCTTGCGAAATCATAGGAACAATTCTTGCCCCTGAGCTTGCTTGAGCGTTCCCTCCATAATGCATAGAAAAGCCAAAGCCCCCACCAGATAAGCCCACTTGACCAATCATACTGGCTAAAACAATTAACGCCCAATCCGGTTGCTCGCCATACTGAGCTCTTTGCATGGCCCAATTACCCGCTAAAAAAGTGCGCTTAGAAACAAACAAATCCGCTAATTCTTTGATTTTTTCTGCACTCACTCCAGTGATTTGAGACGCCCATTGTAAATTCTTAGGTGCATTATCGCTCTCTCCTAGCAAATAGGGTAAGAATTTATCAAAACCATCAGTGTATTTAGCGATAAACGCTTTATCATATTGATTGCTTGTATAAAGATAATGCATCATGCCTAGCATTAACGCTACATCAGTGTTAGGGCGAATGGGTATCCATTCAGCATTAAAGGCTTGAGCGGTTTCGGTATAAATGGGATCGATACTGATGAATTTAATACCAGCTCTTTTATACTTGGGGTAGTAGCTGTCATTGACATGGTTTGGCACAAAATAATCAATGCGGTTGCACTTGAGTAAATCTGCCCCCCACATGACATACACCTTACAATTTTTAATCATCTCTTCATGCGTGGTTTGTTGCGAATAAACTTCCATATCCCCTACAATCATAGGGTTTATTCTTGCAGCCGCGCCATTACTATATTCCCCATCAGTGCCAATAGCCCCCCCTAAAGTCGTGTTAAAAAAACGCCATGCTAAATGATGGCAACGATGCAAGCTGCCCGCATGCCCCCAGCCACCATAACTGGCATTATAGATGTTTTCTTTAGGGATTTCTTTAAGCTTTTTAGCCGCTAAATCCAACGCCACATCCCAACTCACGCGCACAAACTCTTCTCTCCCGCGCAATTCTTTGTGGTTTTTTTTGTTTTCTAAGAAACTCTTGCGCACGCAAGGATACTTCACTCTACTATCTGAATACACCCTATCAACCATCGCTTTTAACATCATGGTAGGGTTATAATCGCTCTTTTGGGGGACAATATCTTTAATCACTCCATTTTGAACCTTTGCGATAAAGGAACCAAAATGCGTTGCATGCGGAATGGATTCTACTTTTTCAAAAACACCAACAGCTTTCAAACAATTAGTGCTAGCGAGCGCGATGGGGACTTTTGTTAGGATACTTCTGCGTGAAATGGACATGGTTCTCCTTCAAGCTTGCATTCTGTTAAAACACCCCAAATTCTAACATAGATTCACCTAAAATTACCGCTAATAAAATCCCACTATTGAGATTAATTTGAAACTACTTTTTATTCACGCTGCTCATGTCAGCGACTTTCCCCCACATCAAGCGGTATTTCCTCTTCATGAATTCAATTTCTTCTCTCGCTTGATTGAGTTCATCTCGCAAAAGATCAATGGTTTTTTTATCTTCTTCATAGACTTCTTGCATAGAAATTAAAGCGTCTTTTAAAAACATGTTTTCATTTTTAAAGGCTGAAATCGTTTCGTCTTTAGCGCTAATGACTTTATCATGCAAGTTTAAAATCGTGTTAATGGTTTTTTCCACAAACACAGGCTCTAAAGAACGCCCGTTCATATCCATAGAAATCAAATTATTTTCTACCTTTTTGATTAAAGCGTTTGTCCCGCTGCTCGCATCAATTAAAAGCTTGTTGTGGCTTATTTTGCTCTTGATTTTACCAAGATTGACTAATTCTAAAATCCTTTCTTTAGGAAGCCCTGAAAGGCGGCTGAACTCTTCTAATTCAAGCCATGCTAAAGCACTCAAATCCTCTAAAACCACCGGCTCTTTAGACTCTTTTTCTTTATCCTCTACTTCTTGCTCATTTTGTTGTGTCGCTTGCGCTTTGTTCAAATCTAAAATATCCAAATTTTTCCTTAAAAATAGTTTTAGCTTAACGCAATTTTTTAACCGCTTTTTTCAAGCTGTCTAGCAAATAATCAATATCGTTTATGGAATGCGTGAAGTGCAAGCTCACTCTAAGCCATCCGGGTTTAGCGTTAAAATCGCTTGACTTTTGAGCGTTAAGATTCAATAAATCATGCCCATAAGGCCCTGCGCAAGAGCAACCTGCCCGGGTCTCAATAGCGTATTCATAGCTTAAAACCCTCGCTAAATCATAGGGCGAAATCCCCCCAATATTAAAAGCCACTACCCCCACACGACTCGCTGTTAAATTCCCATAAATATTAATAGCGGGCAAGTCTTTTAAGCCATGCATGAGCACTCTTAAAAGGTTATTTTCTTTCTTGTGGATAAAATCCAAACCGCATTCATCTCTTAATTGATACGCTAGAGCGCTCCTGTAAAATTGCAACAATCCTGGCGTGCCAAATTCTTCCCTTAAAGGCAATTCATCAATAAATTCATGCCGTGTGCAATTAGCGTATTTAATCACGCCCCCTGCGCTAAAACTCGGGGCGATCTGCGTGTCAATCAAATCTTTAGAAATGCCTAAAAGACCGCACCCTCCAATGCCCCCTAAAAGCTTATGAGGCGCATAAAAACCGGTTTGGTACTCGCAATCTTTAGGGTTGGCATGCGCGCTAAAATTCGCTAAATCCAAAGCCAAAGCGGCCTTATATTTCTTGCACAATGATGAAACTTCTTTTAAGGGCGTGAGCAGTCCGGTTACATTAGAAGCCGCGCTCATAGAAACCAGGCTGTTAGGGGATTTTTTTAAAGTTTGCTCTAAAATTTCTAAATCCAACAAGCCATGTTCATTCAAAGGGATACGCGCCACTTCACACAAGCCTTCACGCCAACTGATTTCATTAGAATGATGCTCATAAGGCCCTACAATCACACGCTTTAAAGCCATATCTTTCAAATACGGCTCTAAATTTTTCTTCGTTTTTGAAGGGATACACACCCCTAAAATTTCTTGAAATTTCTTAATCGCTGAACTCGCCCCATACCCCGCGCTCAAGACGCAATGATTAGCGCTCAAATTTAAAGAACGCTTTAACTTTTCTTGGCACTCTTTTAAAAGCATGCCCATTAAAATCGCATGTTTAGAAGCGATGGAATGAGCGTTCGCGTAATAAGGCAGTAAGGATTTCACGCGTTTTTCCACTAAAGCGCTCGCTAAACCTGAAGCCCCCCAGTCAAAATAAGACACCCCTTTTTTTAAGATAATACTAGATTTAACCTGCTCTAAAACGCTCTCGTTAGGGTTGAGTAAAGGGGCAAAACTCCTGTTTAAAAACGCTTGCACGAAATACCACCAACCTTTTAATGCATATCCTCGCTTAAAATATGAAAATGCAAATGCATCACCTCTTGCCCGGCGTTTTTACCCACATTCGTTAAAAGCTTGTAGCCCTTTTCTTTGATGCCTAATTTTTCCACCACTTCAAAAATAAAACTTGTCATTTGAGCCATAAGCTCTGGGGTGATGCCATTAAAATCCTGAATGCTTTGTTTGGGGATCACTAACGCATGCACTTTAGCTTTAGGGTTAATGTCATAAAAGGATAAAAAACGCTCGTTTTCTAAAATCTTAGAACAAGGGATTTCGCCTTGGATTATTTTTTCAAACACATTCATGCTTTTTTGCTCCCTTTTAAGGTTTTTCTTTTATTAAAGTTGTATTATAGCTTTTTAAAAATAAAATATAAGGATCGTTATTGCACACCTTAATAGAACGCTTAGAAAAGGTTACTAACAGCAAAGAGTTAGAAGAAGCGCGTTTGAATGCTTTGGGTAAAAAGGGGGTTTTTGCGGATAAATTCAACCAGCTCAAAAACCTGAACGGCGAAGAAAAAAACGCCTTTGCTAAAGAAATCCACCACTATAAACAAGCGTTTGAAAAAGCCTTTGAATGGAAAAAAAAGGCTATTTTAGAGCTTGAATTAGAAGAACGCTTGAAAAAAGAAAAAATTGATGTGAGCTTGTTTAACGCTATTAAAACAAGCTCTTCTCACCCTTTGAATTATACTAAAAATAAAATCATTGAATTTTTCACCCCATTAGGATACAAGCTTGAAATCGGCTCTTTAGTGGAAGATGATTTCCATAATTTCAGCGCTTTAAACTTGCCCCCTTACCACCCTGCAAGAGACATGCAAGACACTTTCTATTTTAAAGATCACAAGCTTTTAAGGACCCACACTTCGCCCGTGCAAATCCACACCATGCAAGAACAAACCCCACCCATTAAAATGATCTGTTTAGGCGAAACCTTTAGGCGCGATTATGATTTGACTCATACGCCTATGTTCCATCAAATTGAAGGGCTTGTCGTGGATCAAAAAGGGAATATCCGTTTCACGCACTTAAAGGGCGTGATCGAAGACTTTTTGCATTATTTCTTTGGCGGCGTGCAATTAAGGTGGCGCTCTAGCTTTTTCCCTTTCACAGAGCCAAGCGCTGAAGTGGATATTAGCTGCGTGTTTTGCAAGCAAGAAGGCTGTAGGGTTTGCTCGCACACAGGTTGGCTAGAAGTGTTGGGTTGCGGCATGGTCAATAATGCGGTGTTTGAAGCCATAGGGTATGAGAATGTGAGTGGGTTTGCTTTTGGCATGGGGATTGAAAGATTAGCCATGCTGACTTGCCAAATCAATGATTTGCGCAGTTTCTTTGAAACTGATTTGAGAGTGTTGGAGAGCTTTTAATGAAACTGAGTGTCAATGATTTGAGTGTTTTTGTAGATGCGCCTAAAGATATAGCCAAACTCTGTGAGGATTTGAGCCGCTTAGGTTTAGAAGTGGAGAGCTGTATCCCTTATGCCGCTCCTAAAAATGTGGTTGTTGGTAAAATTTTAGAAAAAGCCCCCCATAAAAACGCTGAAAAACTCAGCGTGTGTCAAGTGGGTGTGGGTAAGGAAGTGTTACAAATCGTGTGCGGGGCTAAAAATGTCGCGCCAAACCAATTCGTGCCAGTCGCTTTAAATGGGGCGCTAATCGGCTCAACAACCATCGCTAAAACGGAGCTTAGGGGGGTTGAAAGCTGTGGCATGATTTGCTCTAGCATTGAATTAGGCTTCCCTAAAATCAATGATGGCATCTTGGAATTAGATGAGAGCGTTGGGGAGTTGGTTTTGGGGAAAGAATTAAACGAATACACCCCTTTCAACACGCATGTTTTAGAAATTTCATTGACTCCTAATCGTGGGGATTGCTTGAGCGTTTTAGGTATTGCCAGAGAAATTAGCGCCTTTTATCACACGCCCCTAAAGCCTATTAAGGCTTTAAATTTTACGCCAAAAAGCGATTTTGTTACGCTTAGTGCGGGTGAAAATATTGAATCGCATCTGGCTTATTATTTGGTTTGCAATCATTCTTTAAAAACCCCTTTAAATGTCAAACTTTCGCTCGCTCACAATAATGCCCTAAGCGAGAACGATCTAAACAATTTCATAGAATTTAGCACGCATTTTAGTGGGGTAATAATGAACGCTTATAACCTGGATGCAACCCCTATGGATTTGAGCGTGAAAAACGATGAAAACAACCTTGAAAGCGTTTATATCAACCATCAAAAACGCTCCACTATCGCTATAAAGCATCAAGATCAAAAAGATTTGAGCGAATATTTGCTTTTAGAAGCGAGCTATATTGATCCGATAAGCCTGTCTTTAAAATTACACGCCCTAAAAGATAAAACGCTTCAAAAAGACAACGCCCTTATTTATAGGAGTGCTAGGGGGAGTAACCCTAATTTATCAGACGGCTTGAATTTTTTAAGCGCTCATTTGAAAGCGACGATTTTAGAAAGCAAACAAACTGAGCATTCTTTAAAAGATCGCACCCTTAAATTCCAACTTGAAGACATTACCGAGATTTTGGGGCTTGCCATAGAGGAAGAAAAAATTCAAGGCATTTTAAAAAATTTAGGTTTTAAAGTTAGCATAAAAGAGCCAAACTCAAAACCCCAAATTTTAGAGGTTGTTGCACCAAATTTCAGGCATGACATTAAAACGATCCAAGATATTGCTGAAGAAATCTTACGCTTTGTAGGGATTGATAATCTAGTCTCAAAGCCTCTCAATTGCATCAGTAATAAAAATTCAAACCCCCATTATGACACGCACCGCTTTTTTGAAAACCTTAAACACAAGGCTCTCGCTTGCGGTTTTAAAGAAGTCATTCATTATGTGTTTTATTCTAAAGAAAAACAGCAAAAACTAGGCTTTGAAGTTTTAGAAGATCCCCTAGAATTGCAAAACCCTATCACAACGGAGTTAAACACCCTAAGGACGAGCCTTGTTTGCGGGCTTTTAGACGCCAGTTTAAGGAATAAAAATTTAGGGTTTAAAAGCATAGCCCTTTATGAAAAAGGGAGCGTGTATAACTCTAAAAGAGAAGAAATCCAAAAACTAGGCTTTTTAGCGAGCGGCTTACAAAAAAAAGAAAGCTACCCTGATTCTAAAGGCAAGGCTTGGGATTTTTACTCTTTTGCCGAATGCGTTTCAAAAGTTATAGGGGATTTCAGCTTGGAAAAACTGACCACTCAAACCCCCATTAACCACCCCTACCAGAGCGCTAAAATCATTCAAAATCATGAAATCATAGGCGTAATCGCTAAAATCCACCCTAAAGTGATCCAGGAATTGGATTTGTTTGAAAGCTATTATGCTGAGATAGACGCTTTTAAACTCAAACGCCCTGCCATGCTATTAAAGCTCTTTAGCATTTACCCTAGCAGTGTGAGGGATTTGACTCTCATCATTGATGAAAACACCGCTTTTAGCAATATTAAAAAAGCCCTAAAAGACGCTAAAATCCCTAATTTAAGCGAGATTCTACCCCTTGATATTTTTAAAGAAAGTAATAATTCCATAGCCTTAAGCGTGCGTTGCGTGATCCATTCTTTAGAAAAAACCCTGAATGATGAAGAGGTCAATTCAGCCGTGCAAAAAGCGCTTGAAATTTTAGAAAAAGAATTTAACGCCCGCCTTAAGGGATAATACAAAGGATAATATGTGATAGAGCTTGACATTAACGCTAGCGATAAATCGCTCTCGCACAGAGCCGTTATTTTTAGCCTGCTCGCTCAAAAGCCTTGTGTTGTGCGGAATTTTTTAATGGGAGAAGATTGTTTAAGCTCTTTAGAAATCGCTCAAAATTTAGGGGCTAAAGTGGAAAATACCGCCAAAAATTCTTTTAAAATCACGCCCCCAACGGCTATAAAAGAGCCTAACAAGATTTTAAATTGCAACAATTCTGGCACCAGTATACGTTTATACAGCGGGCTTTTAAGCGCTCAAAAAGGCCTTTTTGTTTTAAGCGGGGACAATTCCTTAAACGCGCGCCCCATGAAAAGAATCATTGAGCCTTTGAAGGCTTTTGGGGCAAAAATTTTAGGGAGAGAGGATAACCATTTCGCCCCCTTAGTGATCTTAGGGAATCCTTTAAAAGCTTGTCATTATGAAAGCCCTATCGCTTCAGCTCAAGTCAAAAGCACTTTTATTTTAAGTGCTTTGCAAGCTCAAGGCATAAGCGCCTATAAAGAAAATGAGCTTAGCCGTAACCACACAGAAATCATGCTTAAAAGTTTGGGAGCTGATATTCAAAATCAAGACGGCGTTTTAATGATTTCACCCCTAGAAAAACCCCTAGAAGCCTTTGATTTTACCATAGCCAATGATCCGTCTAGCGCATTTTTTTTCGCCCTCGCTTGCGCGATTACGCCAAAAAGCCGCCTTCTTTTAAAAAATGTCTTGCTCAACCCCACTCGCATAGAAGCTTTTGAAGTTTTAAAAAAAATGGGCGCTTCCATAGAGTATGTCATTCAATCCAAAGATTTAGAAATGATTGGCGATATTTATGTAGAGCATGCCCCTTTAAAAGCGATTAACATTGAGCAAAATATCGCCAGCCTTATTGATGAAATCCCTGCTTTAAGTATCGCTATGCTTTTTGCAAAAGGCAAAAGCATGGTCAAAAACGCTAAAGATTTACGATCTAAAGAAAGCGACAGGATAAAAGCGGTTATTTCTAATTTCAAAGCTTTAGGGATTGAGTGCGAAGAATTTGAAGATGGGTTTTATATAGAGGGATTAGAAGATATAAGCCCATTAAAACAACGCTTTTCTCACAAAAAACCCCCCCTTATTAAAAGCTTTAATGATCACAGGATTGCGATGAGTTTTGCTATTTTAACTTTAGCACTGCCTTTAGAAATTGACAATTTAGAATGCGCAAACATTTCTTTCCCGCAATTCAAACGCTTACTCAATCTATTCAAAAAAGGGAGTTTTAATGGAAATTAAAATGGCTAAAGACTATGGTTTTTGTTTTGGCGTCAAAAGAGCGATACAAATCGCTGAAAAAAATCAAAACAGCTTGATTTTTGGCTCGCTCATTCATAACGCTAAAGAAGTCAATCGTTTGGAAAAAAACTTCAACGTGAAAATTGAAGAAGACCCTAAAAAAATCCCTAAAAACAAAAGCGTGATCATAAGAACCCATGGCATTCCTAAGCAGGATTTAGAATACTTGAAAAACAAGGGGGTCAAAATCACCGATGCGACTTGTCCGTATGTGATCAAACCCCAGCAAATTGTGGAATCCATGAGTAAAGAAGGGTATCAAATCGTGCTTTTTGGGGATATTAACCACCCTGAAGTCAAGGGCGTGATCAGCTATGCCACTAACCAGGCTTTAGTCGTCAATTCTTTAGAAGAGTTGCAAGAAAAAAAGCTCCAACGAAAAGTGGCTTTAGTCTCTCAAACCACCAAACAAACCCCAAAACTCTTGCAAATCGCTTCCTATTTAGTGGAAAGATGCACTGAAGTGCGTATTTTTAACACGATTTGTAACGCCACTTCTTACAACCAAAAAGCCGCTTTGGATTTGAGTAAGGAAGTGGATATTATGATAGTCGTGGGCGGTAAAACTTCTTCAAACACCAAACAGCTCCTAAGCATCGCCAAACAGCATTGCAAAGACAGCTACTTGGTAGAAGACGAAAACGAATTAGAGTTAGCGTGGTTTAAGGGTAAAAAATTGTGTGGGATTACCGCTGGGGCTTCCACGCCGGACTGGATTATAGAAAATGTCAAGCAAAAAATCAGCACGATTTAACACATTTTGAAAATTTTCTTTAAAAAAATAGCTAATTGTTAGTTTTTAAACGATTTTGTAAGCCAAAAAAGGATACAATACCCTTAAGGATTTTATATTTATTTTATAGTAAGGCAGTCAATGAGCAAGATAGCAGATGATCAGAACTTTAATGACGAGGAGGAAAACTTCGCAAAACTCTTTAAAAAAGAATTAGAAAAAGAAGAAACCTTAGAAAAAGGCACTATCAAAGAAGGGCTAATCGTTTCCATCAATGAGAATGATGGTTATGCCATGGTGAGCGTGGGCGGTAAGACAGAAGGCCGTTTGGCTTTGAATGAGATCACCGATGAAAAGGGGCAGTTGCTGTATCAAAAAAATGACCCCATTATCGTGCATGTGTCCGAAAAAGGTGAACACCCTAGCGTTTCCTACAAAAAGGCCATTTCCCAACAAAAGATTCAAGCTAAAATTGAAGAATTAGGCGAAAACTATGAAAACGCCATTATTGAAGGCAAGATTGTAGGCAAGAATAAAGGGGGCTATATCGTGGAGTCTCAAGGCGTGGAGTATTTTCTCTCCCGCTCGCACTCTTCTTTAAAGAATGACGCAAACCATATCGGCAAACGCATTAAAGCGTGCATCATTCGTGTGGATAAGGAAAACCATTCTATCAATATTTCTCGCAAACGATTCTTTGAAGTCAATGACAAACGACAGCTTGAAGTTTCTAAAGAATTGTTAGAAGCCACAGAGCCGGTATTGGGGGTTGTGCGCCAGATCACCCCTTTTGGCATTTTTGTAGAAGCTAAGGGGATTGAGGGCTTAGTCCATTATTCTGAAATCAGCCATAAAGGACCAGTCAATCCTGAAAAATACTACAAAGAGGGCGATGAAGTCTATGTCAAAGCCATCGCTTATGATGCAGAAAAAAGACGCCTTTCACTCTCCATAAAAGCGACCATAGAAGACCCATGGGAAGAGATCCAAGACAAGCTAAAACCCGGATACGCCATTAAGGTGGTGGTGAGCAATATTGAACATTATGGGGTGTTTGTGGATATTGGTAATGATATTGAAGGCTTTTTGCATGTTTCTGAAATCTCTTGGGATAAAAATGTCAGCCACCCTAGCCATTACTTGAGCGTGGGGCAAGAAATTGATGTGAAGATCATTGACATTGATCCTAAAAACCGCCGCTTAAGGGTTTCTTTAAAACAACTCACTAACAGGCCTTTTGATGTTTTTGAATCCAAACACCAAGTGGGGGATATTGTAGAGGGCAAAGTGGCGACTTTAACGGATTTTGGGGCGTTTTTGAATCTGGGTGGAGTGGATGGCTTGCTCCACAATCACGACGCTTTTTGGGATAAAGATAAAAAATGCAAAGACCACTATAAAATTGGCGATGTGATCAAGGTGAAAATCCTTAAAATCAACAAAAAAGATAAAAAGATTTCTTTGAGCGCGAAGCACTTGGTGACTTCCCCCACAGAAGAATTCGCTCAAAAGCATAAAACAGACAGCGTGATTCAAGGCAAAGTGGTGAGCATTAAGGATTTTGGCGTTTTCATTAATGCTGATGGCATTGATGTGCTGATCAAAAATGAAGATTTGAACCCCTTGAAAAAAGATGAAATCAAAATAGGCCAAGAAATCACATGCGTGGTGGTTGCAATTGAAAAATCTAACAACAAGGTGCGTGCTTCTGTGCATAGGTTAGAGCGCAAAAAAGAAAAAGAAGAATTGCAAGCTTTTAACACGAGCGATGATAAAATGACTTTAGGGGATATTCTTAAAGAAAAACTCTAAAGAGTGATTTTAAAAGCATGAGAGTGGCATGAGATTTAAGAGTGTTGTTGCTTTTATTTCCCTAGCTGTCGCTCTTGGCGTTTTAGCCTATTTGTTTTTAAGCGTTAAAAAAGAAATGCCCGCTACTTCTCATGCGATCTCTCAAACACATGCGATCTCTCAAACCAATGAAGGCCTCTCTCAAACAGACGCAAAAAACCATGACATCAACCTAGAAGAAAATAGCCCTAATGAAATCTCTCGTAATGAAAAAGCCCCTCATAACGAAGAAGATCGCAATAACGCCCTTTCTCAAAACCTTGATGCGCAAGAATCTATCAATTACCCCGTTGTGGAGCATCATTTTGAAATCCCTTTTGAAGAAAAAAAAAGGGAATATTCAAAGCTTATCATTAAGGATTTAAAAGGTTATCAATGGCGGTGTTTAAAAGAAATCCTTAAGAAAGAACAAATTGATTACGCTTACGATAGCACCAAAAACCAACCTAACCTCATCATCTATTTAGATAAAAACAAAAAAGAACGCTTTTTAGCTGATTTAGACTACTATAAAATACGCTATCATGCTGTTTTTTAAATTCAAAGGATAAAAATGTATCAAGTAGCCATTTGCGACCCCATCCATGCTAAAGGCATTCAAATTTTAGAAGCCCAAAAAGACATTGTCTTGCATGATTATTCCAAATGCCCCAAAAAGGAGCTTTTAGAAAAACTCACCCCCATGGATGCGCTCATCACTCGCAGCATGACCCCTATCACAAGCGATTTTTTAAAGCCCTTAACCCACTTAAAATCCATCGTGAGAGCGGGCGTGGGAGTGGATAATATTGATTTAGAAAGCTGTTCTCAAAAAGGGATTGTAGTGATGAATATCCCTACCGCTAACACGATTGCCGCTGTGGAATTGACCATGGCACATTTGATCAATGCAGTGCGTTCGTTCCCTTGCGCGAACGATCAAATCAAACACCAAAGGTTATGGAAAAGAGAAGATTGGTATGGCACGGAATTGAAAAATAAAAAGCTGGGCATCATTGGTTTTGGGAATATTGGCTCTAGGGTGGGCATTAGAGCAAAAGCCTTTGAAATGGAAGTTCTAGCCTATGATCCTTATATCCCTTCTTCAAAAGCCACTGATTTAGGGGTCATTTACACAAAAAATTTTGAAGACATTTTGCAATGCGACATGATCACTATCCACACCCCTAAAAATAAAGAAACGATTAACATGATAGGCGCTAAAGAGATTGAACGCATGAAAAAAGGGGTTATTTTAATTAATTGCGCTAGGGGTGGGCTTTATAATGAAGACGCTCTTTATGAAGCTTTAGAAACCAAAAAAGTGCGTTGGCTTGGCATTGATGTCTTTTCTAAAGAGCCTGGCATTCACAACAAGCTTTTAGACTTGCCCAATGTTTATGCGACCCCCCATATTGGTGCGAACACTTTAGAATCCCAAGAAGAAATTTCCAAACAAGCCGCTCAAGGGGTTATGGAATCTTTAAGGGGTTCAAGCCACCCGCATGCTTTGAATTTACCCATGCAAGCTTTTGATGCAAGCGCAAAAGCCTACTTGAATTTAGCGCAAAAATTGGGTTATTTTTCCAGTCAAATCCATAAGGGCGTGTGCCAAAAAATTGAGCTCAGTCTTTGTGGGGAGATCAACCAATTCAAAGACGCCCTTGTAGCCTTTACGTTAGTAGGGGTGTTAAAACCCGTTGTAGGGGATAAAATCAATTACATTAACGCTCCCTTTGTGGCCAAAGAAAGAGGCATTGAAATCAAGGTTAGCCTTAAAGAAAGCGCTTCGCCCTATAAAAACATGCTCTCTTTAACCCTAAATGCGGCTAATGGTTCAATCAGCGTGAGCGGCACGGTGTTTGAAGAAGATATTTTAAAACTCACTGAGATTGATGGGTTTCATATTGATATAGAGCCAAAGGGTAAAATGCTTCTATTTAGGAATACGGATATTCCAGGCGTTATTGGGAGCGTGGGGAATGCGTTCGCTAGGCATGGCATTAACATCGCTGATTTTCGTTTGGGGCGCAACACGCAAAAAGAAGCTTTAGCGCTCATCATTGTAGATGAAGAAGTTTCTTTGGAAGTTTTAGAAGAGCTTAAAAACATTCCTGCGTGCTTAAGCGTTCATTATGTGGTTATTTAAGGTAGTTGGATGCGAGATTTTTTAAAGCTTTTAAAAAAACATGATGAATTAGAAATCATTGACACCCCCCTTGAAGTGGATTTGGAAATCGCTCATCTGGCCTATATAGAAGCGAAAAAACCTAATGGAGGCAAAGCCCTTTTATTCACGCAACCCATAAGAAAAGAGCATGACCAGATCAAAACCTTTGGCATGCCGGTTTTAATGAACGCTTTTGGCTCTTTCAAACGCTTGGATCTTTTATTAAAAACCCCCATAGAAAGCCTGCAACAACGCATGCAAGCGTTCTTGCACTTTAGTGCTCCTAAAAATTTCACTGAGGGTTTGAAAGTCTTAAAAGATTTATGGGATTTAAGACACATTTTCCCTAAAAAAACCACTCGCCCTAAAGATCTCATTATCAAGCAAGATAAAGAAGTCAATTTGTGGGATCTGCCCGTTTTAAAAACTTGGGAAAAAGATGGCGGGGCTTTTATCACTATGGGGCAAGTCTATACCCAAAGCCTGGATCATAAAAAAAAGAATTTAGGCATGTATCGTTTGCAAGTTTATGATAAAAACCATTTAGGCTTGCACTGGCAAATCCATAAAGACTCCCAACTCTTTTTCCACGAATACGCTAAGGCTAAAGTCAAAATGCCTGTCAGTATCGCTATTGGCGGGGATTTGCTCTACACATGGTGTGCGACAGCCCCCTTACCTTATGGGATTTATGAACTCATGCTCTATGGGTTTATGAGAGGAAAAAAAGCGCGCGTGATGCCATGCTTGAGCAATTCTTTAAGCGTGCCAAGCGACTGCGACATTGTGATAGAAGGGTTTGTGGATTGCGAAAAGCTAGAGCTTGAAGGGCCTTTTGGGGATCACACTGGCTATTATACCCCTATTGAGCCTTACCCTGTTTTAGAAGTCAAAACCATTAGCTATAAAAAAGATTCCATTTACTTAGCCACTGTGGTGGGTAAGCCCCCTTTAGAAGACAAATACATGGGGTATTTGACTGAACGCTTGTTCTTGCCCTTACTCCAAATGAACGCCCCCAATCTTATAGATTATTGCATGCCAGAAAATGGGGTGTTTCATAATTTGATTTTAGCCAAAATACACACGCGCTATAACGATCATGCCAAGCAAGTCATGCATGCTTTTTGGGGCGTGGGGCAGATGAGTTTTGTCAAACATGCGATTTTTGTCAATGAAGACGCTCCCAATCTAAGAGACACCAACGCTATCATTGAATATATACTGGAAAATTTTTCTAAAGAAAAAATTCTTATCTCTCAAGGCGTGTGCGACGCTTTAGATCATGCAAGCCCTGAATACGCTATGGGGGGGAAACTCGGTATTGATGCGACCTCTAAAAGCAATACCCCCCACCCCACGCTTTTAAACGATAACGCCTTACTAGCGCTTTTACAAGATAAAATGCCAAATATCGTTCTTTTGAAGCAATATTACCCGCACACCCGTAACCCCATTTGCATCATTAGCGTGGAAAAGAAAGACAAAAGCGTCATTGAATTGGCTAAAAACTTGCTCGGTTTTGAAGAGTATTTACGCATTGTCATCTTTGTAGAGCATACCAGCAACGATTTGAACAACCCTTACATGCTGTTATGGCGCATCGTTAATAATATTGACGCGCAGCGTGATATTCTCACCTCTAAACATTGTTTTTTTATAGACGCTACCAATAAGGGCATTATGGATAAACATTTTAGAGAATGGCCTACAGAAACCAATTGCTCCATGGAAGTCATAGAGGATTTGAAAAAGAAAGGGCTTTTAAAAGATTTTGAAACTTTAAATCAAAAATTCCATCTCACGCATTCTTTCAGCACGCATAAAGAAGATCTATAAAGAAGAGCCATAAAGAAGAATTATGTTAGATTATCGCCAAAAAATTGATGCTCTCATCACCAAAATAGAAAAGGCTCGCATCGCTTATTCAAGGCACCACATTGTCAAAATCGTGGCTGTTTCAAAAAACGCTTCCTTAGAAGCTATCCAACATTATTATAACTGCTCTCAAAGGGCTTTTGGAGAAAATAAAGTTCAAGATTTAAAAACTAAAATGCATTCTTTAGAGCATTTACCCCTTGAATGGCACATGATAGGCTCTTTACAAGAAAATAAAATCAATGCGCTTTTGAGTTTAAAACCCGCTCTTTTGCATTCTTTAGACTCTTTAAAACTCGCTTTGAAGATAGAAAAGCGTTGCGAAATATTGGGCGTCAATTTAAACGCTCTTTTACAGGTTAATAGCGCGTATGAGGAAAGCAAAAGCGGGGTAATGCCTGAAGAAACGCTAGAAATTTATTCTCAAATCAGTGAAACTTGCAAGCGCCTCAAGCTTAAGGGGCTTATGTGTATAGGGGCTCATGCTGATGATGAAAAGGAAATTGAAAAATCCTTTATCACCACCAAAAAGCTTTTTGACCGATTAAAGAACGCGAGCGTTCTTTCAATGGGCATGAGTTGTGATTTTGAATTAGCGATTGCTTGCGGGGCGAATCTTTTAAGGATTGGCTCTTTTTTGTTCAAAGAGTAAGATGCTAGAATCTTATACGCTTAAAAGTGGGGCTGTTTTTATTTCTGATGCGCATTTTTTGCCCAAAAGCCCTCATTTAATCCATACGCTTAAAGAACTTTTAAGCGTCAAACCCCCACAAGTCTTTTTCATGGGCGATATTTTCCATGTTCTTGTGGGCTATTTACCCCTAGACAAAGAGCAGCAAAAAATCATTGATCTAATCCATGCGTTAAGCGAAATTTCACAAGTCTTTTATTTTGAAGGCAACCATGATTTTTCCATGCGTTTTGTATTCAATTCCAAAGTAATGGTTTTTGAGCGCCAAAACCAGCCCGTATTATTCCAATACGATAACAAACGCTTTTTACTAGCCCATGGGGATTTATTCATCACTAAAGCGTATGAATTTTACATCACGCAACTCACTTCCACTTGGGCTAGATTTTTTTTAACTTTTTTAAATTTATTAAGTTTTAAAACCTTATACCCTCTTTTTAAAAAACTCATTTATCAAAAACCCGTCCGCCTTTGGGAATTAGAGCCAAACAAATTGCAATCTTTTATTGAAAAGCGCCTAAAAGCCTATCAAAACTATATTGAAGATCTTAACATTGGTAGGATTGATGGCATTATAGAGGGGCATTTTCATCTCAAAAGCGGTGCAAAAATCCCCTTGAATGCGCCTATTTATTGCCCACTGCCTTCCTTTTATTACGAACAAAGCCTTTTTAAGGTATCATCAAGCGTTTTAGAACCATCTCAAAATAAGGACGCCTAAATCATGGCAGAAAAAACAGCTAACGATTTAAAATTGAGTGAGATAGAACTCGTGGATTTTCGTATTTATGGCATGCAAGAGGGCGTCCCTTATGAGGGGATTTATGGCATCAATGTGGCTAAAGTCCAAGAAATCATCCCCATGCCCACCCTTTTTGAATACCCCACGAATTTGGATTACATTATCGGCGTGTTTGATTTGCGCTCCATAATCATTCCGCTTATAGACTTGGCCAAATGGATAGGGATTGTCCCGGATAAAAGCAAGGAAAACGAAAAAATCGTCATTATCACGGAATTTAATAATGTCAAATTGGGTTTTTTAGTCCATTCGGCTAGGCGTATCAGGCGCATTAGTTGGAAAGATGTGGAGCCTGCATCCTTTAGTGCCTCTAATAGCATCAATAAAGAAAGTATCACCGGTACGACACGCATTGAAAACGACAAAACCCTACTCATTTTGGATTTAGAAAGCATTTTAGACGATTTAAAACTTAATGAAGACGCTAAAAACGCTAAAGATACCCCTAAAGAGCGTTTTGAAGGCGAAGTGTTGTTTTTAGACGATAGCAAGACCGCAAGAAAAACCTTAAAAAACCATTTGAGTAAATTGGGTTTTAGCATCACTGAAGCTGTGGATGGGGAAGACGGGTTGAACAAATTAGAAATGTTATTCAAAAAATACGGAGACGATCTGAGGAAACATTTGAAATTCATTATTTCAGATGTTGAAATGCCTAAAATGGATGGCTATCATTTCTTATTCAAGCTCCAAAAAGACCCCAGGTTTGCTTATATTCCTGTGATTTTCAATTCTTCTATTTGCGATAATTATAGCGCTGAAAGGGCTAAAGAAATGGGGGCTGTAGCGTATTTAGTCAAGTTTGACGCAGAGAAATTCACCGAAGAAATTTCTAAGATTTTAGACAAGAATGCGTAATTCTTTTTATAAAATTGTAAAATACTCTTATCTCAAACGCTAAAAAAGGGTTTTAAAATGGATGATTTGCAAGAAATAATGGAAGACTTCTTGATTGAAGCCTTTGAAATGAACGAGCAGCTGGATCAGGATTTGGTGGAATTGGAGCATAACCCTGAAGATTTGGACTTGCTCAATCGCATTTTTAGAGTCGCTCACACCATTAAAGGTTCTAGCTCGTTTTTGAATCTTAATATCCTTACGCACCTCACGCACAACATGGAAGATGTCTTGAATCGCGCCAGAAAGGGCGAAATCAAAATCACGCCTGATATTATGGATGTCGTGTTGCGTTCTATTGATTTGATGAAAACCTTACTCGTAACGATTAGAGATACCGGCTCTGATACTAATAACGGCAAGGAAAACGAGATTGAAGAAGCGGTCAAACAGCTTCAAGCCATTACGAGTCAAAATTTAGAGGGCGCTAAAGAAGGGACTACAGAAGCCCCCCAAAAAGAAAATAAAGAAGAAAATAAAGAAGAAAATAAAGAAGAAAATAAAGAAAACAAGGCAAAAGCCCCTACTGCAGAAAATTCCGCAAGCGATAACCCACTAGCCGATGAGCCGGATTTGGATTACGCTAACATGAGCGCTGAAGAAGTGGAAGCGGAGATTGAGCGGCTGCTGAACAAACGCCAAGAAGCCGATAAAGAGCGAAGAGCCCAAAAAAAACAAGAAGCCAAACAAGAAGTTACTCCAACAAAAGAAACCCCTAAAACAGAAACCCCCAAAGCCCCTAAAACCGAAACTAAAGCTAAAGCCGATACTGAAGAAAATAAAGCCCCCTCTATTGGCGTGGAGCAAACCGTTAGGGTGGATGTGCGCCGCTTGGATCACTTGATGAATTTAATCGGTGAGCTTGTGTTAGGAAAAAATCGCTTGATTAGAATCTATAGCGATGTGGAAGAGCGCTATGATGGGGAAAAGTTTTTAGAGGAATTAAACCAGGTAGTCTCTTCTATTTCAGCGGTAACGACAGACTTGCAGCTTGCGGTGATGAAAACCAGGATGCAACCAGTGGGCAAAGTGTTCAATAAATTCCCTCGCATGGTAAGGGATTTGAGCCGGGAATTAGGCAAAAGCATTGAATTAATCATTGAGGGCGAAGAAACCGAATTAGACAAATCCATTGTAGAAGAGATTGGCGATCCGCTCATCCACATTATCCGCAACTCATGCGATCATGGGATTGAGCCTTTAGAAGAAAGGAGAAGGCTTAACAAGCCTGAAACCGGTAAGGTGCAATTGAGCGCGTATAATGAGGGTAACCACATTGTGATTAAAATCTCTGATGATGGCAAAGGGTTAGACCCTGTGATGCTTAAAGAAAAAGCGATTGAAAAAGGGGTGATTAGCGAAAGAGACGCTGAAGGCATGAGCGATAGGGAAGCGTTTAACCTCATTTTCAAGCCAGGCTTTTCTACCGCAAAAGTCGTTTCCAATGTTTCAGGTAGGGGTGTTGGCATGGATGTGGTGAAAACCAATATTGAAAAGCTCAATGGGATCATTGAAATTGATTCAGAAGTGGGGGTAGGCACGACTCAAAAGCTTAAAATCCCTCTCACTCTGGCTATCATTCAAGCTTTACTCGTGGGCGTTCAAGAAGAATATTACGCTATCCCGCTTTCTTCAGTTTTAGAAACCGTGCGCATCAGCCAAGATGAAATCTACACCGTTGATGGCAAGAGCGTGTTGCGCTTGAGGGATGAGGTGCTTTCTTTGGTGCGCCTTTCTGATATTTTTAAAGTGGATGCTATTTTGGAATCCAACTCAGATGTGTATGTGGTCATCATTGGCTTGGCTGATCAAAAAATTGGCGTGATCGTGGATTATTTAATCGGTCAAGAAGAAGTGGTCATCAAATCTTTAGGTTACTATCTTAAAAACACTAGAGGCATTGCTGGCGCTACGGTGAGAGGCGATGGGAAAATCACTCTCATTGTAGATGTGGGGGCGATGATGGATATGGCAAAAAGCATCAAGGTCAATATCACTACCTTGATGAACGAATCCGAAAACACCAAGAGCAAAAATTCCCCTAGCGATTATATTGTCTTAGCGATTGATGACAGCAGCACGGACAGAGCGATTATCCGCAAGTGTTTAAAACCATTAGGCATCACGCTTTTAGAGGCCACTAACGGGTTAGAGGGCTTAGAAATGCTTAAAAATGGCGATAAGATTCCGGACGCTATTTTAGTGGATATTGAAATGCCTAAAATGGACGGCTACACTTTCGCTTCTGAAGTGCGCAAATACAATAAATTCAAAAACCTGCCTTTGATTGCAGTAACTAGTCGGGTAACTAAAACCGATAGGATGCGCGGCGTTGAATCCGGCATGACTGAATACATCACCAAACCTTATAGCGGCGAGTATTTAACCACCGTAGTGAAGCGCAGTATTAAATTAGAAGGAGACCAATCGTGAGCAACCAATTAAAAGATTTATTTGAAAGACAGAAAGAAGCTAATGCAGGTTCTAAACAAGAAGACAATGAAGAAATTTTGCAATTCATCGGCTTTATTATTGGCGATGAAGAATACGCCATTCCCATTTTGAATATTTTAGAGATCGTCAAACCCATTGGTTACACGCGAGTCCCTGAAACCCCAAACTATGTGCTTGGCGTGTTCAATTTAAGGGGTAATGTCTTCCCATTGATTAGCCTGCGTTTAAAGTTTGGCTTGAAGGCTGAAAAACAAAACAAAGACACTCGTTATTTGGTGGTGCGCCATAACGATCAAATCGCTGGGTTTTTCATTGATCGCTTAACTGAAGCCATTCGCATCAAGCAAACGGATATTGATCCGGTTCCAGAAACTTTGAGCGATAACAATAATTTAACTTATGGTATTGGGAAACAAAACGACAGACTTGTAACCATTTTAAGAGTGGAAGAAATCTTAAAGAAAGACTTCTAAAAATTTTAGTTTATCCATAAGCCCCTATAGGCTTTGAGAAAGACTTATCCCGTTAAAAAGCTTGATTTTAATCAAGCGATAATGTTTGATTGAAAATAGAGTCTTTTTAATATTTTCTTTTAAAAACAGCGTGAAACTTTTTTAAACGGATTAAAAAGAACTTCTTATTTTTTAGTCTTTGTTGCCAACACTTTTTAATAAATAGAGCTTTTGCATTGAGATTCGCTAGATTATAGCCCCCTCCTTTTAAGAACTTCCTATTCCAACACTTTTAAAAGCGCTTCATAATCAGGCTCTTCTAAAATGTTTTGAACGATCTCTTTATAGATAACCACTCCCTTATCATCAAGAACAAACACCGATCGAGCGAGTAAGCCTTGAAAAGAGCCTTTGCCCAACAGCACACCGTAATTTTCCCCAAAAGCCTTATACCTAAAATCGCTTAAAATTCTTAAGTCCTTAATGCCTTCAGCGCCGCAAATTTGCCCTTGAGAAAAAGGTAAGTCCATAGAAATAACGCTAAAACTCACAGAAGGCAGTTTGCCGGCTTGCTCATTGAAGTGCTTGGCTTGGAGCAAGCAAACCGATCCGGTTAAACTAGGAAGCGTGCTAACAACCTGAAAACGCACGCCTTGCTTCAACAAATTGACTTCTTGCAAATCGCCATTCACCAATTTCACATCAGGGGCTTTATCGCCCACTTTTAAGGGTTTCCCTTCTAACTGATATGTTTCTTCTTTAAAAGTAACTTTTTGCATGGTTAAATCCTTTCTAATTGAATTGCTATATTGAGTTAGAATAGTAGCCCATTAAGATTAACTTTTAACAAATTTAAAAAGAATTTGTTTAAAAAGTCGTTTTCATTTTAAAAAACCCCTTAAAATCTACAAAATTTGCATAACGATTTAATTTTTAAGAAAAGATTTACCAAAAAGTATTAAAAAATGATTACAATACGGCTATCTGATCACAAGGAGAAAACATGTTTACATTACGAGAGTTGCCTTTTGCTAAAGACAGCATGGGAGATTTTTTAAGCCCTGTGGCGTTTGATTTCCACCATGGGAAACACCATCAAACTTATGTGAATAATTTGAATAACTTAATCAAAGGCACGGATTTTGAGAAAAGTTCTTTGTTTGATATTTTGACAAAATCTAGCGGAGGCGTGTTCAATAACGCCGCTCAAATTTACAACCACGATTTTTATTGGGATTGCCTAAGCCCCAAAGCGACTGCTTTAAGCGATGAGTTAAAAGGGGCTTTAGAAAAAGATTTCGGATCGTTGGAAAAATTTAAAGAAGACTTCATTAAGAGCGCGACCACTCTGTTTGGCTCTGGCTGGAATTGGGCAGCGTATAATTTAGACACTCAAAAAATTGAAATCATTCAAACGAGCAACGCTCAAACCCCAGTTACGGATAAAAAAGTGCCGCTTTTAGTGGTAGATGTGTGGGAGCATGCTTATTACATTGATCACAAAAACGCGCGCCCTGTGTATTTGGAAAAATTCTATGGGCATATCAATTGGCATTTCGTTTCTCAATGCTATGAATGGGCGAAAAAAGAAGGCTTAGGATCAGTGGATTACTACATCAATGAGTTGGTGCATAAAAAAGCTTAAGCGTTATTTTGCGTAGAGTGGTTTAAAGGTTTTTAAACCACGCTTCTTTTTTGAATGAAAGACACCCTGTTTAATGAATCTCTAAACAAACGCTTTTGCTTTGATGAGAAAGTCGCCCATGTTTTTGACGACATGCTGGAACGCTCCATCCCCTATTATTATGAAATGTTGGATTTGGGGGCGTATTTCATCGCTCAAAATTTAAAAGAAAATGTCTATCCTAAGCCCTTGCCTAAGCCCTTGATTTATGATTTGGGCTGTTCTACCGGGAACTTTTTTATCGCGCTTAACCGGCAAATCCAACAAGATATTGAGCTTGTAGGGATTGACAATTCCATGCCCATGCTTAAAAAAGCGCAAGAAAAATTAAAAGATTTTAACAATGTCCGTTTTGAATGCATGGATTTTTTAGAGGTTGAGTTTAAAGAAGCGAGCGCGTTTTCATTGCTTTTTGTGTTGCAATTTGTCCGCCCCATGCAAAGAGAGGTGCTGCTTAAAAAGATTTATAACAGCCTTGCGTTGAATGGGGTTTTATTGGTGGGTGAAAAGATCATGAGCGAGGATCGGATATTGGACAAGCAAATGATAGAGCTATACTACCTTTATAAACAAAATCAAGGCTACAGCCACAATGAAATCGCTTTCAAAAGGGAAGCGTTAGAAAATGTGCTTGTGCCCTATAGTTTAAAAGAAAATATCGTGCTTTTAGAAAGCGTGGGGTTTAAGCATGTGGAAGCGGTGTTTAAATGGGTGAATTTCACGCTGCTAGTTGCCAGAAAAACATGAGTTTTTTGAAATAATATATAAAGTTTTTAAAAAATATCCACAGGATCCATGTTCACGCTACAAGGAATATTAGGGGCGGTTTTTAAAAACGCATGCACGCTTTTGATTAGGCTTAAAGGGTCTTTGGAACGCAATAAAATCAGGTAGCGGTAAGAAGAGGCGATTTTTTCAATGGGGGCTTTAAAGCTAGAGAGCGTTACGCCCTTTTCTAAACACGAAGAAAGGGTTTGAGAGGCTTTTAGGATCAATTGTTGGGCTTTTTCTTCGTTTTTATGCTTAAACTCTAACAAACACAACCTTGAAAAAGGCGGGTAGAGTTCGCACCTTTCTTGCAATTCGTATTGTAAAAAATCTTCATAATCTTCTAAGAAATTTTTTAATAGATCGGTTTCGGTGCTTTGAATGAACACTTGGCCAGAAATTTGCCTAGCGCTCCTCCCAGCGATTTGATAAAGTAACGACACGCCCTCTTCTAAAGCCCTATAACTATTAGATTTAATGATATTGTCTATGCCTAAAACAACCGCTAAACTCACTTTAGCGTAATCATGCCCTTTGCTTATCATTTGAGTGCCGATTAAGATATTGGTTTTTTGAGCGTTGAAATCGTTTAAAATATTGTGGAGTTTTTTTGGCGTGCTGGTGTGATCTTTATCTAAAATCGCTATTTTAGCGCCTTTCAAAAGGCCTTCCAACTCGTTCAACACTTGCATGGTGCCTATCCTTTTACCCACTAAAACTTCGCTTTGACACGCGCTGCAAATTTTAGGGATAGGGCTTGAAAAATGGCAATAATGGCACATGAGTTTGTTGGTTTTTAAATGCAAACTCATATTCACGCTGCAAAAGGGGCATTGAACGCTTTTATAGCAATTTTGACACAGCAAGGTTTTGAAATTAGCCCTTGTAGGCACAAAAATAATGGCTTGCTCGTTTTTGTCTATAACTTGTTTGAGCGCTTCTAGGAGTTTGGGCGTGATAAAACGCTCGGTTTTTTCAAAAATAATGTTTTTTTGCGTAGGGGTGTAGCGCCCCTTTAAGCGTACTAAAGCCTTATCTTTAAAGCGTTTGTAACTATTCAAACTTGGTGTAGCAGAGCCTAAAACCACTTGAATAGGGAATTTATGGGATAAATACAAGCATAAATCCCTAGCGTTATACATAGGGCTTTGATGAGACTTATAAGAAAAGTCATGCTCTTCATCTACAATGATTAAACCCAACTCCTTAAGGGGCAAAAACAACGCGCTTCGTGTGCCTACCACTAATTTGATTTCTTGCGAATAAAGCTTTTCTAAAAATTGTTTTTTTTGATTTTGAGAGAGTTTGCTATGCCACAAGCCTAAATTTTCTTTAAAAACCCTTTTAAGGCGTTGCTGCATTTGAGGGGTGAGAGCGATTTCTGGCACTAACAATAATGCGCTTTTTTTTTGCTCTAAAGTTTGAGCGATTGCATGCATATAAATTTCGGTTTTCCCGCTACCCGTATCGCCAAAGAGCAAGCTTGCTGAATGTTTTTGCAATTCTTTTAAAGCGTTGGTTTGCGTTTGGCTTAATCTATTAAGAACAGGCTCAATTTTTTCTAACCCCATTTCATCACATTCTTTAAAAGGGGTAAAAAGGCTTAAGACTGAAGAAAGATTGGCCGAGTAATATTGAGCGATAAATAGAGCAAGCTCTATTTGAAAGGGGAGTAAAAAATAAGGGGTTTTTTCTAGTTCTAGGCATTCAAAAGAGGGTTTTGAAACTTCTTCAAGAACGACTCCCAAAAGCGTTTTATTCCTTAAATGGATATTAACTAACGCTCCTTTAAGGTGTCGCTCTTTAGAAAAGTAAGTTAAAGGGGGGGTTTTATTTTTTAAAGGAGCGATTAAGTGATAGAACATGATGAGATTTTTTCTAAAAGCTTTTGGAGTTCATTATGCAAATACTCGTTTTGACAACTTTCATGCAAATAATCCTTTAAAAGCTCTAAGGCGTTTAATTCTTGGTTATGGAAACGCTCCTTTAGGGTGCGTTTCATCTCATCGCTAAAGGTGTTATTGAGAGAGATTTTATAGCGTTTGCCTAAATAAGTGATTTCTAAGCTGTCGTTTTCGGAGTGCATGTTTTTAATGGTTTATGACAATAAATCAGAGATTTTGTCATAAAGACCTTGAATGCCCTTATCTTTAGCGCTCAATTCATCGTATAAAATAGCGATTTGAATGTCTTTTTCTTCATTTTGCGCATTCAGCGTGGTGTTTGCTTGGCGTAAAGCGTTCAACTCTTCTTCTTGTTTTTTGATTTTTTCAATCAATTCGTCAATTTTAGCCCCCAATTGGTTTAACAAACTTAAAGATTGCATAGTAAGCCTTTCATGGTTTTTAAAAGTTATTATATCAAAGCTATTAAATTATCGCAAAATACCCCTATCCCCTTAAGGTAATGACTTTTACCATAAAATCAAGCAACCAAATCCTATTTTTAAGCAATTCTTATGGCGGTATTTGGTATTTTTGATTACCATAAAACAACAAGACAGAGAGCTTGACATGGAATGATAAATGCAAAAAAGTATATTAAAAATGACTCTGTTGTTGGTTTTCCTCCTTTCAAGGAATGCTGTTGGTTTAGACGATAAAAAAGCGGATCCTAAAAGCGTTCAAAATACGCCCAAAAATTTACCCCCTATCCAATTAAGACTCAATGAAGTCCATGAAGAACTTATAGAAATGTTAGAAAATATGGAAAAAGGCACGCAGTATGAGTTCCCTAAAATCAAAGAAATCCTAGAACAAAGCGAAGAGGAATGGCTCAAAGTCGCCCATGAAGAATGCGTGGCGTTGGTTATGCTAATAAGCCCCAAGGCTTCTATTGAAAATAGCCCGATTTATAAGAATTGCTATGAAGCTTATGTGAAGCAAAGAATCCATGATTTATATGATTTTTATATAGAAAGCAAAAAGGTGAAAAGAAAAATCAAGAAATCCCATAAGCAGGAGACCGCTATTAATCAATCCAAGCCCCTAACAAAAGAGCCACCCAAGAACGAGAACAAAAAAAGCTTAGTAAAACCCAGCTTAAAAGATGCGAGTATCCCTAAAGGGTATTATTTGCAAATTGGGGCTTTTTTGAACGCGCCCAGTAAGGATTTTTTGCAAACGCTCAAAACTTTCCCTTACCAAATAAAGAAAAAAGACTCCCTCACGCATTATTTTATTGGCCCTTATAAAACGAAAGAAGAAGCCCTAAAACAGCTTGAAAATGCAATTAAAAGCTTTAAAAATAAGCCTGTGTTGGTAGAGAAGTAGTCGTTTTAGCTCCTTATTCAATAAAAACAAATCCATCGTTTTATTGGATTTGATAAAGCCACATGGCTATTAGTGCAACAAACAAACTCGCACCCAAAAACACATAGCCTATCATTTTATAAAGGGGGATAAAATTTTTTTGAATTTCTTCTTCTGCAATAATGATTTTAGAAACCCCTAAGCGGTTAGTTGGGGCGCTGTCTGTGAGGTAAAAGCCCTGTTTTTTAAGCGCAAAATAAGGGGTTTTAATTAAGGCGTCATTTTTAAAAGAGGCCACAAACGCCCCGATATTGGAAAACTTGACTTTGTTATCCGCATCTAATAAGACAAAGGGGGTGTTTTTGAATCGTTCTTCTAAGATTTTTAAAGGCTCTAAAGAAGAGGTATTATCCAACTCTAAAAGGCTTTTAGCGATCGCATCAGCGGTGTATTGCATGCGTATTTGGGTGTTTTCTAATAGGTTATTTTTCGCATAAAAGAAAAATAACGCTAACAAAACCCCCACTAAAAGCAAGGTAGAAAGGGCATAAACGATTAAAAAACGCTTTTTAAAAGAATGGGGCATGACAGACCTTTTTGTTGGTAGCGGGTTGGATAACACAGCTTTTTATGATTGGATTAAAAACGCTCAAAAATAGCCCCTTTTTTCTACCATATTTATTTAATTTTATGGTAAATTTTTGAAAAATTGTTATAATTCCCATACTTTTATTGGCAAATTGATTAAAAAAGGGGTTTAGAATATGCTTGACATATGGATAGATATGATAATTTGTATTTTTTATTTGCTCTTTTTTACGACTCCTTACATTGTGGGCGATATTTTGCAATTGAAATTTATCCGTCAAAAGCTCTGCGAGAAGCCCGTTTTACTCCCACAAAAGGATTATGAAGAAGCGGGAAATTATGCCATTAGGAAAATGCAATTATCCATTATTTCTCAAATTTTAGACGGGATAATCTTTGCTGGGTGGGTCTTTTTTGGTTTGACGCATTTAGAAGATTTGACGCATTATTTAAACCTTCCTGAAACGCTAGGTTACTTGGTGTTTGCCTTGTTGTTTTTAGCGATTCAAAGCGTTTTAGCTTTACCCATTAGCTACTACACCACCATGCATTTGGATAAGGAATTTGGCTTTTCTAAGGTGAGCTTGTCGTTGTTTTTTAAGGATTTTTTCAAAGGGTTATTGCTCACTTTAAGCGTGGGATTGTTGTTGATTTACACTCTTATTATGATCATTGAACATGTGGAACATTGGGAGATTAGCTCGTTTTTTGTCGTGTTTGTTTTCATGATTTTGGCTAATCTTTTTTACCCTAAAATCGCCCAGCTTTTCAACCAATTCACCCCCTTAAATAACCGGGATTTGGAGAGTCAAATTGAGAGCATGATGGATAAGGTAGGTTTTAAATCCGAAGGCATCTTTGTGATGGACGCTAGCAAGAGGGATGGGCGTTTGAATGCGTATTTTGGAGGTTTGGGTAAAAACAAGCGGGTGGTGTTGTTTGACACTTTGATCTCTAAAGTTGGGACGGAAGGGCTTTTAGCCATTTTAGGGCATGAATTAGGGCATTTTAAAAATAAGGATTTACTGAAAAGTTTAGGGATTATGGGAGGCTTGCTCGCTCTTGTTTTTGCTCTGATCGCTCATTTGCCACCGATCGTTTTTGAAGGCTTCAATGTCTCGCAAACGCCAGCGAGTTTGATTGCGATTTTACTCTTGTTTTTGCCGGTATTTTCTTTTTACGCTATGCCTTTGATTGGGTTTTTTAGCCGAAAGAACGAATACAATGCGGACAAGTTTGGGGCGAGTTTAAGCTCTAAAGAGGTTTTAGCCAAAGCGTTAGTGTCTATTGTGAGCGAAAATAAAGCGTTCCCCCATTCGCACCCTTTTTATGTCTTCTTGCATTTCACGCACCCACCCCTATTAGAACGCTTGAAAGCTTTGGATTATGAAATTGAATGACCCTTTCACAAGCCCTAAACAAAGCCAAAAAAGGATTATCGCAAAAAGGTTTTAGGGGGGGCTTAGAGTCTGAAATTTTATTAGGCTTTGTCTTGCAAAAAGAAAGGGTTTTTTTGCACGCGCATGCTTATTTAGAGTTAAACCACGAAGAAGAGGTGCGTTTTTTTGAATTGGTAGAAAAGCGTTTGAATGACTGCCCCATAGAGTATTTATTAGAAAGCTGTGATTTTTACGGGCGCTCTTTTTTCGTGAATGAGCATGTTTTAATCCCACGGCCTGAAACGGAGATTTTAGTCCAAAAAGCCCTTGATGTTATTTCTCAATACCACTTAAAAGAGATAGGCGAAATCGGCATAGGGAGCGCTTGCGTGTCCGTTAGTTTGGCTTTAGAAAACCCTAAACTTTGTATTTATGCGAGCGATATTTCATTAAAAGCTTTAGAAGTGGCGTCCAAAAATATTGAACGCTTTAATTTAAAAGAGCGTGTTTTTTTAAAACAAACGCGCCTTTGGGATCGCATGCCAACGATAGAAATGCTTGTCTCTAACCCGCCTTATATCGCTAGAGGTTATCCTTTGGAAAAATCCGTTCTCAAAGAACCGCACGAAGCCCTTTTTGGGGGGGTTAAAGGCGATGAAATCTTAAAAGAAATCGTTTTTTTAGCCGCTGGATTAAAAATCCCTTTTTTGGTTTGCGAAATGGGGTATGACCAGTTAAAAAGCTTGAAAGAATGCTTGGAGTTTTGCGGTTATGATGCAGAGTTTTACAAAGATTTGAGCGGCTTTGATAGAGGGTTTGTGGGCGTTTTAAAAAGTTTTTTAAGATAAAGTTAAAACTTGATTACCCTTTTAGTGTTACAATAAAAACACTTAAAACAATAAAAGGATGCCGCTTATGTATGTTGAAAAAATCCTCCAATCTTTACAGAAAAAATACCCTTATCAAAAAGAGTTCCATCAAGCTGTCTATGAAGCTATCACTTCTTTAAAACCCCTTTTAGACAGCGATAAAAGTTATGAAAAGCATGCCATTTTAGAGCGTTTGATTGAGCCTGAAAGAGAGATTTTTTTTAGGGTGTGTTGGTTAGATGATAACAACCAAATCCAGGTCAATCGGGGGTGTAGGGTTGAATTCAATTCGGCGATTGGCCCTTATAAGGGGGGCTTGAGATTCCACCCTAGCGTGAATGAAAGCGTGATCAAGTTTTTAGGCTTTGAGCAAGTGTTGAAAAATTCGCTCACCACTTTGGCTATGGGGGGCGCTAAGGGGGGGAGCGATTTTGACCCTAAAGGGAAGAGCGAATATGAAATCATGCGTTTTTGCCAGGCGTTCATGAATGAATTATACCGCCACATTGGAGCCACGACTGATGTGCCAGCCGGGGATATTGGAGTGGGCGAAAGAGAGATTGGCTATCTGTTTGGGCAATACAAAAAATTAGTCAATCGTTTTGAGGGCGTATTGACCGGTAAGGGACTCACTTATGGGGGGAGCTTGTGCAGAAAAGAAGCTACCGGCTATGGGTGCGTGTATTTTGCTGAAGAAATGTTGCAAGAAAGGAACAGCTCCTTAGAGGGTAAGGTTTGCAGCGTTTCTGGGAGCGGTAATGTCGCAATTTACACCATTGAAAAATTGCTTCAAATAGGGGCTAAACCGGTAACGGCGAGCGATTCTAATGGCATGATTTATGATAAAGACGGCATTGATTTAGAGCTTTTGAAAGAGATTAAAGAAATCCGTCGTGAGAGGATCAAAGAATACGCCCTACAAAAACCAAACGCGAAATACACCCCCATAGAAAATTACCCCAAAGGGGGGAATGCAGTGTGGCATGTGCCTTGTTTTGCGGCTTTTCCTAGCGCGACTGAGAATGAATTGAGCGTTTTAGACGCTAAAACCCTCCTTTCTAACGGGTGCAAATGCGTGGCTGAAGGGGCGAACATGCCCTCAAGCAATGAAGCGATTGGATTGTTTTTACAGGCTAAGATTTCTTATGGTATAGGCAAGGCGGCTAATGCTGGGGGGGTGAGTGTGAGCGGCTTGGAAATGGCGCAAAATGCAAGCATGCACCCTTGGAGTTTTGAAGTGGTGGATGCGAAATTACACCACATCATGAAAGAGATTTATAAGAATGTCTCTCAAACCGCTAAAGAGTTTAAAGACCCTACTAATTTTGTTTTAGGGGCCAATATCGCTGGTTTTAGAAAAGTGGCGTCTGCGATGATAGCGCAAGGGGTTTGATTTACCCCCAATTTTACAAACCCAATTTTTTAACCCATCTCCTTATTGCGCGCAACAAAGGTAAGGATTTTTGATAAGCTTTGCGATAGATTTTAAAAGTGGTGATTTGAGAGGGTTCTAATAAAGGTGAAGCGTTTTGTAAAAGGCGCTCATAATTAACCCTCAAATCATCATAATTAACCCTCAAATCATCAATAGATATTAACGGCTCATTCAAATCACGATAGAAAATGAAAGGGTTATTATGATAAATCGTGTCGTTTTCTAAAATCGTTTTAAAAAAATCTAGGATTTTTTTAAAACTCAAATCTTGGTAAAAGTAAGCTTTCCCATCAATTTCATTTAAAGGGTTTTCATAGAGCATGTCTAAATAAGCGTTTGGGTGCGTGTGCAGGTATCTCACGTAATCAATCGCTTCATCAAAATCTTTAAAATCACAAACGTTCACAAAACTTTTAGGGTTAAAATCTTTCGCCACGCTAGGACTCCCCCAATAAATGGGAATGGTATGGCTGAAATAAGCGTCAATGATTTTTTCAGTTACATAGCCATAGCCTTGCGAGTTTTCAAAACACAGATTGAATTTGTATTGGCTTAAAAACTCGCTCTTGTTTTTGACATTATAGCCTAAAGTGTTTCTCACGCTCCCTCCCCCAGTAACTGGCTCAATGGAATTTAGAGCGTCATAGAAAGCGTTCCTTTTAGGAGCGTTAGGGTTGCTTGCGACAAAGCTCGCAAACCCTCTTTTCAAAGGATCGATCTCATTATTCACTACTGCGCATAAATTAGGGTGGTTTTCTTTAAAATGATGGGAGGGTTTTTTTAAAGTATAAAGGCTGTTGTCTTTAATCTTGTAGGGTGCAGTGGTGTCATTCACGCTCTCTGCTTTATGGTGTAGTCTATCATAATATAAAGGCATTCTCAAATAACGATCTCTAAAGTCTAATTCATCAAAGCCTATGGCGTAATCAAAGAGGTTGAAATTAGGGACTTCATTTTCACCGGTGTAAAACACTCTTTTAGTGTTTTGATAGGATAAGATTTTTCTGGCTGCTCCAATAGGACTGCCAAAGACGAGATCGGAGGGTTTGTTGGGGTTTTGGTGGAGGGTGATTTTGTAGCGTTGGCTTAAGATAAAATACAGAGCGCTCTTTTTAAATTCTTCAGCGCCTCTCCACCAATTCGCCACAGCGATTTTTAGGGGGGGGGGAGATTTAGAGGCCATTTTTTCAATGGAAGCGCTTTCTATAAAGGCGTCTAATAGGGGTTGGAACATGGTTATCCTTTAAATTAATTTAGGCAAACTCAAATGGCGTTTGAAATACGCCAAGATCACGAGAGCGAAAGGTATCGCTACCAAAAAGTATAAAAAAGTAGGGATCGGCAAGGGATCGCCTGCGGCATAGCTGTGTAAGCCAGAAAGGTAGTAATTCACGCCAAAATAAGTCATTAAAACCGAATAAAACCCTAGCACGCTGCTGCTCGCTAAAATAAAGGGCCAATTTTGAGAGCCTAGAAAACGCAAATGCAAGATTAAAGCATAGACGCAAATAGAAATCAATGCCCAAGTTTCTTTAGGGTCCCACCCCCAATAACGCCCCCAAGATTCATTCGCCCACACCCCGCCTAAGAAATTCCCGGCTGTGAGCATGAACAGGCCTAAAATCATGCTCATTTCATTGATGGCGCTAATGGAGAGAATGGTTTTATCCAAATTGAAACGCCCTTGTTTGCGCAAAATAAACAAAATCAAACTCAAAATCCCTAGCACAAAACACAAGCCCAAAAAGCCATAACTGGCGGTGATGATAGAGACATGGATATTGAGCCAATAGGATTTCAACACCGGCACTAAATGGCCGATTTGAGGGTCCATAAAGCCTAAATGAGCCACAAAGAGCGCGATACCGGCTAAAAAGCTAGAGGCCGATAGCGCGAGTTTTGAGCGTAAAACAAACCCTGCGACAACAGAAGCCCATGCGATATAAAGCATGGACTCATAAGCGTTGCTCCAAGGCGAATGACCGCTCACATACCAACGCAAGATTAGCCCCACAGAATGAGCGATCGCGCAAAGCAAGATAGCCATATAAAGGATTTTAGTGGGCCAAATATTAGGGGGGGTGTTTTTAACCAGAGAGCTGATCACAACGATAAAAAGCAATAACCCAAGAAAGATATAAGGTAGGGTCAGGCGGTTAAAAAAATTGGTGTGGTTTAAAAAAATTTCAGAATCCACTTTAGAAGAGGGCAAATAGAGGTTTTTGGCATGCTCTTGTTGGTAAATGCTTAAATCTTTTAGGGTTTTTTCCACTTTATCCCATTGATTGGTTTTTAAAGCGTCATCAAACCCGCTAAAAATATTTTTTAAAAACTCCGTTGCCACGCTTGAAATTTCTTTATTGGGGCTGTTGATCGCTTCAATGGGCGAGAGCCAAGCGGTGGTTTTATCGCTAGGGAAAATGCGTAAAAATTGAGCGCTAAAAAGCGTATAGACTAAGTTGATTCGTTCATCTACTTTTAAGACGTCTTTATCCAATTCGTTGCGCGCGTTAGGGGATTTTTGATTGACTTCTTCAACCAAATTTTTTAATTTATACCCACGGCTATCAAACGCATCTCTAAAAGCGATACGGCTTTCGTCTAAGGGCGTGCCGATAAGCTTTCTTAAGGCTTTACTAGAAGTGTAAATCATCTTAATACTGCGCCAATCATTGGGGAAAAACATGATCCCTAAAAGCGTTTGCATGGCGTTTAGCCCTTGAAAATCATCTTTTTTTAAAATCTTATGGATATATTCAATGCTGATGGTATCAAGAGGTTTGATACGCCCGTCAAAATCCTGGACTTGAAGCCTTTGAAAGGCTTTTAAGTGGTCTTTGGAATACTCTCTTAAACGTTTCAAACGCTCTAAAATTGCGCTTTTAGAATCCTCTTTATTAGCGGGATTTTCTATCTTTTGTCGCTCAATTTTAGCACTTTTGCCCCCATGCATGTCAATTGGAGCCTCATTAGCAAACGAAGAAGTAAAAGGGCTGATTAAAATTAAAGCGAGCAAGAAACTAGCAACTTGTTGGGATTTTAAAAAGCGTGAAAGCTTCAAAAAACGCCCATTTTTATCCAAAAGCAACCACAAAGCCCCCAAAATAAGCATCGCATACCCTAAATAAGTGGGGATTTTACCCGGATCTTTATTGACAGAAAGGATCGTGCCTTTTTCATCCGTGTCATAGGAAGATTGGAAAAAGCGATAACCTTCATAATCTAAAACATGGTTCATAAAAATCCTATAAGGTTTGATCAAAGTGTTATCCAGTTTCAAAACTTCCACTTCTGAAGCGTAAGATGAAGGGCTCATAGAGCCGGCGTAGCGCTCTAATTCAAAACGCTTCAGTTTGATTTGAAAGGGCAATTCAATGTAAGCGGATCCAAAACTTAAAGAGAGCTTGTCGTCTTTAAACACCTCGCTTTCTTCTATGCCTTCATTCCTGTTGTTTTTAATGAGGTTGAATTTGCGGCTCACGCCGTTATAAGTCGCTTTTAACACTAAAATAGTAGCGTCATCTTTTTTAATGGCGTTTTGCTTGTAAATCTCTAAGGGTTCTAAAATCAAAGGCTTGTGATCTAAAGTGGCATGAATGGGTCTTAATCGTTTGGAATGATAAAAGGTTAAGGGCGTTTTTAAAGAAAGTTTGGTGGAGTCATTAAGAGTGATATTAAGGTAAGTGTCCGCGCTTTCAAAAGAGCTTTGCGCGCTATTTTCTCGCACATGCATAAGCCCTTCTACGCCAAAAAAGCGCGTGATGGCTGCCCCCAAAATGATTAAAATCAAGGAGCTGTGGAAAAAAAGGCTGGCGTATCTTTTGCGCTTCAAAGCTTTAGAATTAATGAATGTGCCTATTAAAACCACCAACAAATACGCATGCAAGAAATTAAACCAAGGGGTGTTATACACAATCGCCTTACTCGCGCTCGTGCCGTAATCGTTTTCTATAAAAGTGGCTATCGCGCACGCTAAGGCATAGAGTGCGATTAAAGGGATAGCGACCCAAAAAGAAGCCAGCAAAAAAGAAATCAAGCTCTTAAGGCTTTTCATGCATTTTCCTAGCTTGATTTGTTTTTAGAAAGGTTGGTTTTATACTTGATGTAAGCCTTTAATTTTTTGGTGAGATCCTCATCGTCTTTTGTGTCTTGATACTTCCCATCGCCGATAAATTCTAACACTGCTAAAAATTGCGTAGAGGGCATATAGCCGGGCAATTCATAGATGGTTTTACCGGTTTTATCGGATAAAACAATCGTAGGGGTGGATTGGACGGCATAAATTTGCGCTAATTCTTCTGTGGACATTTTGATTTCTTTTTCATCATTTTTATCGCCGACTTTAAAATCATGCTCTTTAGAGTAGCTGATATTGACATAGTAAGCGCTAAAATGCTCTTTAATATAGTCGCGCAATTCTTTGACATTTTTGAGATCTTTTTTAAGCCTTTCACAATAGGAGCAACCATTACGGCCAAAAACTAAAAGCATGTATTTATCGTTAGGACTAATGGACTTATTATCTGAAAAAACATCTTCTAAACCGGCATAGCTCTTTTTGTCTATGTTGTCTCGCTCATCATTTAATTCTTTGGAGCTTTGAGCGCCAGAACTTAAAAGATTTTCATCTAATTTGTCCTTATTGTTAGATTTGCAAGCGCTTAAAAATAGCGAAATCAATAGCAACACGCTTAAAAATTTCTTAGAAACATAAGAGAGTGAAAACATGGAATAACCTTTATTTTTTAATAGATTTGAAAACTAAGTATCTTACTACAATAATCGCTTTTTTATGCACATTTTACTATTCCTTGAGATCTTTAATCTGTTCAATAATGAAATTTGCAAACTCTATGGAATCGTTTAAGCATGGGCAAACCAAATATTCTTTAACCGCCAAGCGCTCTGCCATCAAGCGGTATTGCATGTCTAATTCATAGATCGTTTCAGAATTATCAATCGTGAAAGCTAAAGGATAGATGACAATATGAGACTTGCGGTGCTTTTCTATCAATTCTTCAGTGCTTGGCTCTAGCCATTTCATAGGCCCTAGCTTGGATTGGTAAGAGAGTAAGACTTCTTTAAAAGGGATATTTTTTTGTTGCATCAGCTCTTTTAACAAATTCACATGGTGTTCGCATTCTTGCTGGTAAGTATCGCCGGCATCAATAACGCTTTTAGGTAAGCCATGGACGGAAAAGATTAAGACAAAATCCTGGCTTTTGCGGTTGTTTAGGGTGTTTAAAATCGTGTTTAGAATGATTTCATTAAGTTTTTTGCTGGCATAAAAACGCTCTATTAGTCGCACCTTAGGGCGGAAAGTTTCTAAGGATTTTAGGGCGTTAAAAGCATCATTGAAACTAGAAAGGGTGGTGGTGCTAGAATATTGCGGATACATGGAAAAAAACACCAAGCTTTCTACCTCTTTTAAGGCTAAATCTTGCAAGACCATAGACGCATAAGGGGGGGTATAACGCATCGCATAAGTGTAAAAGCGAGAAGGATCCAATTCGTTCAAACGCTCCGTAAGGGCGAATGTGATAGGCGTTAAAGGGGATTTTCCCCCTAATTTTTCATAGATTTTTTTGGATTTTTCTATGCGGCTATTGACGATCATTTTACCCACCATTTTACGCATAAAATTATTTTTAATGGTAAGGATAAAGGGGTCATCAAACATGTTTTTTAAAAACACCCCCACTTCATAAAGGCTGTTAGGCCCTCCCATATTCAAAAGAATGACCGCTTCTTTAGGGGATTTTGTAGCGTTATTTTCTAAATTATCAAGCTTTTCATTGATTAAATTCATTAGCACATGCTAAAATAAAACGATTAATAAAAAATAAATCGTTAGAAAGAAGTTAATGTTAGAGATGAGTTTGCAAGCATTAAATACACAAGATTCTTCTGTGATGGCCCAATCCTTGCTTATCCATGCCTTTTTTGCCGCCTTGCTTGCCCTAGCCTTTATGATCAATCTTTACACCCTTTTTAAAGAAAAGAATTTTATCCAATTGAACAAAAAAATCTATCTTGTCATGCCAGCGATTTACATTCTTTTAAGCATCGCTCTTTTGAGCGGGATTTTTATTTGGGCGATGCAGCAATTTGAATTTTCTTTTAGCGCTGTTGCCATGCTTTTAGGGCTGTTGTTGATGCTTATAGCAGAAATCAAACGCCATAAAAGCGTGAAATTCGCTATCACTAAAAAAGAAAGGATGGAGGCGTATATTAAAAAGGCTAAAATCCTGTATTTTTTAGAAACGATTCTTATTGTTGTGTTAATGGGCCTTTGAATGCGTTTTGTCTATCACCCTTTAGCCAAAGAGCCTGTTTTAAAAATAGAAGGTGAGAGTTACACGCATTTATACCGCTCAAGGCGCATCAAAAGTGCGAGTCGTTTGGATTTAAGAAATTTAAAAGACGGCTTTTTATACACCTATGAGCATGCAGAAATCACTAAAAAACACGCCCTTTTAAAGCTAGTGGGTGCGCGATTATTAGAGGTTATGGCTAGTAAAAAAACGCATTTGATTTTAAGCGTGATTGAAACCAAAAGCGTTGAAAAAATCCTACCCTTTTTAAATCAATTAGGCGTGAGCAAGTTGAGTTTATTCTATGCGGATTTTAGCCAGCGCAATGAAAAAATAGACAGCACCAAATTAGAGCGCTTTCAAAAGATTTTGATCCATTCTTGCGAGCAATGCGGTAGGAGCTCTTTAATGGAATTGGAAGTGTTTTCAAACACCAAAGAGGTATTAAAAGCCTACCCTAAAGCGAGCGTTTTAGATTTTAAGGGCGAAACCTTACCCACAAGCGTGGGTTTTGAAAAGGGCGTTATCATAGGGCCTGAAGGGGGCTTTAGCGAACCAGAAAGAGAGTATTTTAAAGAGCGTGAAATTTATCACATCCCGTTAGATATGGTGCTAAAGTCTGAGAGCGCATGCGTGTTTGCAGCAAGTATCGCACAAGTTTAGGGGGTATCGCAAAAGTTTTAAAAACAAAATTTTAAAAACTTAAGATCTTAACTTTTTACTAAAAAGCTTGAATTAAAGCCAATTTTTAACCCCTAAAACACCCACCCGTAATTAAAAAACACTTTAAAATGACTGCCCCCTTCATTCAAAACAACAGAGTTCGCATAGATGCCATTATTAGAAGCGATTTTAATATCGCTTTGGATTAAAGGAACGCTAATGCCTACAGAATATTTAGAATGCTTGTAGCGGTAATTAAACCCAGTAACTATATCTAAATTACCGCTTCCTTTGACCTGGTTGAAAACATAGTAGCTATTGTATAAGCCCCTTAACCCCCCAAACACCCCAAAAGAGGAAGCAAAAACTTTTTTAGTTGGATTGCCTTGCTTTTTATTGGTATAAGTGGTGATGAAATCAAATAACACATCCATTCCCCCACCATAGCTTAATTGCTGGATTTTTTCATCGTCAGCTTGAGCGTAGTTGTATTTGATGATGCCGTAATAGGCTAACCCTATGTAGTCATTGAAATAATGTTGGTAGCCTATTTTAACATTAACCCCTAAAATAGGGCTTCTAAAATTTTTACTTGAAGAGTGGTAAGTGGTGGTGGAAGTGGTGGAAAAATTTTGCGTGATCGCGCTGACCATAGAGGTTGCAAAATTTTGCGCATTCAACCCAGCGTTTAAATGGCTGGTTTGGCTATTTAGGTTAGCGAAATTAATGGGGAGGGCGTTTTGATTGATGAGCTGTTGCCAAACGGCGGTGGTAACCCCTATAAGCCCAGCGGGGACTTGAGCGCAATTGGTGTAGATGGAATTGGGGTAGTTGCCCGCTGTATAGACTTGGTGGTTGTCCTTATAAAAAGAACATACATTATAGGTGTAACCATCCTGATCTTTTACTTCTTTTCCGTTTGTAAATTTTAGTTCTTCTTTCCCATTGACTAACTCTTCTTTTCCACCCTCACATTCTTGTATGGCTCCGCCGTTTTCTTGGCACAAGCGCACCCTTTGATAAGTCATGTTCCCATTATGCGTATAGCCTTTAGTGTGGCTAAATTCATGGATAATGTCTCTTAATTCCACAATATCAACTTTGTTCAAAGTTTTACCAAACAATTTTTCGGGATTTAATGCAGAAGCGGCTATCCCTAGATTGCCATCATTATCATCAAGTTCATACCCTAGCCCTAAAAACCCTGATTTCATGATGTTCACTTCAAGATTGATTGCTCTTCTAAACGCATCTATAACGGATTGTGGGGTTAGCACGTATTTTTCATAGATGGGAGCGACACGCCCGTTATTGAAAGGATTCACGCATTTAGGAAAGTCAGAGCCGCACTCTGATGGGCTGTTAGAAAATTGGAAAGGAGCGTTTAAAATGGCTTCTTCCCACGATTTAGAGTCAAACACCGCAATCATATCTAGCATTAAATTGGTCAATTCTTCTGCGGTTTGTGGGGTGAAATCTGACACACAATCATTGCAATTACCTTTAAAATTGTTGGTATCGGCGTTTTCATAACTCATCGTTACATTGGTCGTGATTTGGCTGAGCTTTTCAAACAAACTTTGCGTGTTAGCATCAGAAAATTGTGTGGCAGTAGCTTGAAGTTGTTGGTAATTAAAGCTATCAGCTTGTTCAAATTCTGAATCATTAAACAAGCTTGCAGGCAGAATGATTTGAGAATCTTTAGGGATAGTTTCTATCACGCCTAAATTGACTACCTTGCCTTGAGCGTCTGTATAGCTCAGCTCAATATTGTTTAAATTGTAGGGCAGAAAGTTTTGTATGGTTACGCTCCCATTAACCATATTCGCATACACAGGGTTTTGAGAATAAAAAGTTAAGCCATTTTTTTCTATATTATCCGTGGTGAATAAAGCCGTTGCGTTTTTTAAAATGGTGCTTTGGGGTATGTAGTATTTTCCGTAAGCACTTTGTGGGGTGGCTGTATCGCTTTTGTTTTGTTCTTTAGGCTGTTCTTTAGTTTGTGGGTGGGTTAGGGGGTTTTTTTGGATTTTTTGGGTGGTTATGGTTTGCTCTTTATTTTGCACGCCTTCTAATAACCCGGTTTCAAACCCGGCTTCTATAAAAAAGCCGTCTTTTTGGTGTTTTTGAAAGGCTTCTAAAGGGTTGAACAAGCCGATTAAAGACAAGCAAATCGTTTTACTAACGAATCTTAGCATGGTAATTTCCTAAATAATTTAGCGTTTTGTTCTCAAAGAGTGTGTAACTCAATCAAACTGAACTTTCGTATTATAATATATTTTTGAGAAACTGCGGTATTGTTTGTATTAAAAAATAAACAACGCTCACAAGGATAAGTGTTTTTATCTTTCTTCAAAATCACTTTAAAATTTTAGGCAAAGTGATGCCCACTTGCCCTTGATACTTACCGCCTCTGTCTTTATAGCTTTGCTCGCACATTTCATCGCCTTGTAAAAACACCACTTGCGCGATCCCCTCATTGGCATAGACTTTAGCCGGTAAGTTGGTGGTGTTAGAAATTTCAATCGTGATATAGCCTTCAAATTCTGGCTCAAAAGGCGTAACATTCACAATGATCCCACACCTGGCGTAAGTGCTTTTGCCTAAACAAATCGCTAAGGTGTCTTTAGGCATTTTAAAATACTCTATCGTATGAGCTAGGGCGAACGCGTTAGCGGGCAAGATAAAATACCCTTCTTTACTCGCATCAATTTTAGTCGCGTTGTTAGGGTCAAAGTTTTTAGGGTCAATTAAAGCGTTTTTGTTATCAAAGAGCATGAACTCACTCCCCACTCTAATATCATACCCGTAACTGCTCAAACCATAGCTGATCACATTCTTACCGACTTGCTTTTCGCAAAAAGGGCTAATCATGCCATGCTCTAAACTCATTTTTTTAATCCAAGAATCCGCTTTCAATCCCATACGCACAAAGCCTTTAAAGTTTGTTAATAATTATGTTATTATAACAATAATTTTTTGCTAAAAACGCTTAGTAAGATTATGTTTTGTGGCATATTTTAAAACAATATAAGGAATAAATCGTTATGAACCTTTCTGAAATTGAAGAGTTGATCAAAGAATTTAAAGCTTCTGATTTGGGGCATTTGAAATTAAAGCATGAGCATTTTGAGTTGGTTTTGGATAAAGAATCCGCTTATGCGAAAAAAAATGCACTAAATCCCGCTCATTCTCAAGCCTCCATCCAAGCCCCCATCATGGTAGAAGCGAGCATGCCAAGCACTCAAGCCCCTGTGCCTATGGTATGCACCCCTATTGTGGATAAAAAAGAAGATTTCGTGCTTTCGCCTATGGTAGGCACTTTTTATCATGCGCCCTCGCCTGGGGCTGAGCCTTATGTCAAAGCGGGCGATACGCTTAAAAAAGGGCAAATCGTGGGCATTGTAGAAGCGATGAAAATCATGAATGAAATTGAAGTGGAATACCCTTGCAAGGTGGTTTCTGTTGAAGTGGGAGACGCTCAACCGGTAGAATACGGCACGAAACTCATCAAAGTTGAAAAGCTTTAAAATCCATGAATAAAGTGAATAAAGAAAATAAAAAGGTAGAAAAAAAAGAGCTTTCACGCATTTTGATCGCTAATAGAGGCGAGATCGCTTTAAGAGCGATCCAAACCATTCAAGAAATGGGTAAAGAATCCATAGCCATTTATTCTATCGCTGACAAGGACGCCCACTATCTTAATACGGCTAGCGCAAAAGTGTGTATAGGGGGGGCCAAATCCAGCGAGAGTTACTTGAATATCCCTGCAATCATTAGCGCGGCGGAATTGTTTGAAGCGGATGCGATTTTCCCTGGGTATGGGTTTTTGAGCGAGAATCAAAACTTTGTAGAGATTTGCTCGCACCATTCTTTAGAATTTATTGGCCCAAGCGCGAAGGTCATGGCTTTAATGAGCGACAAATCCAAAGCCAAAAGCGTGATGAAAGAAGCCGGCATGCCTGTGATTGAGGGCAGTGATGGGTTGCTTAAAAGCTATCAAGAAGCTGAAGAAATCGCTGATAAAATCGGCTACCCTGTCATCATTAAAGCGGCCGCTGGTGGGGGAGGGAGAGGCATGCGCGTCGTAGAAGATAAATCCAAGCTTAAAAACCTTTATTTAGCCGCCGAAACGGAAGCTTTGAGCGCGTTTGGCGATGGGAGCGTGTATTTAGAAAAATTCATCAACAAGCCTAAGCACATTGAAGTCCAGATTTTAGCCGATAAGCACGGCAATGTCATTCATGTGGGCGAAAGGGATTGCTCGGTGCAAAGACGCCAGCAAAAGCTCATTGAAGAAACCCCGGCAGTGGTTTTAGAAGAGGGCGTTCGTAAGCGTTTGCTAGAAACAGCGATCAAGGCCGCTAAATATATCGGCTATGTGGGGGCTGGGACTTTTGAATTTTTGCTCGATTCCAACATGAAAGATTTTTATTTCATGGAGATGAACACTCGTTTGCAAGTGGAACACACCATTAGCGAAATGGTGAGCGGGTTAAATCTCATTGAATGGATGATTAAAATCGCTCAAGGCGAAGAATTGCCCAAGCAAGAAAGCTTTTCTCTTAAAGGGCATGCGATAGAATGTAGAATCACTGCAGAAGATCCTAAAAAATTCTACCCAAGCCCGGGCAAAATCACCGAATGGATCGCCCCTGGTGGGGTGAATGTGCGCCTTGATTCGCATGCGCATGCCCATTATGTCGTGCCTACGCACTATGATTCTATGATTGGCAAGCTCATTGTGTGGGGTGAAAACAGAGAAAGAGCGATCGCTAAGATGAAAAGGGCTTTAAAGGAATTTAAAGTAGAAGGCATTAAAACGACCATTCCTTTCCACCTTGAAATGCTTGAAAATGCGGATTTCAGGCAAGCAAAAATCCACACGAAGTATTTAGAAGAAAATTTTTAAACTTAATTACAAGGAGATTTTAATGAAGCAAGTGATTAAAAGGGTTCTTAAAGGTTTATTGCCTAATAGGGTTTTAAACGCGTATCATCATGTTGAAAACTTGGGAGCGATTAAAGAGCAAGTTCGTTCTAATACTGAAACTCTAAGATCGTTTAAAGAGCAAATCAACTCTATAGTCAATCAGGTTAATTCCATTCTTTGGCGAGCCGAAAGGGTAATGTCTATCAATGAATTGTTTGTTGAAACCCCTAAAGAAAAGATAGAAAGTTTTATTAAAAGTTTACATCCCATTAAGACAGAACATGAATTAGTGCGTTTGGGGGCAAAATATGATGGAGGTTATTTGGTTCCTAATGATTTTAAGGGGATTAAAGCACTCTTTTCTCCAGGTGTGGGTAATGAAAGTGCGTTTGAAGAAGATTTTTATCGTCAATGCAAACTTGCAAATCCTAACGATATATATATATATATATGGCAGACAAATCGGTCAATGAACCGATACTGAATATCCCTAAAGAAAACTACTCCTTTATTAAAAAATTCATCGGTTGCACTAATGACGAAGATTTTATTACGCTAGACACATGGGTCAATAATTCTCAAGTGGGCGAAGGGGATTTAACGTTGCAAATGGATATTGAAGGGGGTGAATATCTCGCCCTCATCAGTGCGAGCGATACGCTATTGAATCGTTTCAGAATCATTGCTTTAGAAATCCATCGGCTGAAATATTTGTGGGATAACAACTATTTTGAAATGGTTCAAAGCGCTTTAAATAAGATTTTAAAAACGCATTATTGTGTGCATTTGCACCCAAATAATTGTTGTCCTATTTTTAATTATAATAGTTTAGAAATCATTGAAGTGGTAGAATGCACTTTTATTAGGAAAAATAGAGTAAAAAATATCTTAGGGTATTGCACAGAATTTCCGCATCCTTTAGATGCAGATAATGTGGTTGAAAATCCTACGCTAATCTTACCTAGAAATTGGTATGGAGGCTGAAGTCTTTCTGTTTTGAAATGCTTGAAAATGCGGATTTCAGGCAAGCAAAAATCCACACGAAGTATTTAGAAGAAAATTTTTAAGTTTTAAGGATTTTCTTAAGCATGATTTAAGGATTTTAAACGATCAGAAAAAATCAGCATTAAATTTTATGATTTTATAGTAAAGTTTTTTCATGCAAACCTTGTTTAAAGAAATTACCCCTAAACGCTATGTCAATGGCAATGAGATGAAAGAAAATTCTAGCAATGTCCTAGATCAGTATTTCACTAAGCCTAGTGTGGCTTTAAAGTGCTTTCAAAAAGCTTGTGAAGTGATTAAAAAATACGAAAATCCAGATGGCTTTATTTTTTTAGAGCCAAGTGCAGGCGATGGGGTGTTTTATGACTTGTTTCCTAAAAATAGGCGCATTGGTATAGACATTGAACCCAAAAGAGATGGATTTATTCCATGCGATTTTGTGAATTACCCAACCGCTAAAGCGATTGGGCTTTTTCTTGCTTCATAGCTCCATAACTAGCTAGATCCAATATGTTTCCATATTTAGAACTAACCCCGTTAGAGGAAGCTCCACAAGCTTTGACACACTCATTAGTGTGATGAGTGTAATCGCTTCGGATAATCCCTACCCTAGCTTTATCTGTCTTTACTTTATGCCTATCATCTAGCATGCCTAAAGCGTAGTTTCTGATATTGACGCTCGCATTATAATCTCTGTGGTGTGTGGTTTTACAATGAGGACAAGTGAATTTAGTGATGCTTTCATGTTTTTTGCCTGTATTGACCCCACAATAAGAACATAATTGAGAGCTAGGGAAAAATCTGTCTATGCCTAATAGGGTTTTGCCTTTTCTTTGGGCTTTGTATTCCAACATAGTAAGGAATTTCCCCCAACTCGCATTAGCAAGGCTTTTAGAATGATAGGTTTTCATAAGAGCTTTAATATTCAAAGTTTCTACTCCTATCAAATCGTATTGATTGGTTATCTCATTACTGATTTTATGCAAGTAGTCATCTCTAGTGTTTGAACAAGCTAAATGCAATCTGGATACCTTTTTAGCTTGTTTTTTCCTGTTGTTGGAACCTTTTACTTTTTTACTTAACCTCCTTTGCGCTTTAGTGAGTTTCTTTTCTAATTTTTGATAAAAGCGAATGTGTGGGTATTCTATTTTATCGCTTGTAACAATGAGCGTTCTTAAGCCCATGTCTAAACCTACCGCTTTTTTGATAATGGTGGGGTTAGGGATAGGCTCTTTAGTTTCATAGGATAGAGAACAAAAATATTGATCCGCTATGCAAGAAATAAAAGCCTGTTTGATAACGCTATCTTTAGGCAAGTCTCTGTGTAATTTAGCCTTAATGCCCTCTTTGAATTTAGGGAGAGCGATGGTTTGAGTTTCTGTTTTGATTTCTATGTTTTGAGGGATTGCAAAAGATTGTTTAGCGTTTTTCTTGGATTTGAATTTAGGGTATCTCGCTCTTTTACTGAAGAAATTATCATAAGCGCTCACCAGCTGTCTTAACGCCATTTGCAAGCTTTGAGAATTGCATTCATTGAGATAATGGTATTTTTCTTGCCGCTTGATTTGGGTTAAGACTTTTTGCATGGTGAAGTAAGTTTCTTTAATGCCTTTTGCGTATTGCTTTTGCCGGTAATCTAAAAAGTAGTTATACACGACTCTAGAACAGCCAAAATGTTTAGAAATCAATTCTTTTTGTTGGGCGTTAGGATAAATTCTAAACTTGATAGCGTTAAGCAAAAATAACTCCTTATCTTTATCTTGTATTATTATACAATGTTTTTATAAATAATGAATAAGGATAGAGGAATGAGGAAAAACCATTATCCATTAAGGGGGTATATTCCAACCAACAGAAGTAAGCATAATCTAAAAGCCCATTTGATTTTAGTGTGTAAATACAGAAAAAAGTTATTGCAAGGGGATTTGAATAACTTTATTAAGTCTGTTATAGATGAGATAGCCACCCAAAGCAATCTCATTATCATTGCGATGGAAAGCGATATAGATCATTTGCACTTAATGGTTCAATATATCCCTAGAATGTCTATTAGTTCCATTATTGCTAAAATCAAACAAATCACTACTTATAGAGTTTGGCGCGATAAAAGATTTATCCCCTTATTGCAAAAACACTTTTGGAAAGAAAAAACTTTTTGGACTGATGGATTTTTTGCTTGCTCTATCGGTGAGGCTAACCCTGAAACGATCAAGGCGTATATAGAAAATCAAGGTTAGTTTTACTTAAGGTTTTTATAGTTCCTAGCGGAACTAAAGCATTCATCCCAAACACTAAAGATATTTGGGATTTCTGCTTGGGTGGTTTAAATTATAAACTGCCTACGCATCAAAAAGTGATTTGCTTGGGCAACCCTCCTTTTGGGCATCGTGGGGTTATGGCGTTAGAATTTATCAACCATGCTAAAAGTTGTGATTTTGTGTGTTTTATCCTACCCATGTTCTTTGAAAGTCAAGGAAAAGGCTCTATTAAATATCGTGTGAAAGGTTTGAATCTGCTTTATAGCGAACGCTTAGAAAAAAATGCGTTTATAGATTTTAAAAATAAAGAAGTGGATGTGCATTGCGTGTTCCAAATTTGGAGCAAGAAGTATCAAAACAAAAAAAGTGAATTTTCTTGGTATAAGAATCGCCATAAAGAACCCTTTGGCGAGTATATCAAGGTTTTCACGGTTTCATTAGCTAAAAACAGAGAATGCGGTAAAGAGTGGATTTTTAATCAAAAAGCGTCTTTTTACATTTCATCAACTTTTTATAAAAGCACACAAATTGTAGAGAACTTTGAGGAAGTTAAGTATCAATCTGGTATTGCTGTGGTATTTACTAGCACTAACAAGGCTTTAAACGCTAAATTAAAAAAACTATTCCAAGAAATTGATTGGACAAAATACGCAAGTTTAGCGACTAATTCTTGCTATCATTTAGGAAAAAGTCATATTTTTCAAGCCTTATATGATCATTTGGATAGCTTAAAGGATAATTGATGGACTTAGAACAAACTTTTTTGAAAATTATTGAAAAAAAACATAAAGAATTGAATTTAGGGCAAGACTACAACGCTATTTTTTCAAAAATTAGAGATTTTGAAGCCAACGCTATAGGGCAGATTGGCGAAGAGTTTTTAAAAAATGTGCTTAACGCTATAGATGAAGTGATCAATGATGGCATTATTCATGATGAATACGATATTATGACAAAAAGCGGTGTATCCTTTGAAGTTAAAACAGCACAAAAAGGCAGAACTAACAACACTTTTTTAGTTCAATGGTATAAACCCACGATACAACTATGATTTTTTGGTTTGCTTAGGAGTGTGCGAAGACAAATTGCTTTATAGAATTTTTAAAAAAGATGGAATCCATTACATTCATAAAGAAAGAAAATACTTTATGAAACAAAATGAGTTTAAAAAGCAACTAGTGCCAATGAATCCTGATAATCAAGTCAATTATAAACTCACTCTCAATATTAAAGAATTGAAAGAAATTACAAACCTCATCAAAGAGTTAAAAAGGGTTTTAGGGTTAGATTAATATTTTTAGATAGAATTGGGTGGAATAAAATGTTTTTAGGAATAGAGTTTGCTTATCTTGTCTTTAAGAAAGTCCAATGAAGTGGAGGATAAGATGTCTAAGATTTCAAATAATTATAACCCGTCTTTGATGGTAAGGGATTACCACAGGGTTGGTTCGCGCACAAGAAAAGAAGAAAATAAGGAAATTCAAAATCTTTCAGAGAATGATGAAAAAATCAAATTAGCCAAACAAGCTAAGCATGATAACCTAGCCATAGGGGATTTAGAAAGTCGCCTTAAAAGCTTAAAAGGCATGGATAAAGACGCTAAAGAATTGGTGGGGATTTCTAAAGCTTACGCTCACAATAATGAAAAAGATCGAAGCGATTTTGAGCATTTTAAAAGCCGTTTGGACAAAGCGATTGATTCTTTCAACCAAAAATCAGGCAATGATAGTTTGAAACTCCCTGGCAATATTGACATTGACGACACGAAGGCTTTGGAAAAATTTTCAAAATCATTAGAAAGTGAGAAAGAAAACATTCAAAACTCTTTGCACCAGTGGAAAAAACAGCTCGCTGAAACGAATCATTTAAACAAGGAATACAACACCTTAGATAAAACAAGACTGAACGCTCAAAAATTCCAAGATGTCCATGACACAAGCAAGATCACCCCATCTCGCTTGCAAGACTTGCTCGCTTGAAAGAGTTTGCTTATAGCGAGCCTTGTTTAGACGAAGAAGATAAAAAGGCTGTTTTAGAGGTTTTAAATTCCAAACAGCTCACGCAAGGCAAACGCTCTCTTTTGTTTGAAGAAGCTTTGTGCGAGTTTCTGGGCGTTAAGCATGCGTTAGTGTTTAACAGCGCGACTTCAGCCCTTTTAACGCTCTATAGGAATTTTAGCGATTTTGACGCTGATTGTAATGAAATAATCACCACCCCTATAAGCTTTGTAGCGACGGCTAACATGCTTTTAGAAAGCAGTTACAAACCCGTATTTGCTGAAGTCAAAAACGATGGCAATATAGATGAATTAGCCCTAGAAAAGCTCATTACTAAAAAAACCAAAGCCATAGTGAGCGTGGATTATGCCGGTAAAAGCGTGGAAGTAGGAAGCATTCAAAAGCTTTGCAAAAAACATTCTTTGAGTTTTCTTTCTGACAGCTCGCATGCTTTAGGGAGCGAGTATCAAAACAAAAAAGTAGGAGGCTTTGCGTTAGCGAGCGTGTTTAGTTTCCATGCCATTAAGCCTATCACTACGGCTGAAGGGGGAGCGGTCGTTACTAATAATAGCGAATTGTATGAAAAAATGAAATTGTTTCGCTCTCATGGCATGCTCAAAAAAGATTTTTTTGAAGGCGAAGTCAAAAGCATAGGGCATAACTTCCGCTTGAATGAAATCCAAAGCGCTTTGGGTTTGAGCCAGCTTAAAAAAGCCCCCTTTTTAATGCAAAAAAGAGAAGAAGCCGCTCTAACCTATGACAGGATTTTTAAAGATAACCCTTATTTCACCCCTTTACACCCCTTGTTAAAAGATAAAAGCTCTAACCACCTTTACCCTATTTTAATGCACCAAAAATTTTTTGCATGCAAAAAACTCATTTTAGAAAATTTGCACAAGCGTGGCATTTTAGCCCAAGTGCATTACAAGCCCATTTACCAATACCAATTGTACCAACAGCTCTTCAATACAGCCCCATTAAAAAGCGCAGAAGATTTTTATAACGCTGAAATTTCCTTGCCTTGTCATGCGAATTTAAATTTAGAGAGCGTTCAAAACATCGCTCATGGCGTTTTAAAAACTTTTGAGAATCTTAAGATAGAATGAGTTTCATTTATAGGGCTTCAAATTTTAATCATTAAGAATGGTGCGGAAGAAAGGAATCGAACCTTCATGCCTTGCGGCGCTAGATCCTAAGTCTAGTGCGTCTACCAATTTCGCCACTTCCGCACACCGCACGCCATCGCATGCATTAAGAAGTAGAAAATAAAGAAGCAGTATTTTAGCTGTTTAATCCTTTAAAAATACTGAAAAATTGAAGTTTTTTAAAATTTGGAGTTTTTTCTGGCTTTTAGGGGGTTTTAAATTCTTTTAAGGTATTCTAACAAGACTATATCATTGAGATAGTTTTAAGGAAATTAAGGAACAAAATGGAAGTTTCACGCAAGAAAATTTACAACCCCAATTCTACAGAAAGTGTGAATGAAAGAAAGATTTTTGGGGGTAATCCTACAAGCATGTTTGATTTGAATAAGATCAAGTATCAATGGGCGGATCATTTGTGGAAAACGATGCTCGCTAACACTTGGTTTGCTGAAGAAGTGAGCATGAATGATGACAAAAGGGATTATTTGAAATTGAGTGCAGAAGAAAAGATCGGCTATGACAGAGCTTTAGCGCAACTCATTTTTATGGACAGCTTGCAAACGAATAATTTAATTGACAATATCAATCCCTTCATCACCAGCCCCGAAATCAATTTGTGTTTGGTGCGTCAAGCTTATGAAGAAGCCTTACACAGCCATGCGTATGCGGTGATGGTAGAAAGCATTAGCGCGAATACTGAAGAGATTTATGACATGTGGCGTAACGATATGCAATTAAAAAGCAAGAATGACTATATCGCGCAAGTGTATATGGAATTAGCCAAAAACCCCACAGAAGAAAACATTCTCAAAGCGCTTTTTGCGAACCAGATTTTAGAGGGGATTTATTTTTATAGCGGGTTTAGCTATTTTTACACTTTGGCTAGGAGCGGTAAAATGCTAGGATCAGCGCAAATGATTCGTTTTATCCAAAGAGATGAGGTAACGCATTTGATTTTATTCCAAAACATGATCAACGCTTTAAGGAATGAAAGAGCGGATCTCTTCACGCCGCAATTGATTAATGAAGTCATAGGAATGTTTAAAAAAGCGGTAGAAATTGAAGCTTTGTGGGGGGATTATATCACGCAAGGCAAGATTTTAGGGCTCACTTCCAGCTTGATTGAGCAATACATCCAGTTTTTAGCGGATAGCCGTTTGAGTAAGGTGGGTATCGCTAAAGTTTATGGCGTCCAACACCCCATTAAATGGGTAGAGAGCTTTTCAAGTTTCAATGAGCAACGCTCTAATTTCTTTGAAGCTAGGGTGAGTAATTACGCTAAAGGGAGCGTGAGTTTTGATGATTTTTAAGGGGCTTGTTTGAATAGTATTAAAAACCATTTGATGTGTGAAGAAATCCATAAGCGTTTCAATTTGCACCCCAAAGTGAGAAAGGCTATGGAGAGCATTGAAAGAGAAGTTTTTGTGCCAGCCCCCTTCAAGCATTTTGCCTACACTTTAAACGCGCTTTCTATGCAAGCGCAACAATACATTTCTTCGCCCCTGACCGTGGCCAAAATGACGCAATATTTAGAAATTGATCATGTGGATAGCGTGCTAGAAATTGGCTGCGGGAGCGGCTATCAAGCGGCGGTTTTGTCTCAAATTTTCAGGCGCGTTTTTAGCATTGAAAGGATTGAAAGCCTGTATATAGAAGCGCGTTTGCGCCTTAAAACTCTCGGTTTAGACAACATTCATGTTAAATTCGCTGATGGGAATAAGGGCTGGGATCAATACGCCCCCTATGATAGGATTTTATTCTCTGCTTGTGCTAAAAATATCCCTCAAGCGCTGATTGATCAGCTTGAAGAAGGCGGGATATTAGTCGCGCCCATTCAAGAAAACAACGAGCAAGTCATCAAACGCTTTGTGAAGCAAAATAACGCCTTGCGCGTCCAAAAAGTGTTAGAAAAATGCTCGTTTGTGCCTGTTGTAGATGGGGTGCAATAAAGATTAAAGCATGATTAAACACTATCTTTTCATGGCGGTTTCGCAGGTCTTTTTCTCTTTCTTTTTAGTGCTGTTTTTTATCTCCTCTATCGTGCTATTAATCAGTATTGCAAGCGTAACGCTCGTGATTAAAGTGAGCTTTTTAGATCTAGTGCAACTCTTTTTGTATTCCTTGCCTGGAACCATTTTTTTTATTTTACCGATCACTTTTTTTGCGGCTTGCGCTTTAGGGCTTTCAAGGCTTAGCTATGACCATGAATTGTTAGTGTTTTTCTCTTTAGGGGTTTCGCCTAAAACAATGACTAAAGCGTTTGTGCCTTTAAGCTTATTAGTGAGCGCGATTTTATTAGTGTTTTCGCTCATTTTAATCCCCACTTCTAAGAGCGCTTATTACGGGTTTTTGCGTCAAAAAAAAGACAAGATTGATATTAACATCAGAGCCGGTGAATTCGGGCAAAAATTAGGCGATTGGCTCGTGTATGTGGATAAGGCTGAAAACAATTCCTATGATAATTTAGTGCTTTTTTCCAATAAAAGCCTTTCTCAAGAAAGCTTCATTCTAGCCCAAAAAGGCAATATCAACAATCAAAACGGCGTGTTTGAATTGAATTTATACAAAGGGCATGCGTATTTCACTCAAGGCGATAAAATGCGTAAAGTTGATTTTGAAGAATTGCATTTGCGCAACAAGCTCAAGTCTTTCAATTCTAATGATGCGGCTTATTTGCAAGGCACGGATTATTTAGGTTATTGGAAAAAAGCCTTTGGTAAAAACGCTAATAAAAATCAAAAGCGCCGTTTTTCTCAAGCGATTTTAGTTTCCTTATTCCCTTTAGCGAGCGTGTTTTTGATCCCCCTATTTGGCATCGCCAACCCGCGATTCAAAACGAATTGGAGTTATTTTTATGTCCTTGGAGCGGTTGGGGTTTATTTTTTAATGGTGCATGTGATTTCTACGGATTTGTTTTTGATGACCTTTTTCTTCCCCTTTATTTGGGCGTTTGGCTCTTATTTGTTGTTTAGAAAATTCATTTTAAAGCGTTATTGAATGCGTTGTTTTAAGGCTACTATCGCTTATGATGGGGCGTATTTTTTAGGCTATGCCAAACAGCCTAACAAACTCGGCGTTCAGGATAAAATAGAGGGCGCTTTAAATGCGCTAGGGATTAAAAGCGTTGTGGTTGCGGCCGGGCGCACGGATAAAGGCGTGCATGCCAACAACCAAGTGCTGTCTTTTCACGCTCCAAAACACTGGAATGCTGATAAATTATTTTATTATCTAGCCCCCAAACTCGCCCCGCATATTGTCTTAAAAAAACTAGAAGAAAAAAACTTCCATGCGCGTTTTGATGCTCAAAAAAGAGCGTATCGTTACCTTTTAACAAAGAATTTAAAAACGCCTTTTTTAGCGCCTTATATCGCTTGTGGGGATTATGGTTCGCTAGATGCGTTAAACACCGCTTTAAAGCAATTCACAGGCAAGCATGATTTTTCCATGTTTAAGAAAAAAGGTGGAGCGACAACCAATCCTAAACGCGCTATTTTTAACGCTTTTGCTTATAAAACCTTTATCATAGGGCATGAGTGCGTGGTGTTTAAAATCATTGGCGATGCGTTTTTACGCTCTAGCGTGCGTTTGATCATTCAAGCATGCGTTCAATACTCCTTAGAAAAGATCACGCTCGCTGAAATTGAAATGCAAATCCACAACCTCAAAGCCACTATAAGAACGCCCATAATGGCTAATGGTTTGTATTTGCACAGGGTGTATTATTGAAATCTTAAAAGGTGTTCTTCCCAATCTAGAGCGCTTTTGATAATGGTGTCTAGGTTGTTATAAAGGGGTTTGAAAGGGGTGTTTTGTAAGATTTTAGCGTTATTGGCAATAAGGCTTGCTGGATCGCCCTGTCGCTTGTCTAAAATTTCCACTAAAAAATCGTTGTTTGAGATTTCTTTAACCTTTTCTATCACTTCTTTCACGCTATGGCCTTGATTGTAGCCGACATTATAAATCTCGCTCTTATTTTTTTCTAAAAGGGTTTGATAGCTCGCTAAATGCGCGTTAGCCAAATCATCTACATGGATATAATCCCTAATGCAAGTGCCATCTCTAGTGGGGTAGTTAGTGCCAAAAATCCCCATTTTTTTCCTTTTCCCCACAGCGCATTCGCATGCAATTTTGATCAAATGCGTGGCGTTGAGCGTGCGCTGTCCTAGCGTGTAAGGGGTGGTATAATCATTATGCATGCATGCCCCAGCCACATTGAAATAGCGTAAAATAACGCATTTAAAATCCGCTATTTTAGAAGTGTCTAACAAGATTCTTTCGCTCATCATTTTAGACGCTCCATAAGGATTAATGGGGTTTAAGGGGCTTTCTTCGTTCAAGCTTGAACTAGACTCGCCATAAACCACGGCCGTGGAAGAAAAAATAAAACGCTTGATTGCATGTTTTAAACAAAGTTTGACAAGCTCTAAAGTGTTGAGCGTGTTGTTGGTGTAGTATTCTAAAGGCAAGCGCGTGGATTCTTCTACTGAGATTTTAGCCCCAAAATGCAAAATAGCTTCAATAGAGTCTTTTAGCTGTTGCCTATTCAAAAAGGCGTCTAATTTGTGGGTTTCATTCAAATTCGCTTGAATAAACACAATCCTATTAGGGTAGTAACGCTCTAACGCTTTGATATGCTCTAAAAAACCGGTGCTTAAGTCATCTACAATAATGATGTTTTCTTTGGTTTTTTCTAAAAACGCCCTTGCGGTATGCGAGCCTATATACCCACACGCCCCTGTGAATAATAATGCCATAAAAACCCCTTTTGAAATGAAAAAATAATGAGTATTATAACATTTTAATCCCATTTATCATTTAAGGATTTTTTAAGAAAGTTTAACCTATAATTTCGTCTTTATTGGCTTTAAAGGGCTTATAGCTCAGGTGGTTAGAGCGCACCCCTGATAAGGGTGAGGTCGGAGGTTCAACTCCTCCTAAGCCCACCATTTTTTACAACCTTTGGGGAATTAGCTCAGCTGGGAGAGCGCCTGCTTTGCACGCAGGAGGTCAGCGGTTCGATCCCGCTATTCTCCACCATTGTTTTCTCCTTAAATTTTTTCTTTTTATCAGTCGTGTCTTGGTTGAGAAATCCTAAACGATTGGATCGTCTTTGTTTAACGCCGCAAGTCTTTTAACTCAAAGCTCCTTGATGGAAGATTAAATTGGATTGAGATTTTTGGTTATAAAAATTCTTATTACCGCTCATCAAGGCTTTATAAAAAATGTTAGAAACCCTTACAAAACAAGCTAATATATTCTATTCAATTTGCTTCAAGGACAAACAAACATGAAAAAACTTCTTTATACCATACTTGCGCTTCTTTTAATCGGCCTTTTAACAACCTATCTTACCCTTTTTACAGAATGGGGGAATAAAATCATCGCTTCGTATATAGAGAAAAAAATCAACCCGAACGAGCGCTACTTGAGCGTTAAAACCTTTAAATTAAGATTCAACTCTTTGGATTTTAAAGCTCAAGCCAACGATGATTCCACGCTCATTCTTAAGGGGGATTTTTCACTTTTAAAGCAAAGCGTGGATTTGAATTATCATATAGATATTAAAGATTTACGCTCTTTCAAAGAATGGATACCCTACCCTTTAAGAGGGGCTATTATTACTTCTGGGAATATCAAAGGGCATAGAAAAGCCCTTATGATTCAAGGCGTCTCTAATGTGGCTCAATCCCACACTGCCTACAACGCCCTTTTAGACGATTTCAAGCTTTCTCGCTTAAGCTTGAACGCAAAAGACGCCCATTTAGAAGATTTGCTTTATTTAATCAATCGCCCTGCTTATGCGAACGCAAAAGTGTCCTTACAAGCGGATTTTAGCTCTCTAAAGCCTTTAGAAGGGCATTTGATTCTAACAGCCAATAACGCTTTAATCAATAACGCCCTAATCAATCAAATGTTTCATTTAAACCTTAAAGACACGCTTATCTTCAGCCTCTCGCACTCAAGCGACTTTAAAGAGGACAAAGCCATCAGCGATACCACCCTAACTAGCCCTTTAGTTAATTTCACGGCCCTAAAAAGCGAATATCTTTTCTCTGTTTTAAAACTCAACGCCCCCTACACTTTAGAAATACCCAACCTAGCCAAACTCCAAAACATTACCAACCACCCCTTAAAAGGGAGCTTGACTTTAAAAGGCACTATAGAGCAAAGCCCTAAACTTTTAAAAGTCAACGGCCATTCAAATTTATTGGACGGCGCACTGGATTTCACGCTTTTAAATAAAGATTTGAAAGCCCGTTTTTCCAATATTTCCACTTTAAAAGCCTTAGATTTATTCCATTACCCCAAGTTTTTCCAATCCATTGCAGACGTTAACTTGGATTATGACCTTATCTCTAAGCAAGGCGTGTTGAAAGCCAATCTCAAAAACGCAAGATTCCTCAAAAATGCATTCAGCGACTTTCTCTACTCCATTTCTAAATTTGATATTACTAAAGAAATTTATAACGATGCCAATCTGGTAAGCCAAATCAACCAGCAACGCCTGCTCTCTAGTCTCAGCTTAAAAAGCCCCAAAACCCAATTGAAAATCCATAACGGCTTATTGGATTTAAACACCAAGCAAATGGACATGCTCATGGATGCGGAAATTTTAAAATTCGTTTTTAAAATGAAACTTCAAGGTAACATGCACCAGCCAAAATTTTCCCTCATTTTAAACGAAAAAGCCATCCAACAAAACCTGCAACAAGGCTTGAAAGAAATCTTAAAAAATGACACCCTTAAAAAAGGTTTAGATCATTTGCTTAAAGATGATAAGCTCAAAGAAAAGCTTGAAAAAGGGCTTAAGGGGCTTTTTTAAAATTTTAAAGGACAGAAATGGCGCACATTTTAGTTAGTGGGGCGACTTCAGGGTTTGGGTTAGAAATCGCTAAAGCGTTTTTACAAAAAAGCCATGTGGTTTTTGGCACAGGGAGGCGAAAAGAGAATTTGCAAGAATTGCAACTCGCTTACCCTAAGCATTTCATTCCCTTGTGTTTTGATCTTCAAAACAAGCTTGAAACTAAGCGAGCGATAGAAACTATTTTTTCCATGACGGATCGCATTGACGCTTTAATCAATAACGCCGGCTTAGCGCTAGGCTTGAACAAGGCTTATGAATGCGAGTTAGACGACTGGGAAATCATGATAGACACAAATATTAAGGGGTTGTTGCATCTCACCCGCTTGATCTTGCCCTCTATGATAGAGCATAACCAAGGGACTATCATCAATCTTGGCTCTATCGCTGGCACTTACTCCTATCCTGGCGGGAATGTCTATGGAGCGAGCAAGGCGTTTGTGAAGCAATTTTCTTTAAATTTGCGAGCGGATTTGGTTGGCACTAACATCAGAGTGAGTAATGTTGAACCCGGTTTGTGCGGCGAAACCGAATTCAGCATGGTGCGCTTTAAGGGCGATAAAATAAAAGCCCAATCTGTCTATGAAAACACCATTTATCTCAAACCACAAGATATTGCTAACATCGTGCTATGGATTTATGAACAACCCTTGCATGTCAATATCAACCGCATAGAAATCATGCCCATAAGCCAAACTTTCGCTCCCCTACCCACCCATAAAAACCCTTAAGGGGTTTTAAGAATAAATTTAAACTTTAATAACCCTTTAAGTTTTAAAAAAAGGGGATTTTGGTTGTTTAAACTCATCATCTTAAGAGAATAGGAAGTATTTTGGAAATGATCCTCCCCTAAAATCCCCCCTAACACCCTAAAAGACCGCTTTTTAAAGCCGCTTGATCAAGCCTTATTCAAACTAAACTTTGATTTTGAGCTGCTTGAGAATATCGCATGCCCCTTTAGCGCCCAATTTACAGCCTTTTTTAAAGTTTTCTATGGCTTGCTTTTCATTCCTTGTTGCACCTTCGCCATTGTATTGCATAGCCCCTAAATTGAAACACCCTCCGCCGTTTTGCATCTCGCATGCTTTAGAATAACGATCGAGAGCCTCTTTAAAATTCTTCGCCACGCCATCGCCATGATGATACATATTCCCTGCGTTAAAACACCCCGGGCTGTCTTTTAAGTCGCAAGCTTTATCATACGAAGCGAGCGCCTTTTTCAAATCCTTAGGCGTGCCTCTGCCTGCATCATACAAGCTCCCTAATATCGTGCAACCATCGCCATCGTTTAAATCGCACGCTTTAGTGAAATATTCCACCGCTTTTTTAAAATCCCTAGTTACCATTTTACCATCATGATAAATCCCCCCTAAGCTCGCGCACCCTTCAGCGTATTTCAAATCGCACGCTTTAGAGTAGTATTGTAAGGCTTTATTGGTGTTTTGGGACACGCCTTGCCCACTGTAATATAAATTCCCTAGCAAATGACACCCATTGCTGTAATTCAAATCGCAAGCTTTAGCGTAAAAGGAGGCGGCTTTTTTCAAGTTCTTTTCCACCCCTTGCCCTTGATAATAAAGCACCCCTAAATTAAAACACCCGCTATTTTCTTTCAAATCGCACGCTTTCTCAAAATATTTCTTAGCTTGAGTGAAATCTTGCTCTTTGTAACTCTTTGCGCCCAAACCCACAAGCTCTTTAGGGTCTTGCTCTGCCATTAGCCCCCCTAAACACAACGCTCCCAAGCACAAAACCCTAAAAAGGGATTTTTTGACATTTTCTAACATGATGTATCTCCTTATTAAAAATTTTATTATAGTGTTATTAAGCAAATACAAAATGCCATGATCTTTTTGCTATCTTAAAGTTAGCGCTCTCTTACAAATTTCTGTGATTTTATCCCACTCTTTGTTTTGAATCAAATCTTTAGGGGTAAGCCAGCTCCCCCCCACGCACAAAACATTTTCTAAATTTAAATAAGAACGCATGTTATCTGCGCTAATCCCCCCAGTAGGGCAAAATTTCACCCCTTTAAAAGGGCCATTAAAAGCGTTTAAAAGCTTAACGCCCCCGCAATACTCTGCCGGGAAAAATTTCAAAGTGCTATAGCCCAATTCTAAGGCTTGCATGACTTCACTACTGCTAGAAACCCCAGGTATTAGGGGCATGTCTTTTTTCTTTGCGTGTTCTAAAAGCTCTATCGTAAGACCCGGGCTAATCAAAAACTCTGCCCCCCTATTTTGAGCTTGCTCTAATTGAGTGGGATTTAGTATCGTGCCAGCACCCACGCGCATTTTTGGCACATTCTTAGCGATAAGCTCTATGGCTTCTAAAGCGCAACTGGAGCGCAAAGTAACTTCTATGATTGGAATACCCCCCTCTATTAGGCTTTGCGCTAAAGGCACAGCGTCTTTTATATCCTCAATTACCACCACAGGGACAATGGGGCTAATTTGTAAAACCTCTATTATTTTATCTTGCATTTTATCTCCTTTATATTTTTATACCTTTATGCCAAAACTCATGCCGCCCTCTTCAGCCGTATTGACATTCAATCTCAAACTCGTAAACAATTCCCTACCCAACCCAAAACTCGGCTTTTCTAAATTTTCTAAGGTTTCTAAAAACAAGGGATTGATCCCTCTATCTTCAAAATCCTTTTCAAGCACATTCAAAGCGTTATTAGGAGCGTCTAATTCTATCAAATCGCCATCTTTAATCTTAATGATCGCCCCGTTTAACGCTCCCTCAGGGCTTAAATGGATCGCGCTAGGCACTTTCCCGCTCGCCCCGCTCATGCGCCCATCCGTAACCAGCGCAACCTTATAGCCCATATCCTGCAAAGCCCCTAAATTCGTGGTGAGTTTGTGCAATTCTGGCATGCCGTTAGATTTAGGCCCTTGGAAAGGCAAGACCGCCACAAAGTCCCTTTCTAATTCTTTATTTTTAAAGCGTTCCAAAAATTCGCTTTGGGTTTTAAAAACAATCGCTCTGGCCTTGACTTTCCTATGCTCATCTTTAATGGCTGAGATTTTAATCACGGCCCGCCCTAAATTACCCTTTAAGATTTTAAGCCCCCCATTAGCGGCAAAAGGCTCGCTAACAGGGCGTAAAATATCCGTATTCAGGCTATGACTAACAGCGTCTTTATACACCAATTGGTCGTTTTCTAAAAAGGGGGTTTTGGTGTAATTTTGCATGCCTTTTTGCGTTTTGGTATCCATAATGGTATGAGTGTCTTCAAATAAAAGCCCCTCTTTTAATAATTCTTTGATCACAAACGCTAAGCCCCCACAGGCTTCAAAAGCGTTCACATCCGCTGATCCGTTAGGATAGACTTTAGCTAAAAGGGGTATGAGATTAGAAACAGCGTCAAAATCGTCCCAATTGAGAATCACCCCGCAAGATCTAGCGATAGCGATCAAATGCAAAGTGTGGTTAGTAGAACCTCCGGTTGCCATTAAGCCTATAAGAGCGTTAAGAATGCTTTTTTCATCAATGAGTTTGGCTAAAGGCAGAACTTTCCCGCTCGCTAATCTTTTGGCGCTCTCTTCTACTAAAACCTTCCGTAAGGGGTTGTTAGGGTTGATAAAGCTAGAATTAGCCACATGCAACCCCATAAACTCCATCATCATTTGGTTAGAATTAGCCGTGCCATAAAAAGTGCAAGTGCCCACATCATGATAGCTTTGCATTTCCACTTTTAAAAGCTCTTCTCTGTTGATCTTTCCCATTGCAAAATCTTGGCGCGCTTTAGCTTTTTTATAATTTTCTATCCCACTCACCATAGGCCCGCTTGGCACAAACACGCTCGCTAAATTCCCAAAGCTTAACGCTCCTATGAGCAAGCCTGGCACAATCTTATCGCACACGCCTAAAAAAAACGCTCCGTCAAAGACATTATGGCTTAACCCCACGGCGGTGCTTAAAGCGATCACATCTCTACTGAATAAGCTCAATTCCATGCCATCATAACCCTGCGTGATACCATCACACATCGCTGGCACCCCACTAGCGACGCTCGCATAAGCGTTATGCTCTTGCAATTCTTTTTTAATCCAGTCAGGGTAATTTTTAAAAGGCTGGTGGGCTGACAGCATGTCGTTATAAGCCGTGATAATCGCAAAATGCTTTCTTTTATGCGAACCTAAAGGCATTTTTAAATGCTCTGGCATGCTCGCAGTAACATGTGCAATATTCGCGCAACCCAAGCTCTCAATCTTGGGCTGGTTTTTAGGGTTAAAGATATTTTCTAAATAAAGTTCTCTGGTTTTTTTGCTACGCTCTGTAATTTTTTCTTTGATTTGTTCTAAAGAATGCTTAGGCATGAACACCCCTTCAATTAAGATTTAATATATAATAATAACTTAAAAACACTCTAAAAGGGTTATTGATGTTAGATTTTGATTTGGTTCTTTTTGGCGCGACTGGGGATTTAGCCATGCGAAAGCTCTTTGTTTCGCTCTATGAAATTTATACCCATTATGGTTTTAAAAAAGATTCTAAGATTATTGCATCGGGGCGTAAGGAGCTATCCAATGAAGAGTTTTTAACGCTTCTTTGTGAAAAAACGCAACTGCATTCAAGAGAAAAGGGTAAGGAATTTTTAGCCCATATCAGTTATTTGCGCATCCGTTTGGATAACCCTAAAGACTTTGAGGAATTGAGTAAAATCGCTACAAAAAATAAGCCCTTGATCTTCTACTTTTCTATCTCCCCTAGTTTTTTTGCAACGACCGCTCAAAATTTGGCCAAAAACGCGCTCAATCACGCCAACACTCGCTTGATTTTAGAAAAGCCTTTAGGGCATGATTTAAAGACTTGTAAAGAAATTTTCCAAAGCATTAGCGCTTTTTTTAAAGAAGAACAAATCTTTAGAATCGATCATTATTTAGGGAAAAAGGGCGTTCAAAATATCCTTGAATTGCGCCTAAATAACCCTATCTTAAACATTTTATGGGATCAAATCAGCGCGGTTGAAATCTGCGTGTATGAGACTTTGGGGGTGGAAGAAAGAGGCGAATTTTACGATAAAATCGGGGCTTTAAGGGATATGGTTCAAAACCATCTCTTGCAAGTTTTATCCCTTATCGCTACAGATTTACCCAACGATTTAAAGGATTTGAGGAAAGAAAAAATCAAAGTTTTAAAAACCTTACAACCCCCTAAAGATTTTAAAAAACAGGTCATTCGGGCCCAATATCAAGGCTATAGAGATGAAAATAAGGTCCATAAAGAGAGCCAGACAGAAACTTTTGTCGCTATTAAAGCCTTTTTGGATACGCCTAAATTTAAAGGCGTGCCTTTCTATCTTAAGCACGCTAAAAAAATGCCCCATAATCAAGCGAGCGTGAAAATCCATTTTAATGCAATCAATACGCTAGAATTTTTCCTCTCTCAAGATAAAATCACCCTCACCCTAAAAGACAATCAAAACCCCCTTATTTTAGAAACCCATAACAAACAAGAATTTTTACAGCCCTACGCTAAATTGCTCTATGATGCGATACAAAATAACCACAATAATTTCGCCCACCAATTGGAATTAGAAGCGTCATGGGTTTTTATTGACACGCTCATAGAGGGTTTTATGAATAACGCCACGCCCTTATACTCCTATGAAAGCCATAATCTCAACGAATCAGAATTTTTAAAACCACTCTATCAATGAAAGGGATTTCATGGGTTATCAATTGTTTGAATTTGAAAGTTTAAAAGATTGCCACAAGGCTTTAACAGAGCGTTTTAAAGAATTTTTTAACACCGCCTTAAAAAAGCACCATCAAGTTTCTATCGCTTTTTCTGGGGGCCGTTCGCCCATTAGCTTGTTGCAAAAATTAAGCGTTTTAAATCTCAAATGGCATGAGTGTTTAATCAGTCTGGTAGATGAACGCATTATAGACACAAATCATGATGATAGCAACACCAAATTATTACACGACTACTTGTTGCAAAATAACGCTTTAAAAGCTTCTTTTATTCCGCTTTTGCCCAAAAAGATTTCTAACGATACAAACGCGCTTTTTCATTTTGCTAACCAGCATTTCAAACAGCCCCATTTAGCCATTTTGGGCATGGGGACTGACGGGCATACGGCTAGCCTTTTTCCTGAAACAAGCGCTTTTTTAAACGAAGAAAAAGAAAATATCGTTTTGACTAAGCCCGCTAACGCTCCTTATGAGCGCCTGAGCATGTCTGTTAACGCCTTAGAAAATTGCGAAAAACTTTTCTTAAGCATTAGCGGAGTAGAAAAAAGGGAGGTTTTAGAAAAAGCTTTAAAAGAAAACGCTCCCTATTCTCTGCCGATCGCTCGGATTTTACATTCTAAAAAAGTTACCACGGAGGTGTTTTATGCCAAAAACTGAAACTTACCCAAGACTCTTAGCCGATATTGGCGGCACGAACGCGCGCTTTGGCTTGGAAGTCGCCCCACGACAGATTGAATGCATTGAAGTCTTGCGGTGCGAAGATTTTGAAAGCTTGAGCGATGCGGTGCGATTCTATCTTTCTAAATGCAAAGAAAGCCTTAAACTGCACCCTATTTATGGCTCTTTTGCTGTGGCTACGCCCATTATGGGGGATTTTGTCCAAATGACTAACAACCATTGGACTTTTTCTATTGAAACGACACGGCAATGTTTGGATTTAAAAAAATTGCTTGTCATCAATGATTTTGTCGCGCAAGCCTATGCCATTAGCGCGATGCAAGAAAACGATCTAGCTCAAATAGGCGGGATTAAGTGCGAGATCAACGCCCCTAAAGCGATTTTAGGGCCAGGAACCGGGCTTGGGGTAAGCACTCTTATCCAAGACAGCGATGGCTCTTTGAAAGTCTTGCCCGGTGAAGGAGGGCATGTGAGCTTTGCCCCTTTTGATGATTTAGAAATTTTAGTGTGGCAATACGCCCGCTCTAAATTCAACCATGTGAGCGCGGAAAGGTTTTTGAGCGGGAGCGGTCTAGTGTTGATTTATGAAGCCTTGTCTAAACGCAAAGGCTTAGAAAAAGTGGCGAAGTTAAGCAAGGCTGAATTGACCCCACAAATCATTAGCGAACGCGCTTTGAATGGGGATTACCCTATATGCCGATTGACTCTAGATACTTTTTGCTCCATGCTTGGCACGCTCGCTGCTGATGTGGCTCTCACTTTGGGGGCTAGAGGAGGCGTGTATTTGTGTGGGGGGATTATCCCACGATTCATTGACTATTTTAAAACTTCGCCCTTTAGAGCGCGTTTTGAAACGAAAGGGCGCATGGGAGCGTTTCTCGCTTCTATCCCTGTGCATGTCGTGATGAAAAAAACTCCCGGACTTGATGGGGCAGGCATTGCGTTAGAGAATTATTTACTGCATGATAAAATTTAGCAAATAGTAGCCGCTTAAGATAAAAGCGATTAGCGTAAGGGGTGCGTTTAGAGCATGCCAAACAACGCTACCATATAACCAACAGCTATAAAATTAGTTAAACCTATAGAAACATAAGCAAACCATAAAAACGATACAATAGCGGTATTTTAATCAAACAAGGAGTTTTTATGAGAGTTCCATCTAAAGGTTTTGCTATTTTTTCTAAAGACGGGCATTTCAAGCCCCATGATTTTAGCCGCCATGCTGTAGGCCCTAAAGACGTGCTGATTGATATTCTTTATGCAGGGATTTGCCATAGCGATATTCATAGCGCTTATAGCGAATGGAAAGAAGGCATTTATCCTATGGTTCCTGGGCATGAAATTGCTGGGGTCATCAAAGAAGTGGGTAAGGAAGTTAAGAAATTTAAGGTTGGCGATGTGGTGGGCGTGGGCTGTTTTGTCAATTCATGCAAGTCATGTAAGCCCTGTAAAGAACACCAAGAGCAATTTTGCGCCAAAGTGGTATTCACTTATGATTGTTTGGATTATTTCCATGATAATGAACCCCACATGGGCGGATACTCTAATAATATTGTCGTAGATGAAAACTATGTGATTAGCGTGGATAAAAACGCTCCTTTAGAAAAAGTAGCCCCCTTGCTTTGCGCGGGCATCACCACTTATTCGCCCTTAAAATTTTCTAAGGTTACTAAAGGCACAAAAGTGGGCGTCGCTGGGTTTGGCGGGCTAGGAAGCATGGCGGTCAAATACGCTGTGGCTATGGGGGCTGAAGTGAGCGTTTTTGCAAGAAACGAACACAAAAAGCAGGACGCTTTAAATATGGGGGTTAAACATTTCTATACGGACCCTAAACAATGCAAAGAAGAATTGGATTTTATCATTTCAACCATTCCTACCCATTATGATCTAAAAGACTACCTCAAGCTCTTAACTTATAGTGGCGAATTAGCTCTTGTGGGACTTCCGCCTGTAGAAGTCGCTCCAGCGCTTAGCGTTTTTGATTTTATCTATTTAAGCAATCGCAAGGTTTATGGCTCATTGATTGGGGGCATTAAAGAAACCCAAGAAATGATGGATTTTTCTATCAAACACAATATTTACCCTGAAATAGATTTGATTTTAGGCAAGGATATTGACACGGCTTATCATAACCTAACCCATGGGAAAGCGAAATTCCGTTATGTGATTGACATGAAAAAATCGTTTGATTAAAGGCTTTGACTCTAGCTCTTTTTTAAGAGCTTGAGTTGGATTAGGATTTTTTTGGCTAGTGCATGGAGTCCTAGGATTTTAAGGGTTTTACTAATAAGGCTCTTGATTGGTATTGAAATGCAGTATTTGAATAGTCTTCGCCTTGCGTTTTTAGGAATCTCATGAATGTGTAAAAAATAATGTTTTAAAAACATCTTAAAAGCGTCATGGGCAATCTGTTCTTCTGCTTTCCATAAAGGAAAGTAGTAATGATAAGCGGCAATGCTATGGTAGTGGTGCCATTTTTCTCCACCTATCTCCCCACCCCCTGTAATCAAATAAGACCAATCGCTCATAAATGGGGTTTTAGCCAAAGCGTTCAGCCATAAATCCGCTTTTAAACCAAAAGGATATGTCCAAGGCTTGATTTGAAAATAAGGATGAGAGTCATATTGTATAACGATAGGTTCTCTTAGGGCTTGTTTAATGGTGTTATGATAAATTGCATTGGCCACGCCCTTTAAATGCTCTTCAGAAAGACTATAATAGTGTGGGAAAATGCAATACTCTATTTTTAATGGCGCGATCTTTGAACGACAAAATTCTGTCAATTGCGGTTCTTTATCTATTTTTTGCGTGCGTATGATTTCTAATATTTTTTTACAAAATTGATTTTTTCGCTGGTAAGTTAAGTTGCAATAAAAAAAGCCTTCATACGGGTATATTTTGTCATAAACCCCATAAAAATAATTCTCATCATTTTCTTTAATGTTTAAGAAATCAGTGCTAAATTCGTTGCAAAAGATAACATCCACATCGCTCCACACCATTTTAGAATATTTTGGGAATAAATCCGCCAAAAAATACTTCACTAACACCATTTTAGAAAAACGCTTGGTGAAATCCTCATCAAAAGGGTTAGGGATAGTGTCTAAAAAAGGTTCAATATCTTTTACTTCTAAAACAGCAAATTCTTTAAAAGGCTCTGCGATTTGATTAAGCTTTGCTTTATCTTCTTCATTCAAGCCCACCACTAAAGCGTGTAGGGTGTAACGGATTTTTTTATTGGCTTTAGCGATGCTTTCTAGCAAAGAATAAAGACACGCGCCCGCAGCAATGAGATAATTCTTATCAAAAGCAAAAGCGATAGGGATATGAAAATCTTGTTCTTTAAAAGAATGGCTTGAAGATGAAGTCATAAAAAATTAAACACCCTTTTTTAATGGCTATTTTATCCAAAAAAAAAAAAAACCGAACTTGAAAGGGTTCTGTTTTTGGTTTTTATGTTGTTTTTAAAGCAAATTAATTTAAAGAAAGGTTTTAACCCCTTTACTCTAGCCCTTTCTTAAAAGCTTGATTAAGATTTTTTTAACAATCCCATGAAGCCCTAAAACTCTAAGGATCTTACTAACCACCCTTTTAGCTAACGCTTTAGGCATCAAAAACACAAAATAAATAAGCTTATTGAAAAATTTTTTCACTAAATTACAAGTTAATTCAAAAACTCTTGAATGGATTTTCCTTTCTTTAAACACAACAAACAGATACGATTTGAAAAACAAATACGGAGCCTTGAAAACAATTTCTTTTGAAGACTTTACTGAAGAAAAATAATGCTGCTCAGCCATTTTTGTGGTATAAAAGCTCTCATTGGTGTGCATTTTCTTAGTGTAATCGCTCATAAATGGGGTTTTAGCCAAAGCGTTCAGCCATAAATCCGCTTTTAAACCAAAAGGATAGTCCCAAGGCTTCACCGCTCCCCACCAAGCGTCATAGTGGATAATGGTAGGGTTTTCTCGCGCCTCTAAAATGGTTTTCTTGTAATTTTCGTTTAAATACGCGTTAGAAAAATCTTTAATGGTGTAATAATAAGGGAAAACGCAATACTCAATCCCTAAAGCTTTCATATTGGGCCAACACCATTTCGTAAGATCCAACTCCCCTTTAGTCTCATTCCCCTTTAAAAGATCATGCATTCTTAAGGTGAAATTTTTCTTGCGTTGGTAATCTAAATTACAAAACAAAAACCCTTCCATCATGTGGTGCTTTTCAACTTCCAAAACCCCATAAAAATAATTCTCATCATTTTCTTTAATGTTTAAGAAATCAGTGCTAAATTCGTTGCAAAAGATAACATCCACATCGCTCCACACCATTTTAGAATATTTTGGGAATAAATCCGCCAAAAAATACTTCACTAACACCATTTTAGAAAAACGCTTGGTGAAATCCTCATCAAAAGGGTTAGGGATAGTGTCTAAAAAAGGTTCAATATCTTTTACTTCTAAAACAGCAAATTCTTTAAAAGGCTCTGCGATTTGATTAAGCTTTGCTTTATCTTCTTCATTCAAGCCCACCACTAAAGCGTGTAGGGTGTAACGGATTTTTTTATTGGCTTTAGCGATGCTTTCTAGCAAAGAATAAAGACACGCGCCCGCAGCAATGAGATAATTCTTATCAAAAGCAAAAGCGATAGGGATATGAAAATCTTGTTCTTTAAAAGAATGGCTTGAAGATGAAGTCATAAAAAATTAAACACCCTTTTTTAATGGCTATTTTATCCAAAAAAAAAAAAAACCGAACTTGAAAGGGTTCTGTTTTTGGTTTTTATGTTGTTTTTAAAGCAAATTAATTTAAAATTTTACCTTATTTTTGCCACCATTTTTAAAGGGCGTTGATGAAAGGGGCTGTGTTTTAGTTTGATTTCCTTAAAAAAATCTCTTTATGCGTTGTTAATTTCAAGTTTTTCAATACCACCCTTAATAAAAGCGGCTAGTTTTGTCTATGACTTGAAGTTCATGAGCTTTAATTTCAATTTAGTGGCCCCAGCTAACAACCCCTATTGGAATAGCCTAACCAAAATGCAAGGTCGTCTCATGCCCCAAATTGGCGTCCAATTAGACAAAAGACAGGCCTTGATGTTTGGGGCGTGGTTCATTCAAAATTTGCACACGCATTATAGCTACTTCCCTTATTCGTGGGGGGTTACCATGTATTACCAATACATAGGGAAAAATTTGAGATTTTTTTTAGGCATTGTGCCGCGAAGCTATCAAATAGGGCATTACCCTTTAAGCGCTTTTAAAAAACTTTTTTGGTTTATAGATCCCACTTTTAGGGGAGGAGCGTTCCAATTCAAACCAGCTTATGATCCCAACCGCTGGTGGAATGGGTGGTTTGAGGGCGTTGTGGATTGGTATGGGGGGCGTAATTGGAATAACCAACCCAAAAAGAAAAATTACGATTTTAACCAATTCTTGTATTTTGTTTCTTCAGAATTTCAGTTTCTTAAAGGGTATTTAGGTTTAGGGGGACAGCTTGTCATTTTTCATAACGCTAGCCCTCATAGCATGGGAGATAACTACCCTTATGGCGGTAATTCCTACTTAAAACCAGGCGATGCAACCCCACAATGGCCTAATGGCTACCCCTATTTCAGTCAAAAAAATAACCCACAAGGCGGAGAAATAGGGAAATACTCTAACCCTACCATTTTAGATAGAGTCTATTACCACGCTTATCTTAAAGCGGATTTTAAAAATCTCATGCCTTATATGGACAATATTTTTATGACCTTTGGCACGCAGTCGTCTCAAACCCATTATTGCGTGCGTTATGCTAGCGAGTGCAAAAACGCTCAATTTTATAACAGCTTTGGGGGGGAATTTTACGCTCAAGCACAATACAAAGGCTTTGGGATTTTTAACAGATACTATTTTTCCAACAAACCCCAAATGCACTTTTACGCCACTTATGGCCAATCCCTTTATACCGGATTGCCGTGGTATAGAGCCCCTAATTTTGACATGATAGGGCTTTATTATGTTTATAAAAATAAATGGATAAGCGTGCGAGCGGATGCGTTTTTTAACTTTTTAGGTGGGGGCGATGGGTATCATTTGTATGGGAAAGGGGGCAAGTGGATCACTACTTATCAGCAATTCTTAACCCTAACCATAGACACACGAGAGTTGATTGATTTTGTCAAATCTAAAACCTCTAAATAACTATACCTAAAAATTATAGATATAATTGAAATAAGCTACCGGTAAGCGGTGCCATAAAGTGGTCGCGCTCAAGCCATCAACGATTTCGGTTCTTTTGTTAGGAATGACAGGGAATTTCAACCCGAAAGTGATTTCATTGTGGAAAAAGCCAAAACGAAAACCCACTTTCACAAGCAATTGGAAAAGCGAATTTTCTTTGCCTAAATTTTGAGCGATAATCCCATGCATAGCCCCTCCTGGCATGTAAGTCGCCCCAGCGATGCCTAAGCCAAACTCCAACCCTAAAAACATCTTTTGCGAATTGAAAGCGTCCCACAAACCGCTAAATTCCAAACCATAGGTAGAAATATAGGATTTGTGAGAAGAAAAGGTCTGATCATAAAACAACCCGTAACGGAAACCCACATGCTCTACAGCTTGCGTTTTAGTCACAAATTTCCCCCCTAACACCACACCAAAGCCATTGCCGGTCATGAAATACGATTTATCTACAGACTCGGTGCTAAAAGATGTGTTGATCGCGCTAAGCTGATACCCAACCCCTAAATAAAAGGTATTCCTATCCGCAAATTTAGGTTTTTTTGATTTTTCATCAAGCTCTGCCTCTGCGGCTTGAAGCGATGATAATAACGCCATGCCCATCAATATTTTAACCATTGTTTTATCCATAACCCAATTCCTTTTGTTATCCTGCCCCACACTTGCCCCAATAGACTAAGATCAAATCACACCTTAAATAATAACAAAGTTTAAAATAAATATCAGTGGTTTTTATTAAGAACGCTTATCTTTTTAGAATAAATAGCCATAATTCTTGTAAGTATGCCCCCATTTTCCTATAAAAATTCCTAAAAAGATATTGTTATAAGACACATTAACAGTTTTTTTTGTATAATTTTAGGCTGAATTCAATTTATCTTATACGATATTAAGGAGACATATTACCATGTTTCAAATTAGATGGCATGCACGAGCGGGTCAAGGTGCTATCACCGGCGCTAAAGGGTTGGCTGATGTGATTTCAAAAACAGGCAAAGAAGTGCAAGCGTTCGCCTCTTATGGCTCAGCTAAAAGGGGGGCTGCTATGATGGCTTATAACCGCGTTGATGATGAGCCTATTTTAAATCATGAACGCTTCATGCAGCCTGATTATGTGCTGGTGATTGATCCCGGTTTGGTTTTCATTGAAAACATCTTCGCCAATGAAAAAGAAGACACGACCTATATCATCACTAGCTACCTTAACAAAGAAGAATTGTTTGAAAAAAAACCTGAATTAAAAACCCGTAAGGTGTTTTTAGTGGATTGTTTAAAAATCTCTATGGAAACCTTAAAACGCCCCATCCCCAACACGCCCATGTTAGGGGCTTTAATGAAAGTGTCTGGCATGCTTGAAATTGAGGCTTTTAAAGAAGCTTTTAAGAAAGTTTTAGGCAAAAAACTCACGCAAGAAGTCATTGACGCTAACATGCTCGCTATCCAAAGAGCTTATGAAGAAGTTCAATAACATTAAGGATTAAAAATGAAAGATTGGAATGAATTTGAAATGGGAGCGGTGCTCTTCCCTTTTGAAAAAAACGCGCAAAGCGAAATGGAAAAACACAACGATGAGCGCCATTACACCGAGCAAAGTTACTTCACCACTTCAGTGGCTCATTGGCGCGTGGCTAAGCCTGTGCATAACAATAATATTTGCATCAATTGCTTTAATTGTTGGGTTTATTGCCCAGACGCTGCTATTCTTTCAAGAGAGGGTAAGTTAAAGGGCGTGGATTATTCTCATTGTAAAGGCTGTGGCGTGTGCGTGGATGTCTGCCCTACCAACCCTAAATCGCTATGGATGTTTGAAGAACAAATTGAGCCCGCTACCGCTCTCACTCAATGGCCCCAAAAACAAGAAAAGAAAAAATCATAAGGAAAAAATATGGCAAAAAGTATTGAATTGCAAGAGATAGAAGTGTGGGATGGCAACACCGCTAGTTCTAACGCTTTAAGACAGGCTCAAATTGATGTCATCGCAGCCTATCCTATCACCCCATCAACGCCCATTGTGCAAAATTATGGCTCGTTTAAAGATAATGGCTATATTGATGGCGAATTCGTTTTAGTGGAATCTGAACATGCCGCCATGAGCGCATGCGTGGGAGCTGCTGCAGCAGGTGGAAGGGTTAGCACTGCGACTAGCTCTCAAGGTTTGGCGTTAATGGTAGAGGTTTTATACCAAGCTTCTGGCATGCGTTTGCCTATCGTTTTGAATTTAGTCAATCGCGCTTTAGCAGCCCCTTTAAATATCCATGGCGATCATTCTGATATGTATTTAAGCAGGGATTCTGGCTGGATCAGTTTATGCACATGCAACCCTCAAGAAGCTTATGATTTCACTTTAATGGCGTTTAAAATCGCAGAGCACCAAAAGGTGCGCGTGCCTACCATTGTCAATCAAGATGGCTTTTTATGCTCGCACACCGTGCAAAATGTCCGCCCTTTGAGCGATGCAGTGGCTTATCAATTCGTAGGCGAATACCAAACCAAGCATTCCCTTTTGGATTTTGATAAACCGGTAAGCTATGGTGCGCAAGCTGAAGAAGAATGGCATTATGAGCATAAAGCCCAACTCCACCATGCGATCATGAGCGCTTCTTCTGTGATTGAAGAAGTGTTCAATGATTTCGCTAAACTCACAGGCAGGCAATACCATTTGACTAAAACTTTCCAGCTAGAAGACGCTGAAATCGCTATCTTTGCGTTAGGCACTACTTATGAATCAGCGATTGTAGCGGCTAAAGAAATGCGTAAAAAAGGCATTAAGGCCGGCGTGGCTACCATCCATTCCTTGCGCCCCTTCCCTTATGAAAGATTGGGGCAGGATTTGAAAAATCTTAAGGCTCTAGCGATTTTAGACAAGAGTTCTCCAGCGGGTGCTATGGGAGCGATGTTTAATGAGGTAACGAGCACGGTGTATCAAACGCAAGGGACTAAACACCCTGTGGTGTCTAACTACATTTATGGTTTAGGAGAAAGGGATATGACAATCGCGCATTTATGCGAAATTTTTGAAGAAATCAATGAAGACGCTCTTAAAGGCACGCTCACGCACCCTACCCAACAATTCGTAGGCTTGCGCGGCCCTAAAATGAGCTTTTTTTAAAAAGGAAATATCATGATAAAAGAAGTCAAAACACTCAAAGGTTTTAGCCAAAGCGCTGAAAAATTTCAAGGCTCGCACTTGCTTTGTCCGGGTTGTGGGCATGGCATTATTGTGCGCGAAGTTTTAAACGCTGTAGATGGGCCTATCGTTTTAGGCAATTCTACCGGTTGTTTAGAGGTATGCTCGGCGGTGTATCCGCACACTTCATGGGATGTGCCTTGGATTCATATTGGTTTTGAAAATGGCTCTACGGCGATTTCAGGGGTGGAAGCGATGTATAAAGCGCTTACGAATAAGGGCCGCTATCAAGGTCAAAAACCAAAATTTGTGGCGTTTGGAGGCGATGGGGCCAGTTATGATATTGGTCTTCAATTCATCAGCGGTTGCATGGAAAGAGGGCATGACATGACTTACATTTGCCTAGATAATGAAAACTACGCCAATACCGGCGGTCAAAGAAGCGGCTCTACGCCATTAGGGGCTAGCACTTCTACTACGCCAGCGGGATCGGTTAGCTTTGGTAAAAAAGAAAAGAAAAAAGACATCGTCAATATCATGGCAAGCCATGGGGTCCCTTATGTGGCGCAACTCTCGCCTAACAAATGGAAAGACATGAACAAAAAGATTAAAACCGCGCTAGACACTGAAGGGCCTTGCTTCATCAACGCTCTTAGCCCATGCACGACTGAATGGAAATTTGAATCCAATAAAACCATTGAATTAGCGGATATGGCTGTGGATAGCTTGATGTTCCCCCTATTTGAAATCTTTAATGGCAGGGAATTGAAAATCACTTACCGCCCAAGAAATATCATTCCTGTAAGGGATTATTTAGGGGCTCAAAAGCGCTTCAAACACCTTTTCAAAAAGGAAAACGAACACATTATTGAAGAATTGCAAAAAGATGTGAATGAGCGTTGGGAATACTTGCAACGCAGAGAAGAAGCTAAAGTATAACCCTTCCATTAAATCAAGGCGCTTTTTTGCGTCTTGTGTGATTTTCCCCCTTGACTTTTTAAACCCCTTTAAAGTAACATAAATCCCATTTTGATTTTAAGGATTGTCGGTGTTAGAACGCTATGCGAATGAAGAAATGAAAGCCCTATGGAATGAGCAAACCAAGTTTGAAACCTATTTAGAAGTGGAAAAAGCTGTCGTTAGGGCGTGGAACAAGCTTGGGCAAATCCAAGATAGCGATTGTGAAAAAATCTGTGCTAAGGCAGCATTCAACCTTGAGCGCATCAAAGAAATTGAAAAAACCACTAAGCATGATTTAATCGCTTTCACCACTTGCGTGGCTGAAAGCCTGGGCGAAGAGTCCCGCTTTTTTCATTATGGGATCACTTCTAGCGATTGCATTGATACGGCTATGGCGTTATTGATGACAAAAAGCTTAAAGCTCATTCAAAAAGGCGTTAAAAATCTCTATGAAACCCTTAAAAACAGGGCTTTAGAGCATAAAGACACGCTAATGGTGGGCAGAAGCCATGGGGTGTTTGGCGAACCCATTACTTTTGGTTTAGTGTTAGCCCTTTTTGCTGATGAGATCAAACGGCATTTAAAAGCCTTAGATTTAACGATGGAATTTATCAGCGTGGGAGCAATCAGTGGGGCTATGGGGAATTTCGCGCACGCTCCCTTAGAATTAGAAGAATTAGCGTGCGAATTTTTAGGCTTAAAAACCGCCAATATCAATAATCAAGTCATTCAAAGGGACCGCTACGCTAGGCTTGCATGCGATCTGGCTCTTTTAGCGAGCAGTTGTGAAAAAATCGCTGTCAATATCCGCCATTTGCAACGCAGTGAAGTCTATGAAGTGGAAGAAGCTTTTTCAACAGGGCAAAAAGGAAGCTCTGCGATGCCTCACAAAAGAAACCCCATATTGAGCGAGAATATCACCGGTCTTTGCAGGGTGATTCGCTCTTTTACGACCCCTATGCTAGAAAATGTCGCCTTATGGCATGAAAGGGACATGAGCCATAGCTCTGTGGAGCGTTTTGCCTTGCCCGATCTGTTTATCACTAGCGATTTTATGCTCAGCCGCTTAAATAGCGTGATTGAAAATCTGGTGGTTTATCCTAAAAACATGCTTAAAAATTTGGCTTTGAGTGGGGGGCTAGTCTTTTCGCAACGGGTGTTGTTGGAGTTGCCTAAAAAAGGTTTGAGCAGAGAAGAAAGCTATTCTATCGTGCAAGAAAATGCGATGAAAATATGGGAGGTTTTGCAACAAGGCGCTTTTAAAAACGCTGATGAAAATTTGTTTTTAAACGCCCTACTCAACGATGAACGCTTGAAAAAATATTTGAGCGAAGATGAAATCAAAGCATGTTTTGATTACAATTATTACACTAAAAATGTGGGGGCGATTTTTAAAAGGGTGTTTGAATAAGGCGTGTTTTTATAAAAACAAAACTATAAAATAAGCGCTAAAAATTGAAGTTTTAAGGGGTTTTTTGAAACGAGCGTTATGTTTAGTTTTAGGTCTTTCTTGCGCGCTTAATGCAAAGGGTTTTAAAGATGTTTTGATTAAAGGGGATTACACTTTTTTTAATAAAAAGGTGGTTTCGCCCATCAAACGCTATGCGGATAGATCGGTGTTTTATTTAGGGCTTGGGTATCAATTAGGGAGCATTCAGCACAACTACAGCAACTTGAATTTATCCCAACAATTCAATAAGAGCCAAATTATTTTCAGCGATGGCTTAAGCCCTGTTTTTAAAAATTCGTATGTGTCCAATGGTCTTGGCGTGCAAGTGGGTTATAAATGGGTGGGTAAGCATGAAGAAACGAAGTGGTTTGGTTTTAGGTGGGGGCTATTTTATGATTTGAGTGCCTCTCTTTATGGTCTAAAAGAATCGCAGTCTGTCATCATTTCCACTTACGGCACTTATATGGATTTATTGCTTAACGCTTATAATGGGGATAAGTTTTTTGCCGGGTTCAATCTGGGGATTGCTTTTGCTGGGGTGCATGACAAAGTGAGCGATGCGTTATTGTATCAAGCTCTTCTTTTAGACACTTTTGGCGGGAAAGTGGATCCAAATGGCTTCCAGTTTTTGGTGAATTTAGGGGTTCGTTTGGGGAATAAGCGCAACCAATTTGGCTTTGGGATTAAAGTCCCTACTTATTATTTTAACCATTATTATTCCATGAATAACATTAGTAATAATAGTGGAGATGTTCTAAAAGTTTTACGATTTTTAGAATATGGGATCAACAGCTTGTTATACCAAGTTGATTTCAGGCGCAATTACTCGGTTTATTTCAACTACACTTATAGTTTTTAAGCGATAGTTTTTAAAGCGTTCTTAATTTAGCGATTTCGTCTCTCAAACGCATCGCTTCTTCAAAGTCCAAATTTTTCGCGCATTCTCGCATTTTTTTATCCAGTTCTTTAATGATTTTTTCCCTTTCGCTTTTAGGGATTTTGTCCTTTTTTAAAGCTTTAGCGATTCTAATCTCATCGTCTCTTAATTTCAACTCCTCTTCTAAAGCGCGAGTAACGGTTTTAGGGGTGATATTATGGATTTTATTGAACTCTTCTTGCTTAGCGCGCCTGTAACTCGTAATCTCAAAGGCTTTTTGCATGCTTTGAGTGGTTTTTTTAGCGTATAATAAAACCTTGCCATTAGCGTTTCTAGCGGCTCGCCCCATGGCTTGAATGAGGCTTGTCTCACTCCTTAAAAACCCTTCTTTATCCGCATCCATGATCGCTACTAAAGAGACTTCAGGCAAATCCAGCCCTTCTCTTAAAAGATTGATCCCTATTAAAATGTCAAATTCCTTAAGCCTTAAAGAGCGGATGATGTGGTTCCTTTCAATCGCATCAATTTCACTATGCATGTAACGCGCTTTCAAGCCCCATTCAGCATAATATTTGCACAATTCTTCTGCCATTTTTTTAGTGAGCGTGGTGATGAGCACCCTTTCATCTCTGGCCACCACTAACTTGATTTCATCAAATAAATCCTGGACTTGCTTATCGCTGTCTCGCACTTCAAATTTAGGGTCTAAAAGCCCTGTAGGGCGAATGATTTGCTCAGCGACATTCTTTTTGGAAAGCTCTAATTCTAGCTTATTGGGCGTAGCGGACACAAAAAGGAACTGGCAATTTTTATGGATAAATTCATCAAATTTTAAAGGGCGGTTGTCTAAAGCGCTAGGCAATCTAAAACCATATTCCACTAAAACGCTTTTCCTGCTCATATCCCCTGCATACATCCCCCCAAACTGCGGCAAACTCACATGGCTTTCATCTACAATGACTAAAAACTCCCGCTCAAAAATCCCTAAATAATCAAACAAACAAAAAGGCGTTTCATTAGGGGCTTTACCGGTGAAATGGCGCGCGTAATTTTCAATGCCCTTACACACACCGGTCGTGCTAATCATTTCTAAATCATGCTCGGTGCGTTGTTTGAGGCGGTTGTATTCAAGCATTTTATCCTGCTCTTTAAAAAATTTCAACCTTAAAGCGAGCTCATCTTCAATGCTTTTAATGGCTAAATTCAACCTCTCACTCCCTACAGCAAACTGACTGGCCGCATAAAGCATGACAGAATCCAAGCGCTTGATTTCATTTCTTTCTAAAGCGTCAAAGACCGCAATCCTTTCTATCTCATCGCCAAAAAATTCAATCCTAATAAATTCAGCGTCATTATAAGCGGGGAAAATATCCACGCATTCCCCCGTCGCTCTAAAGCTCCCCCTATCAAACACCACTTCATTACGGCTATAACCCATTTCTACTAGTTTGAGTAAAAAGCTCTTATAAGCACGCTTCTCGCCCACTTTGATTTTTTCCATGACTTTTAGATATTCTTCGGGGTTACCCAAACCATAATTAGCCGAAACGCTCGCTATCACGATCACATCATCATAACCTAAAAGCGAGGTGGTCGCACTCAATCTTAAACGCTCTAAATCATCGTTAATAGAGCTGTCTTTTTCAATGAATAAATCCCTCCTAGGGATATAGCTTTCAGGCTGGTAGTAATCAAAGTGGGAGATAAAATACTCCACCCTATTATGCGGGAAAAACGCCTTAAACTCGCTATAAAGCTGTGCACATAAGGTCTTATTATGGCTCATGATCAAAGCGGGTTTATTGGTTTGAGCGATGATATTGGCCATCGTATAAGTCTTACCGCTCCCTGTAACCCCCACTAAAGTTTGATAATGGTTGTTATTTTTCAAGCTTTTCGTTAAGGCTTCTATGGCTTGGGGCTGATCGCCTGCTGGTGGATAGGGGCTTTTTAAATCAAATAAAGGCATCTTTAAAACTCGCATTTTTTAGGGGTATTATAGTGGATTTTTAACACGCCTTATTCAATCTCAAAAAAAATCAATGTTTTGATAATGATCGGTTTTTCGCTTCGGTAATGTTAGTTATCGCTTGCGTTTTGTTGGTGTTAATTTCATTGTTAGCGGTCGTTTTCGCTTGCGTGATCGCTTCAAGGCTTGTGATAGCATTCAGGCGCTCTTTTTCTCTTCCGTAGAAAATAATCAGTTTTTGTTTAAAGCTTAAGGATTCTTTCGCTAATTGTAAGATTTGTGCTTTAGTGTGTTTTTTGTAAGTTTTATTTCCTACAACGCCGTTATTAACTTCAGCGCACCTAAAAACCGAATCAATGTTAGCCACGATTAGCACTTGTAAGTTCATTTGATCCTCTAATGTTAAATCATAAGCATGAGGGCTTCCTAAAATCTCGCTAATAAAGCCTTTAGTGATTTTTTCTTTACAAATAGCGTTAATTTGGCTCTCTAGCTCTTGTTTTTTCTTTTTAAGCGTGATTTCTTTCAACTTCTCTAAAACCTGCTCTTTAGTCGGCGTTTCGGTTTCGCTTACAATGTTAAGGTGGATAGCGTTACCTGCCATTTCAAAACTCCCATTAAATCCCATTGCATCAAACACGATTCCTAAATAGTCCTTATAAGCGCATGCGTTTTCTAAAATAATCATTTCATTCTCCTTGACTTGTTAGATCTTTTTGTTGTAAAATCAATCAATGGGTTAGAGAATATTTCTAACCCATAAAAACACTTTTTAAGTGTGCCAAAAGACCCTGACACATAAGACGGAAGGGCTTGTGTATGGTCAAGGTGAGGCTTTTTAATCATTTTCTTTGATATTTTTCTTATAATTTGGTGCATTTTTATAATCTCCTTTTTCTTTAAACATGGTTTTAAATATAAATTCGCTTTTGTTTCTATTGATTTGTTCCACTACCACAAAATGACCATTAACTTGCTTATAGCTTATTATTCTATTATCGCGCTTAATGGTTTCATCTGCATTTTTGACAATATCTTTATAATTAGCTATATCTTTGTAGGTTATTGGTGGTTGTTTGCTGAATTTAACGCTAGGTGAATTAATACCATGCTTATTCAATGCATGTTGTATCCCTTGATAATCAATAATAGCTTTTGCATTTTTAGGATATGTGAAATTGAAAGCCGTTATTTCGTCTTCATCTAGCCTCTCTATGCCTACCTTAGCATGTTTTTTGTGAATGTATTCAACAACCTCGGGCGTTAAATTATTGCCTCCTATCACTGTAATATCTTTTCCATTATTCGGGCTTTCATCAATGAGTTTTTTAATTTCATCAAAACTAAGTTTTTTAAGCGCTTCAGCTTTACTCCCTTTCTCGCTCTCTAACTTCGCTAACTTTTTTGCGTTGGCTTGTTCGCTTAAAGGCTCTTGCGTTTTTAGCGCGTTTGTGGTAGGATTAGGTTTGTTAGAGTTTAAGGGTAGAGTCTCATCCTTTGTGATTAGTGGAGATGTATATAAACTTTCACTATTCTCTAACCTTTTTTCATAACCTGTTATCACCCAATGATTATGTAATTTTTCTCCTTTCCAATTATCCTTTAAACCTACTCTTATATTTTGGTATTCAATAGCTATTCTGCCGTTATTATCAACCTTAACGCCTTTATCAATAACTTCTGGTATCGTTTTAGCTATATTTAAGGCGTATTCTTTAGCTTGTTGTTCGTTTAGTCCTTTGTTTTTGGCTTGCTTCTCTCGGCGTTTTAAGATGTGTTCTAGCTCGTAATCTTTATTACCCCAAACTAAATCAATATCCCCTAAACCTTCCTTATAAAACGCTCCCGCTACAAAACCTTTTTTAGTTTCTAATAGCTTGTTAATCGCTCCTAAGCCATCGCCCTTAAACTCGCTATAATTGTGTCCCCATTCGCTAGGAGTGTCAAGTTTTTGTTTTTTACTCCCTTTCTCGCTCTCTTTTTGCATATCCTTTATAGCTTCTATCAAGCGCTTTAAAACGGGATTATTTTCATTTGGCTCTCTATCCACCATTAAAAGGTAATGCGTGAAGTCGTAAATATCAATATCCTTAAACTCTTTACTATCAGGGTTAAACATGTCTTTTGTAACATCTGCAATCTTGAATTCTTTCAAGCCTTTTTTAATGTTATCGCTCTTTAACGCTTCAAATAACGCTTTAGAAGGATCATCAAATCGTGCAAATCGCGCGATAGCTCCTCCTAAAATCTCGCTAATGTCGCTCGTGTTTTGTTCGCTCTTTTCAAACATCTCTAAAGAACTCGTTTTATAGAATTTTTCGCTCAAATCTTTCAAGCTTTCGCTCGTAGTTTGGTAATTCTTTAAATTGGCAAAACTGCGATCCATAATGTCGCTTAAATAAGCGTTTAAACTCACTTTAGGGAAATTCATATCGTGGATTAAATTGTGAAAACTGCCGGCGTTATCTACAAACATTTTTTTTACTTTTTCATAGCTTTTAATGTCGTTAGAAAATTCTTTTTGCCAACGATTAAGCAACTCTATCCCTTGCGTTTTGGTTCGTGGCATGTTAAACATTAAAAGCGCTAAGTTACTATCAGTTACATTAGGATGAGTCGCCTTATCAAAATTCAAATTTTTAGCCACAATGTTTTTTAAAGAATAAATGCTATCAGCGTCTAATTTTTGGTCTAATTCTTTCAATTTCGCTTCGTAGTGGCTTAAAACCGCTATCGCATGATCGCTTTCGCTATTAAAGCGTCCTTGATTGCTTGAAGCCGCTAAATTGTTGATCTCGGTGTTGTTTAAGCGCTTGTGTGGCACTCTAACTAACAATTCGTCCGGCTTTAAATCTATGTGATAGTATTCCTTGATCGCTTTCTCGTAAGAATAACGGCTTTTAGGCGTGAAATTCAGCATGCCTTGGATTCTGTGGTTTCCTGCGATCACTTGCCCGTCGTGCAAAATGATCGGTAAATCTTCAAACCCTCCGCTCCCAAATATCTTTTTAGGATCAAAATTTTCAGCAATGCTTTTAATCTGCTCTTCGTTCATGTCGGTGCGTTTTTGCGTCCCGCCTGTGGTAAAGCTTGGTTTCAAGTCTTTAGCTTTAACGATCGCATAATCTAGATCGTAAATCTCTCGTTCGTTTAGCCTTACTCGGCTCTTGGGTAATTGCGCTTGTGTTTTTGTAGGGATATCCTCTCCTACTTCTATTTTAGTCTGGCTTTCAATGTTGCCCGCATTGCCTCGCTCGTGTTCTAATTTCTTTTTTAACGCTTCTTTACGCTTTGTTTCTTGCTCTTTAGCTTTTAAAAACTCTTGTTCGCTTTCTAGCTTCTCGCTTTCTAACTTCGCTAACTTTTCAGCGTTGGCTTGTTCAAGTGGGCTTAAATCTTGCGTTTTTAGCGCGTTTGTGGTAAGATTAGGTTCATTAAGGTTTGAGATGCTATAGTTGATGCCATCTCTGTAATCGTTAGATAGTGTCGCAATGGTATCTAACTCCCTTAAAACCTTATCATCCGCTTCAAAACTTGTAATCATATAATGGTTTTTTAGTTCGTTATCTCCCTTAAACTTACTTAAAACTACCTTTGAATTATTTAAAATAATAACCGCATAACCTGGTTTGTCTTCTTCTTTCAAGCCTTTTTGTATGATATTAGGGATCTCTTTAATTAGTTCGTTAGTCCTTTCTTTAGCTTGTTCGTTTGTTAGTCCTAACCTTTTGTATTGTTTTTTTCTCTTTCCTAAGATGTGTTCTAACCCATAATTTTTATTACCCCAAACAAAATCAATCCCTCCTAAATCCTCCCTATAAGCTGCGCCTGCGACTTGCCCGTTTTTTTCTTGTAATAGTTTCTCTAACGCTTCCTTAGGCTTTAGGGCAAACTCGGGGTAATTCTTACCAAATTCTTTAAGGGGTGTTATAGCGCGTTCTAACTTGGCAAGCTTTTTTGCGTTGGCTTGTTCGCTTAAAGGCGTTTGACTTTTTAGCGCGTTTGTGGTAGGATTATGTCCTACGGAGTTTAAAGAATGAATGTCCTTTTCTTTAGTGATTGCTTGCGAGGTCGGAAAATGCGTGGGCTTCTCTGTTGTATCTCGTAATTCATAACTGCTTATCACCCAATGATTTTCTAAATCTTTGTTATTCCATGTGTTATTTAAACCTACTCTCTTATTCCTAATCCACAAACACACGCCCTAAATGATCCGTTCCTTTAGATCCTTTCTCTAACACTTCAGGGATAGATTTAACGATATTTAAGGCGTATTCTTTAGCTTCTGCTTCACTTAAGCCATCAGCAAGCGCTTGCTGTTCTCTTCGTTCTAATATATGCGCTAACCCATAACCTACGCTGTCTTTAGTCTTTGGTGTTCCCCAAACAAAATCAATCCCTCCTAAATCCTCCCTATAAGCTGCGCCTGCGACTTGCCCGTTTTTCTCTTGTAATAACTTCTCTAACGCTTCCTTAGGCTTTAAGGCAAACTCGGGGTAATTAGTGCCAAACTCTTTGAGTGGGGTTGTAGCGTGTTGTTCTTTAAGAAGCTTTTCAGCGTTGGCTTGTTCTAGCGGGCTTAAATTTGTAGGTTTTGGTGTGGTTTCGTTTAAATTTTCGCTTGTTTTTAATAAATCCTCTTGACTATTTAGCGGTTTTGGTGTAGGATTAGGTTCATTAAGGGTAGTAGGTTGTGGCCTGCTATCCTTTGCTTTGCTAGGTTGTGGCCTGGCATCCCTAAAATCTGTAAAATTCCTATCGCTATAAAAATCAAAAATCTTATTTCCATTGTTTAAATCATCTACGACTAACCTAAGCTTTACGCCGTTATTATCCCATTCATAAGCGTATCTAAAGCCGTTTTTAAGCCTTTCAAAACTCTCTAATAACACGCTTCCGTTTTTAATAACTTCGCTCATGTTGATTAGCTCGTCGTTAGTGAGGGCGCCTGTGCTTTCTTCTCCGTTCTGCTTTCTTAGTATTTTTCTAGCTCCCACATTCCTTGATCCTTGTTCTAAAATGTAAAGGTCGTTTAAATCTATGCCTTTAATCTCGCCTTTGTCTAATTCTCCCTTAAATACCTTTAAAACCTGTTGCTGTTCTTTAGTCAGCTTGCTTTCATCAATCTTTTGTAATTCTTGTAAGGCTTTTTCGTATTTAGTCGCTTTTTCTTTGATTTCTTCACTCGTGCTTTTGACGCTGTTATTAAGCTCTTCAATGATTTTAAGCGTGTTGTTGCTAAAGTGTGATTTTTGCGCGCTTAATTCTAACTGCTTACTAAATTCGCTTATAGAGTGGCTTCTCTCAAGCGCTCTTTTTAGGTGATACTTTAAGGCCGCGCCTGCGGTGGCTTCGTTTAAAGCTTTGGGTAATTTCACGCCTAAAATGCGATCGGGCGCGTTGCGGTATAAAGTCCCTAGCGTGAATTTAGTCCATTGGTATCTTAACGCTCCGCTTAAAGTGGTCGCTAAACCCTGACTTAAATTTTTCGTTGTAGCGGGCTTTAGGCTTTCTGCGATCTTAGCGTCGTTTTTAAAAAGCTTATGAAAACCGCTCGCTATGTCAATGTATTCTTTAGCCTTCTTTGTGGTAAAAACATCTTTCTTAAAATCGTTTAGCTTGTTGAAAAACTGCGTAGGTGTGGTGTTTTGTTTTAGTGTATTAAAGATTGAACAATAAAGTTAAATAAGGCTTTTTGAGTATTAATATTTGATTGGAGCAGAGCCTTTTAATATTTTAAAAAGGCTAATCAAAAATATCCATTAAGGATAAAATGCTAGTAAATCCTAAAACCATAAGCAATGTTAAACATTATATGACTTCTGTCAGAATACACATTGTGCGTTAAAGGCTGTGTCCCAGGCCCGTTAGGATCGACTGGAACATACATGCCACAATACCCAATACAATAGCCTTTTTTGGTGATATTGCCATAATATTCTAGTTTCAAATCCATTCTAATATTATATTTATTAGAAAAATAACTCAAAAAGAGCGCGAGACTCCTTTCATCAGCCCTTGGGCTATCCGTCCAACGGCCTAAAATTTTCCAACTAAACCCTCTATATTGTGAGCCTACATATAAAAACCCGTTAATAACATCAGCGCCAACGATATTATTGATTTCTGCGTCATAAATACTATTCGTCCAAATGTTATACCCCAAAGGATCCCCATAAATACCTATATCACCATTAGCGTTACCGATATTTTTATAGACACTGCCCCCAAATTGCCACTTATTATAGTAAAAACGGGTGCGGAAGAAATAAGTTTGCCCGCTCTTGCCTAACGGCACTTGTTGGAAGAGGATAATATCATTTTGATTAGCCGGAGTGGCAAAAATGGGGAAAAACCCCACGAAAGTGCCTACAAAACGAAAACCCTTATTGTTGAAATTAGGGTTGGTGTCATAAGTGATATTAATGCCTGGCGCATACATTCTTTGAAAGATCGCATAAAAATAAGGGTTGATTTTTAGGTTATCTTTTTCATATTTCAAATCAGCTACCATTAGAGCCTTACCGCTTGTATAGTAGCGCCCAAAATACCAAAACCAGTCGCTTGACGCTGAAGCCCTAGCGTCTGAATACATCACCCTTAACCTGGTGTCTTTATATTTGACAAAGCCTTCAACCCCTTGAGTGTAAGAAGTGAACCAATCATACTCTTCAGCATCATAGCGCCCCCCTTTCACGCCAAAACTGAATTTGTCTTTTTTGTAGTTGTAGCTCAAAAAAGCGTTATGCACCATGGCTAAACGAGGTTTTTGCACTTGCAAACCACTATGCCCCGCATACCAACCAATATATTGCCAAAAGATACCCGCCCCAAAAGGATCGGTCCTAGAGCCGGGCTGGCCGTTAGGGATATTGTTGCCTTGATAGGCGGTAGAGTCATAGGGGAGCGCTGCCATCATAGCCCCCACTTCCGCCCTCAAACCCTTGTATAAACCCATGCTCAAATTCAATTCGCCGAGCAAAGAAGTGTAGCTACCTGTAGGATAAATGTCTTTAGAAGGCTGGTATCTTTGGTTGTTAAAGCCAAACTTGGTATAGCTGCTCACCTTTCCAACAATGCTCATGTTGAATTTATAAGCTTGAAGTTTGGATAAAAAGAGACTAGAAAAAAGCAAAAAAAATAGAAAGTAAGAAAAATATTTCTTAATTTCCAAAACTCTAACTCCCAAAGATATTAAAATAAAAATACAAAAAAGGCATATCTAAGAGATAGGGGGAGAACTCTCTTAGAAACTATAACTAATGTGTGTCATCAAATGGCTTCTGTCTTGAGTGATGCTTTTTGCGATACCGCCCATGTTTTGAGGGCCTTGCGCGAACGCTGAAGACTCAAACAAACCAGTATTCAAGTTAAGCGGCTGACCGTTTGGCCCAAGGAAACCGGTTCCAGGGTTGTAACCCGCACGAATTTGGAACTCTAACCATACGAGTTTGAGACCCGCTTTAACATGCTTGCTGAACTGATAATCTAGATACATACCGATACCATATTCCAAAGCCCTTGGTGCAGTGGTGAAGCGCTGATAAACGCTCCAACTGAACTTACCATGCTTGCCTCCACCTTTAACATACTCGGTGAACGCATCAGCATCGGTAATGTTGTCAATCCCCGCAAACCCTAAGCTGTAGATACTACCGACCCATTGTTCGATACCATCAAGAGCCACAGGGTTACCCCAAGTACCTAAGTTCATGTTAGGGTTACCAATGTTGAGATAAGCACCACCAACCACAAAATAGTTGTTAATATCTATATGGTGGCGCAAAAGAAGCGTCGCACCGCCAGGACCTTGCAAGCCACGCCACTTACCATTATCCAAGAACGGATCCCAAGTGTTATAACGAGCGGGCGCATAACGACCGTATTCAGCGTTATTCCAACGATAGTCATACAACGCATAGAAAGTCGTTTTATTCCTAATGCCCCTACCGCTAAATTCCGGATTGGTATCATACTCTACTTTAACACCGGGCAATGTGCCTACCATTGGGATAAGATACACATAAGGGTGGATCATCAAATTCTTTGTAGGGCGATAAATAATACCCGCTTTATGAACCCCCCAAGGCTTTTCACGATAGATAGGGAACAACCACTGACCATCAGCGATACCACGACCCCAACCACTAAAGAGCAAGAATTTCATATTCTTAGTGAGCTTGAAAGTCCCATAAAACCCTTGGAACAATTGGTAAATCCAATCCATTTGCTCCTGCTCGGTAATATCAAAACGCCCCATTACCATATGGACTCTGTCGCTGTCATAGGTCAAATTTGCTTTATAGACTTGATAACGCCTTGAGCCACCAGGCAAGTAGGCGTTAGCCGGATAGTAGTTAGGGAACAAGCCGTTCCACTCACCCATATATTCCCAACCAATACCTCTAGGGTTAATGACACCACCTGGCCCTGATTGTTGCCACATTTTAGTAGCATTCATACAAAGGCTCATAGAATCAGTGCCGCAAGAAGTTTTATCCCAATAGCTTGGGGGGGTAAAATCCTTCGCCCACCTATCATACTTAGTGCCATCATAAGCCTGTCCGCCCAAAACACCGCCTAAATTCACGGTCCATCCCCTACCTAAATGCACAGAACCCTCTAGCTTACCCGTAAGGTTAACAAAAGTCTCTGTGGGATAGATACCTTTAACAGGGTTAATGGGCGAATGGTTAAAACCCACTTTGGAGAAGTTGATAAAATCCCCATGCACTTCATAAGTAACCGCCCCTAATGAACCCGTAGTGAACAATAGTGGTAAGGTAAAACGCTTTAGCAATGTAGCCGCAACTTTTCGTTTCTTTAATTTCATTCCTCTTCCTTACTTTACCTGAGAATAGATAAATTACTCTGTAGAAATAATTGTAGCATAAAAGAATATAGAATTAGTTTAAAATCAAGCTAATTTTTCTTAAAAATCACAAAATTTAAAACACAAGTTTATCCTTAAAAGCTTGCTCATGAGCATGCAAATGGATAGGATAATTTTTTAAGACCTAATAATATATTGAAAAAAAGGCTTTTTTAAGGCTCAATAGGGAATTTACTGATACAATAGAAAGCGTTGTTTTATATAAAAATAATAATTAAGGAGCGAAACAATGAAAAAAATTGGTTTGAGCTTGTGTTTGGTTTTTAGCTTGGGTTTTTTAAAAGCCCATGAAGTGAGCGCTGAAGAGATTGCGGATATTTTCTACAAGCTCAACGCCAAAGAGCCTAAAATGAAAATCAACCACACTAAGGGGTTTTGTGCTAAAGGCGTGTTCCTCCCTAATGCGCAAGCAAAAAAGGATTTAGATGTGCCATTACTCAATGAAAAAGAAATCCCTGCATCTGTAAGGTATTCTTTAGGAGGCGTGGCAATGGACGATAAAAGCAAAGTTAGGGGAATGGCGTTAAAATTAGAAAATCAAAACGCTAGCTGGACAATGGTGATGCTCAATACAGAAATCAATTTTGCCAAAAACCCTAACGAATTCGCCCAATTCTTTGAGATGAGAATCCCTAAAAATGGCAAGGTGGATGAAGCAAGAATCAAAAAGCTTTATGAAGAAGTCCCCTCTTATAAGAATTTTGCCGCTTACACCAAAACGATAGGGATTAGCTCAAGCGTGGCTAACACGCCCTATTATAGCGTGCATGCGTTCAGGTTTAAAGATAAGAAAGAAAAATTATTGCCTGCGAGATGGAAATTTGTGCCTAAAGAGGGCATTAAGTATCTTAACCCCCAAGAATTAAAGCAAAAAGATTCAAATTATCTGCTTTCTTCATTCCAACAACACCTTAAAACTAAGCCCATAGAATACCAAATGTATCTGGTATTTGCGAATAAAAATGATGCCACCAACGACACGACCGCGCTTTGGAAAGGCAAGCATAAGGAATTATTGGTGGGGACCTTGAAAGTTGAAAAATACGAAGGAATGGGTTGCAATAAAGATGTGTATTTGCCTGCCGATCTCCCTAAAGGCGTAGAAGCCCCTACTGATCCCTTATTCCAAATCAGGAATGAAGTTTATGGGATCACTTTTAGCAGGAGGCAATAAAAAGGCTAAGGCCAATCAAAATATAAGTTGGTTGAAAAAAATGTGTTTTTATGGGTTTAGGGAAGTGGGATTTTTGTTTAAAGCGTTTAAGCGCACCCACTAAAACACTTTCTCTCTTATTTGAGGCACACACACTCACGCTGGATGTTGAGCAAAAAATGACAAACATTCAATCCACCTACCACATTTTTAATACTCTTATCTTGTATTTTATTTAGGCCGTATTATGCTATTGGTTTTTATGAAAGCGGCTTATTAGGTATTTCTGTAATTTTGTAATCAAAAAAGTTTTGCGAAATATTAAAAACGCTCTGCCCTTCCATTTGTTGGCGGGTTATCCAATTCAGATCATTGTCTTTGATTTTAGAAATTTCTACGCAAGCCACTTGCCCATTAAACAGATCAAAATGCACCACAATAGTAGGAATTTTATCCGTTATCAAACGCCTTTTAGCCTCTAAAACTTTATGTTCTTTAATGTCATTGATTCCTTGAAAGTCGCTTTGAACTTCTAGCAATAAATGATTGTCCAACAAGAAATCGGCTTTAGGACTTCTTTTAAAGCTTTCTATATTCTCAAAATTATCACCACCAAAAAATTTGATGGTTTCTTTTTGCGCGCTAAAAAGACAAGCGATAAAATCCTTAAAAAACTCCGCTACCAAAAACCCGCGCATCCAAGAAAAACAAGCTTCTTCAGGTCTTCTGCCTTGATTATTCAGCTTATAAATAATATGAGTGTCCACTATCTTTGAAAACACTCGCTCTATGGAGTTTTTAAAAAAGCATTCCAATTCATACCTATTATATTTAAAACAATAAATACTATTGATAGCGCTAAAAATTTCAATAAGCCTTTTTTTTGAGCGCGTTTAAATAATTGAAATCAACGCAAGGTTGTATGTCTTTAGCGCCTAAAAATTCCTTAAACGCATTTTATGAACCAAAACCCAGTAATTTTCTGTAATCCTTAAAGTCACTATTGTTAAACATCTTACCCCTTTAAAAAGTCAAAAACCGCCTGTGCGAGCGCTACACTCAATAAAGGCGGCACGGCATTGCCAATTTGCAATCTTTTAGCGCTAGCGCTCCCACAGAATTTATAATTATCAGGAAAGCTTTGCAATCTTGCCCCCTCTCTAATGCTTAACGCTCTAGAGTCTCTTGGATGGATACACCTAGAACTGCTTGGGGTAGAAAAATTTCTTGTAATGGTGGGGGCTGGTTTTTCCCACCACATTTTGGCGTAGGTATTAATATAACCACTTTTTGGGCGTAAACTTTCTGGCAAATCATCTTTGCTTTGTCCGTCTTTTAGCGTTTGCATGATTTTTATCAGTTTTTCATTGTTTTTAGGACTGCTATGCTCGCTTAATTCTTTAGAATTTCGCACAAATTCCAAAAAAACATTATCCGCATTTTTAAGATAACCTAAAGCATCACCATTTTCACCGCTTTGAATGGGTGGTAAATCCCCTAAAGCGTCTTTTAGAGAAAAATGCGTTTTTATGGGTTTGGGGAAGTGGAATTTTTGTTTAAAGCTTTTAAGCGCGCCCACTAAAATCACTCGTTCTCTCATTTGAGGCACACCATAATCTAGGGCATTTAAAATGGCATGCTCTAAAATATAGCCTCTCTCTTTAAAAGCGTTACAAATTTGTTTGAATAATTGCCCTTTTTGCATAGACATTAAACCCACCACATTTTCAAAAACAAATATTTTTGGTTTTACTAAGTCTAAGAGTCGCAAATATTCTTTAAACAGATTCGCTTTTTCATCCATTTTTCTTTTGCCAAGGGTAGAATAGCTCTGGCATGGTGGTCCGCCTAGTAGGATATCAATTGAAACGCATGGTAAGTTGTGGCAATGAAGTTGCATAATATCGCATAAAATGGCTTGCGCCTCTTTATGATTGGCTTGATAGCTTAAAATGGCATCTTTGTCTATATCGTTGGCCCATATTAATTCAAAATGGGGGTGTGCAGAAAAGCCATAACTCAACCCTCCAGCACCACAAAAAATATCTGCTACTTTATACAAGTTTTATTTTTTCCTTTCATCTAAACCCACACTTTTTAAATGGAGTAAAAACTTAAAGTTCTTTTTTTGAGATTAGGTTAAGACTATTTCTTAATCTTTTAAAGTTCCGCTAGGTTTGTCAATCGCTTTTCTATGGACGGTCTTTTCTCTGTTTTGAGCTTTTTGAGTGATATTGGCATGCTCATCTTTAATATCATTTGGCCAATCTTTTCCTTGCTCTTGCACATTCCATTCGGGTAATGCGTCATTGCTATTGTTTCTATAATCCGTTAGGCAAGCTTGCTCTAAAAGTTTATAGCTGATGCTTGCGTCTTTGATTGCATGAAAACCAAACAAGCCTTTCACTTGAGTTTCAAAATTAGGCTGATAAATCATGTAAAATTCTATTTTAGCCCCTGTGAGTATTGTGTGATAAAGAAAATACCACACGCCAAAACTTCTAATACTAAGCCTCCCTTTGACTCCCCCATCTTTATAAATATTGAGCGTGCTTTTAATCCCGCCATCTGCTTGGGAGCCACCGATTTTTTTAATCTCGCCATTCACCACAATTAAATACACTCTAGCCACATTTTGAGTTAAAATATTTTGAGATAAAGATTGATTGTTTTCATCTTTTAAATCCTTAAGATAGTTGAAATTTAACTTTGTGCTGTCTTTCACGTATTCTACATCAGCGATTTTAAAGGCAGTTTTGACTTCGCTAATATGCATTTTTACTCCTTGATAATCAATAACTCATGAGATTGTTTGACATGGTTATTATCGCCTCTTTCTAAGCGATTTTTACCCATTCTGATTTCGCCTTGTCCCATAGTGTATTGCCAAGATGGTTCTAAAATTTTAAAATCTTTGTAAGCATTCCTTACAAATTCGCAGTCATTATAACTTAAAATAAATGGCCCTTTATGCCTTTTTAGCATGCGGGCTAACACTTCATGTTTAAAACCATTATGGTGGATAGGAAAATTACGCATAGGATAAATCCCCTTAAACATTTTAGAATTTTCTAACACATAAGGGGGGTCAAGATAGAAAAAATCATTAGGATAAGCGAGCAACACTTCTTCAAAACTAGAGCATTCCACCTTTAAACTAGGGGCGTTAAAATCTTTAATTTTTAAAAGGGCGTTTAGATAGCGTTGTTTGTCAGTGTAAATTTTACTCATCCACCCCAAAAATCCCGGCCCATAGCTTAAATTAAAGTTAAAGTAATAATCTCTAGCCAAGATTAAAGGGTCTAAAACACATTCTTTTTTATAATGGGCTTTTAACTCTTGTTTGATAATGTTGTAAGTTTCTTGATTAGGTTCTAAAGAAAGCAAGCTGTTATAAAGAGCTTGTTTGTCTTTGAGCAGCACTTGATAAAAATTCACTAAAATGTCAAAAATATCAAAGCCCAACACTTCTAAACCCAACTCTGCCGCGCATGCAATTTCCACGCTCCCCCCACCTATAAAAGGGCTAATAATCCTACGCACACCATTAGGTATATACTCCACTATTAACCCTACAGCCAAAGACTTGCCCCCACCATATCTTAAAGGGGCTTTTATGTAGCGTTTGTAACGCCTATTATTAGAGCGTAAATTGTGCAAAAAAACATCTTTTTTACTAGCGTTTTGGTTGAATAAATTGGCATGCATTCCAAAAAATTCTATTTATTTTTTCGCCCTTTTCCTCATGTTAGGGTCTAAAATCTTTTTCCTGATCCTTAAATTCAAGGGGGTAACTTCCAAAATCTCATCTTCTTCAATCCATTCTAACGCTCTTTCTAACACCATAGTCCTAGGCGGGGTGAGTTTGATCGCATCATCGCTCCCGCTCGCTCTCATGTTGGTTAAATGCTTGGATTTGATGGGATTGACATCCAAATCATTATCCCTGCTGTGCTCGCCAATGACCATGCCCACATAAACCTTAGTTTGGGGGTTGATAAAAAGCGTGCCTCTTTCTTGGATATTGAAAAGGGAAAAAGCGGTCGCTTCGCCATTTTCCATGCTGATTAGCGCCCCATTTTTGCGCGATTCCACGCTCCCGCTGAAAGGGCGGAATTCTAAAAAGCTATGATTCATCACGCCTTCGCCCTTAGTGTCGGTTAAAAACTCGCTCCTATAGCCGATAAGCCCTCTTGCAGGAATTTCAAATTCTAACCTTGTATAGCCGTCGCTCATGGGATTCATCGCTTTCATCTCGGCTTTTCTTTTGCCTAATCTCTCAATGATAGCCCCGCTAAAATCTTGTGGCGTGTCAATCACTAAATGCTCAAAAGGCTCGCATTTAACGCCATTTTCTTCTTTAACGATGACTTCAGGGCGTGAAATGCTAAACTCAAACCCTTCACGGCGCAAGTTTTCAGCTAAAATAGTGATTTGCAATTCCCCACGCCCGCTCACTTTAAACTTGCCCTCGCCCATTTCTTCGCATTTCATAGCGATATTGGTTTGCATTTCTTTTAAGAGCCTGTCTTTCAATTTATTAGCAGTAACATGCTTTCCTTCTAACCCGGCTAAGGGCGAATCATTGACAGCAAAATACACGCTCATCGTAGGCTCTTCTAAATGCATGGGATCTAAAGGCATGGGGTTAGCAGGATCAACGACGCTATCGCCCACATCCATTGCGTTAAAGCCGGCAATCGCTACAATATCGCCCGCATAAGCGTTTTCAATCTCAGTCCTAGCCAACCCTAAAAAACCTATAAGCTTAGTGATACGGCCATTTTCTTTACTCCCATCGCTTTTCATCAACAGCACGCTTTCATTCTTTTTAACCGAGCCATTAAACACTCTAGCGATACCGATTTTGCCCACATAATTGTCATAATCGAGCGTAAAAATTTGCATTTGCAAAGGCTCATCAACGCTCCCGCTAGGGCTTGGCACATGCTCTAAAATCGTTTCAAACAAAGGCTCTAAATTTTTCTTTTCATCGTCTAAACTTTTCATCGCATAGCCATCTCGTGCGGCGGCATACACCACAGGGAAATCCAATTGTTTATCGCTAGCCCCCATCGCTACGAACAAGTCAAAAACTTCATCCACCACTCTATCCGGCTCAGCGGCAGGCTTATCAATTTTATTCACCACCACAATGGGGCAAATCCCAAAACTCAAAGCCTTTTTAACCACGAATTTAGTTTGAGGCATGACCCCTTCTTGCGCGTCCACTAAAAGCAACACCCCATCCACCATTTTTAAAACGCGCTCCACTTCGCCCCCAAAATCAGCATGCCCGGGAGTGTCAATGATATTGATTTTAGTGTCTTTGTAATAAATAGCCGTGTTTTTAGACAGGATAGTAATCCCTCTTTCTCTTTCTAAATCGTTGCTATCCATCACCCTTTCATCCACTTTTTCCCTCTCACTAAATGTGCCAGATTGAGAAAGTAAGCCATCTACTAAAGTGGTTTTCCCATGATCAACATGCGCGATTACAGCGATATTTCTAATATTTTTCATAAATGTCCTAACAAGCAAAATTGAAATTAGAAGTATAACACAATATTATAATAGCCCCAAATGGCGGAATTTTTTGGCCAAATCCTGTTCTATAGAATGGCTTTTGTGGGCTTTTAGAAAATTTTCATTCTTAGGCGGCATGAAATCGTCATTATCCCTATAAAAAAAGATAAAATAATTTTTCTTTAAATAGTAAGCCAAATGGATTAAAAACGAATCCCCTCCTATATACAAATCGCTTTCTAAAATCAGGTTTTTAACTTCTTCTAAACTGGTTTTAGCGCGATAATGAGCGACTCTGTCTTTTAAAAAAGCGTATCGTTCTTCAAAATCTAAAAGCGTAACACAAAAGGGTTTTAAAAGTTTTAAAACGATTTGTAAATGCTCTAAAGGGATACTTCGGTCTATGGATCTTGTGAAAGGGTTGATCAAAATCTTTTTGGGGTTTTTTAAATTCATGGGATATGGGGGGTTATCAAAAACATGCCCATAAATTTGAGAAAACAACTCCTGGCGGTTTTGATAAACATTTTTAATTTCTTTATTTGGAGTGGTTATGGAAATGAATTTGGCTAAAAGAGCGCTTCTAAAATCCTGTTTTTCTAAAATCAAACGTTGGATTTGATGCTTTTTAATCGCTTTTAACAACCATAAAAAATCCTTCATCGCCAAAAAAACGCCTTGTTTTTTAAGATCATAAAAAGCGGGGACATTCTCAAAAAGAGGAATGATTTCAAAATGTTTTTCGCATTCTAAAAGCTTGGCGATTTTTAAAGTCAAATGAGTGCCTAGGATTTTAAGGGGTTGTTGCTGTTTGGAAGCGATTTCTTTTAAAAGGCTAATCGTGATGAGGTTATCCCCTAAAGCCAAAAGACAAGCGATGTGCATGGTTTTTCCTGATGGTGAAATGTTTAGGGTCTTTTTTTTCTATCCCTAAATTTTTTAAATAAAATTTTTCATCAAAACTATTGTTGATAAATTGTGCAAATAGGGGCAAACATTCCAAATCTTTTCTTAAGATTTTATGCGTTTTAAAAAGCGATTCAAAAATGAATTGCATTAAATCGCTGTTTAATAATTCTTTTAGCGCATTAGCGTTGATAGAGAAATTTTCTTTTAAAACAAACATGTTCGCGCTGTTTAAAAAAAGGCGTTGCTCATTGTCATAAAAAAAGACAAGCTTTGAAGAAATGAATTTATACACGATTTTTTCTCTAGCCTGATAAAGGCTTAAGGGGGCGACTTGTTGGCAGTCTTTTAAATCAGCGTTAATGAATTGGCTAGGGGCTTTTAATCTGTCTTTTAAAATATCTGAACCCCTAAAAATAGGAATGGTATTTTTTTCTTGTTTGGAGCGTAATTTTTCTTTATTGTTGCCTGTAACAATCCCTAAAGCAAAATGAGCGTTATTTTTTAAAGTGATATGAGGAAAGGAAAAAAGGTGGTCTAAAATTTTATTTTCTTTATTAGAGCAATGGATATTAAAAATCTTTTTAGGGTTGTTAAAAAAAGAAGAGGGCGAGCGTTTGAACTTGCTATTTTGATAAAAGCATGAGATTTTTTGATCCTTGTTAGGGGTTTTTTTAAGCACCAAACCCACAGCCTTAGTCATTAGGGTTTTAAAGGGTTTGTTGAAATCAATAAGGCTTCTAATTTGAAATTTCAGAGCCATTTCTCGCATTTTGCTAAACGCATCAATATTCAAACAACTTTCGGGTAATAATAGCCCCAAATGAGCGTTTTCTTTTAAGCAATTCAAACTCGCTATAAAAAAGATCGACGCGCTATCTAGGCTTTGAGAGAGGTTGAATTGTTGTTTGAAATTTTCTTTTTGGTTTTGATTGTATTTCTTACCCCATGGCGGGTTAGTGAAAATGCAATCAAATTGTGGGGTGTGTTTTAAACTTAAAAAATCTTTTTGCGCAATATTAGGGCAATCTAAATGATAACGCTCTTTAATACGCTTTTTAGTCAAAGCGATAGCGAAAGCGTCCGTATCATAGCCATAAATATTTTCAACCTTAAAACCCAGTTTTAAAGCATGCATGATGAAATTCCCGCTCCCCACAGCCGGATCGCAAAAGATCGCTTGGGAGGTATCAAAATCTTTAGGGAGGGTGAAAAGTTGTTCTACTATCTTATTAGGAGTGTAGTAAATGCCTTCTAAATTTCTGGTGGTGTTAGAAAGTTCTTCTTCATAATAAGAACCCAACTTTTCTAAATCAGAGCTATTTTCTAATATTTGTAGGTATTTTAAAATCAATTCTTGATGGTTATGCGCGCCTTTTAAGGATTTGTTAGCGTATTTGTTGAGTTTGTTTTTCCCTAAATGGTTGCGGCAAAAATCTAAAAAAGAGCTTGTTTTCACATAAATTTTATGATCAATCTCTAGTTTCTCTAAAAGATTGGTTTTGATCCAGTTATGCACGCTGCTATGAGAAACATTGACTAGGCGAGCGATTTCTTCAATAGAAAGAGCGTTTGAAGGCATTTACCCCCCTAAAAACTATAAACATAACTCACATTAAACACCACAAGGCGTTTGAAAAAGAGGGAAGTGTTTAGCCCTTTACCATGCGTTTCATAAAAGGAATTGACTGCTAAAGGGATTTTCAAGCCCATTTCAAAGCCGTTATGCCTATTGACATTCACACGAACCCCAAAATTCAAAGGGATCTGGAAAAAACTCGTGTGCATTTTAGCTTGATAGCCCGTCAAGTAATTGTTGATAAAATCCGTTTCGCTCACCCACATGCTCAAACCACTCCCTACCCACGAACTCCCCGCTAAAGCAAAGCCCGCATAAAAACCCACGCTAGAATGTTTTTGTGCATTATCAATGAAATTATAAAGATAATCTATCCCAAGCCCATAGAGGTGGTTATTCATTTTGCCTAAACCATCAAAGCCGTTACCCACAAAACCAAAATTGGTGTAACCATAATCATAGAACAAGTAATAGCGCAACCCTTGATTTTTTTTCTTAGTGAAGAAATGCTTATAGCCCACGCTCAAAGTTACCCCATACATGCTTGAAATGTTTTTAGAATAAGAGGTGGGATCAAGTGCGTTTAAGGAATTTGAAATGGCAGCGATTTGAGAAGATAAAGAAGAAAGCATGCGGTTTTGAGATTGAGCAAATTGCGCTTCTAAATTTTTTAAATTTTCTTCAAATTCTAAAGGGTTAGTAATGGGTTCTTGCATTTTTTCTAACGCTTGGACTAATTGTGGGTTAGATGCAACGCCCCCGCTAAGCATGACTATTTTTTCAATATTTTCAAAGCTGGATTGGAGGTAGTATTTCTCAGCTTGGATTTCAGTGGGGGTTAATTTGGAATTGTTTTTTAAAGCGTTGTTGATATATGCAAAGGTTTTAGGCATGTTGGTGATTTCATTTTTGACTTGATGGAGTTTATAGATTTTATTTTGAGCGTTAGAAATGATTTGGATGCGTTCTTGATTTAAAAAGGGGTTATTATGCTCAACGGCATGACTAATGGAATATTCAAACCCCACGCTCGCATACGCCCCATTTTCTTCAGCGATACAAAAAGATAAAAGTAAAGGTAAAAAGAATGATGAATGTAATAAGGTTTTTGGCATGGGTTGATCCTAATCAAAAATAATCTCAATCATACACTAATTTTAATAGAAAAAAGTGAAACCATTTTTAAGCCATTTTTGAATACAATAAGAGTATTTTATTTTTAAGGTTAGAACAATGAGTTTGATCGTTACGCGCTTCGCTCCATCGCCCACTGGCTACCTCCACATAGGAGGCTTAAGAACAGCCATTTTCAATTATCTTTTTGCACGAGCCAATCAAGGAAAATTTTTTTTACGCATTGAAGACACGGATTTGAGCCGTAACTCTATAGAAGCGGCTAACGCCATTATAGAGGCTTTCAAATGGGTAGGGCTAGAATACGATGGAGAAATCCTCTACCAATCCAAACGCTTTGAGATTTATAAAGAATATATCCAAAAACTCTTAGATGAAGGCAAAGCGTATTATTGCTACATGAGTAAAGATGAGTTGGACGCTTTGAGAGAAGAACAAAAGGCCAAGAAAGAAACCCCACGCTATGACAATCGCTATCGTGATTTTAAAGGCACGCCCCCTAAAGGCATAGAGCCTGTAGTAAGGATTAAAGTCCCGCAAAATGAAATCATTGTTTTTAATGACGGGGTTAAAGGCGAAGTGAGAGTGAACACTCACGAATTAGACGATTTTATTATCGCCAGGAGCGATGGAGTCCCCACTTATAATTTTGTGGTTATTGTTGATGACGCTTTAATGGGGATTACTGATGTGATTAGAGGCGATGATCACCTTTCTAACACCCCTAAACAAATCGTTCTCTATAAGGCTTTGAATTTTAAAATCCCTAATTTTTTCCATGTGCCGATGATTTTGAATGAAGAAGGGCAAAAATTAAGCAAACGCCATGGGGCCACTAACGTGATGGACTATCAAAAAATGGGCTATCTTAAGGAAGCTTTAGTGAATTTTTTAGCGCGTTTAGGGTGGAGCTATCAAGATAAAGAAATTTTTAGCATGCAAGAATTGCTAGAATTATTTGATCCTAAAGATTTAAATTCTTCGCCCAGTTGCTTCAGCTGGCACAAGCTTAATTGGCTCAACGCTCACTATTTAAAAAACCAAAGCGCGCAAGAATTGTTAAAACTTTTAAAGCCTTTTAGTTTTAGCGATCTCTCGCATTTAAACCCCACCCAATTGGATCGTTTGTTGGACGCTCTCAAAGAAAGATCTCAAACCTTAAAAGAATTAGCCCTTAAAATAGATGAGGTTTTAATCGCTCCTGTGGAGTATGAAGAAAAGGTTTTTAAAAAGCTCGATCAAGCGCTCGTTATGCCCTTGTTAGAAAAGTTTAAGCTGGAATTAAAAGAAGCCAATTTCAACGATGAAAGCGCGCTAGAAAACGCCATGCACAAAATCATTGAAGAAGAAAAGATTAAAGCGGGTAGTTTCATGCAGCCTTTAAGATTAGCCCTTTTGGGCAAGGGGGGCGGGATAGGCCTTAAAGAAGCGCTTTTTATTTTAGGCAAAACAGAGAGCGTCAAAAGAATAGAAGAGTTTTTGAAAAACTAAAAGATTGGCTCTGTTTTCATTGAATGCTAATCATAAAAGAGCTTATTTTAGCGGTTATTCTAAACAACTCCTTTTGAAAAATAAGAGGGTTTTAAGAGGAAAATGAAAAAAATATTTCTAAAATTTTTTACCTTGATTGAAATCAAGCTTAAAAGTTGGGTTCAGACAATCTTTGGGCAAAATAATCGTTTGAGGAATGACCTCATAATGGCAATAATTTTCATCTTCAAAGAGAGGTTTTATCAACAATCGGTTTGAAAAAAGCCGATTTTCTTGATTAGGATCAATAACGCCATTGTTTAAAAAGAGGAAAGTTCGCGCGAGTTTGGTTATTTCATTGGGGTTATGGCTTACCAATAACACGCTTAAATTTTCACGCTTGATAAAATCAAGCAAACCTTGTTGCACTTCGTTTTTTAAGGCGTTATCTAGGGCGTTTAAAGGCTCATCTAAAAGCAATAGATTCTTGGCTGCGATCAAAGCTCTTGCTAAAGCGACTCGTTGGGCTTGTCCGCCAGAGAGTTGAAGGATTTTTTGCTGGCTTAGATTTTCTAAACGCATTAAGCGTAACACTTCGTGGATTTTATTTTTATCTTTAGGGTGAGCAAAGGCGATGTTTTGATACACATTTAAATGAGGGAATAGAGCGTAATCTTGAAACACAAAGCCGATTTTTCGTTGTTGTGGTTTTAAAAAAATCTTTTTTTGAGTGTCTAGCCATACTGAATGATTGACTTCAATATAGCCGCTATCCACTGCTTCAAGCCCCGCTAAAATGCGTAAAATCGTGCTTTTACCCGCTCCCGATTCTCCTAATAAAGCCACAACTTCTGCTTCTTTAATTTCTAAGTCTATATTCAAATCAAATGCGCCCCTAGATCCTAAAAGGTGTTTTTTAAATCGTGCTTTTATCATAAAAACGAGCTTTGTTTTTTATTCAAAAATAGGGTAACAAATAAGAGGCTAAAACTGATAAGCGTGAGCGTTAAGGCGTATTGGTGGGCTTTAGGGTAATTGAGCGCTTCAGTTTCGTTAAAAATCGCAATGCTGGCCACTCTTGTTTCCCCTAATATATCACCCCCAAGCATCATCACCACGCCAAATTCACCTATAGTGTGCGTAAAAGTTGTGATGATAGCCATCAATAAACTGGGTTTGATGTTAGGGAGCAAGACAAAAAAAAGGGTGTAATATTCCCCTTTACCTAAACTATAACTGGCTTCTTTTAAAGAAGCGGGCAAGGAAATTAACGCGCTTTTAATAGGGCTTACCATAAAGGGTAAAGAAAAAATCACACTCCCTAAAATAAGCCCTTGAAAACTAAAAACAAGTTTCACATTTAATACATCTTGTAAAAACACTCCCAAAAAAGAAGAAGGCGAAAAAATTAAAAGAAGATAAAACCCTAGCACGCTTGGAGGTAAAACTAAAGGCATATACACAAGCGTTTCTGTTAAGCTCGTTAAAAGATTGCGTTTAAGGCTTAAAAAATAGCCTAAAAAAATCCCTATAGGGAGTAAAATGAGGGTGGTAATCAAAGCTAAAGAAAAGCTCAAACGCATGGTAATCAAAAACTCATGATCCATTGCTCGCCTTTTTTATGCGTTTTAATCCACAATATAGCCGTATTCTTTAAAGACAGCTCTAGCTTTAGGGCTGAATAAAAAATCTTTAAAGACTTTGGCTAAAGGGTTATTAGCCCCATTTTTAGTGATAATCAAGGCTTGTTCAATAGGGTTATAAAGGGCTTTATCAATGATGAAATAAGAGAGGTTTTTATCTTTTTTATCCATCAAGGATAACGCTCCAAAGCCTATTTGAGCGTTTTTAGTAGCGACAAATTGATGGGCTTGAGAAATAGAAGCGCCATAAATGATTTTAGGTTTAAGACTAGAAGTGAGTTTTAAATGATCTAAGACTTCCATACTGGCTTTTCCATAGGGGGCTAGTTTAGGATTAGCCATAGCGATACGCTTGATTTTAGGATCTTTAAGAATTTCTAAAGAATCCATTTTTAGATCTTCGCTCCATAAAACCAACACGCCTTTAGCATAGACTTCTTCTTTAAAAGGGGTTATTTTTTCATCATAAAGCTTTTTAGGTCTAGCAATATCTGCTGAAATGAATAAATCAAAAGGGGCGTTTTGAATGATTTGAGCGTAGAGTTTGCCTGAAGAATTAAAACTAATACTAATAGCGTCTTTGGGGTGTTCTTTTTGAAATTCTTTAACAAGGGCTTTTAAAGCGCGTGTGAGATTAGCAGCAGCAGCGATTTTTAAATCCTGTGCCAACAAAGCGCTTGAAAAAAATACGATTAAAAAGGCAAACGCTTTGAAAGTATTTTTCATAGAACTCCCTTTGATTAAATGATTGAAGTTGGTGATTATACCTATTTGTATCTTAAAAGTTTGAGATGGTTTTGTAGGTGTGTCCCACTTATCCATGATTTAATCAACATTTTCACTCTAAAACCCTCAATCTTTGATAAAAAATTAAATCTTTTAGAAAAATAACCGATTTTAGGGTGTAACTTTAATTCAACAAGAAGGATTTATTATGATTAAAAGAATTGCTTGTATTTTAAGCTTGAGCGCGAGTTTAGCGCTGGCTGGCGAAGTGAATGGCTTTTTTATGGGTGCGGGTTATCAGCAAGGTCGTTATGGTCCTTATAACAGCAATTACTCTGATTGGCGCCATGGCAATGATCTTTATGGTTTGAATTTCAAATTAGGTTTTGTAGGCTTTGCCAATAAATGGTTTGGGGCTAGGGTGTATGGCTTTTTAGATTGGTTTAACACTTCAGGGACTGAACATACCAAAACCAATTTGCTCACCTATGGTGGCGGTGGCGATTTGATTGTCAATCTCATTCCTTTGGATAAATTCGCTCTGGGTCTCATTGGTGGCGTTCAGTTAGCCGGAAACACTTGGATGTTCCCTTATGATGTCAATCAAACGAGATTCCAGTTCTTATGGAATTTAGGCGGAAGAATGCGCATTGGGGATCGCAGCACGTTTGAAGCGGGCGTGAAATTCCCTATGGTTAATCAGGGCAGTAAAGATGTAGGGCTTATCCGCTACTATTCTTGGTATGTGGATTATGTCTTCACTTTTTAATTTATTCTTTCATTCGCTCTTTCTCATCCAATTAAACCCTAGCCAACTCTTAAAAGGTTGGGGTTCAAAAATCTTTTTCATAAATAGAAAGTTTGTTTTAGTGCGGTATAATCCTGGCGTTTTAATTTTTATTTTACTAAAATAGAGCGTTTAGTGTTTGCGTTTGAATATGGGTTTAGTAAGATTTAAATAATAAATTACTTATATATATTTGATAGATATTATTTTATTTAATAGTGTTATTTAATGGATCAATTTAATAGGATAGTTTCGCTTTTATTTCTTTAAAACAAATTGATTCTACTGGGGAAAGGTTTTTATGGAAAACAGCACACTTTATATTGTTATTGCTGGCTTATGGCTTGCTGTGGGCTTTGGAATCTTTTTAAAGAAATTAGACATGCCCGTTATCATTGGTTACATTTGCACAGGAACGGTCTTAGCGGCTTTTTTTAAAATTAATGATTTTGATTTGTTGTCTGATATTGGCGAATTTGGTATCGTCTTTTTAATGTTTATGATAGGCATTGAGTTTAATTTTGACAAACTCAAATCCATCAAACAAGAAGTGCTGGTTTTTGGGCTTTTACAAGTCGTTTTATGCGCTTTAATCGCTTTTTTATTGGGGTATTTTGTTTTGGGTCTTTCACCCATTTTTTCCCTTGTTTTAGGCATGGGGCTTTCGCTCTCTTCAACCGCTATTGTGCTGAAATTCTTTGAAGATTCCAAACAGCTTAGCACGCCCATGGGAAAGAGCGCGGTGGGGATTTTGATTTTCCAAGATATTGCAGCCATTCCCATGCTTTTAATTTTGACGATTCTAGGCAGTAAAGATTCTAATGTTAATTTACTCATTCTTAAAACCTTTATTTCAGCAGGGATTATTTTAATTCTTTTGTTATTGCCTGGAAAAAAAGGGGCTAATCTCATCTTAGAGCAAGCAAAAGACACGCGCTTGCCTGAAATTTTTATAGGCACGATTTTAGTGATTGTTTGCAGCGCAGCAGGGTTGAGCCATTTTTTTGGGTTTTCTATGTCTTTAGGAGCGTTCATTGTGGGCATGGCCATTTCTAAATCGCGCTATAAAATCAATGTCCAAGAAGAATTCGCGCAATTAAAAAACCTCTTCTTAGCCCTTTTTTTCATTACGATAGGGATGCAAATCAATATTAGTTTTTTTATAGACAAGATCTTTGCAGTCATTTTCTCGCTCATTTTAGTGATGGGTTTTAAGACGGCTATCATTTATGCGCTTTTGCGTTTTTTTAGAGACTCTAAAACTGCCATAAAAACCGCCCTTTCTTTGGCGCAAATCGGGGAGTTTTCTTTTGTTATCTTTTTAAATTCAGGCTCGCACCAGCTCTTTAATTTGCAAGAAAAAAAAGGGATTCTTGGTTTTTTGCACCAAAAAAATATCTTAAGTATCGCTCAAAATGACATCCACCAATTCCTTATCCTTATGGTGGTTTTTTCTATGTTAGCAACCCCTTTTATTTTAAAATACCTAGAATCTATCGCTCAATTTATTTTGCACCAAAAGAGCCAAGAAAATGAGCCGGCTAAAAAATAATTGCGCAAAAAACCAAATGATAAGTTTGCTTGTATTGTCAGTGTTATGTTAAAATACCAACGTATTTTAACTCCAAATTGATATAAAAAGGGGATTTTATGAAAGAGCAAGAATGGGATTTAAGTGCTTTATTTGAAAATAAAGGAAGCGCAGAAGAATTTTTAAAAACCTTACAAACAGAAGTGCAAGAATTTGAGAACGCTTATCAAAATAACCTTAAGAATTTAGACGCTACAGGATTTGCCAACGCTCTTAAACATTACGAAAATTTGTCAGAAAAAATCTCTAGGGTGATGACTTACGCTCAATTACTCTTTGCTAAGAACACCAAAGAAGCGAAGTTTTATTCGCAATGCGAAATGGCTTGTGCAAATATCCAACAACACCTTTTATTCTTTGAAATTGAATTTAAAAATTTAGACGCCAAAAAACAACTCGCTTTCATTAAAAAATGCAAAGACCATGCTTTTTATCTAAACAACCTCATAGAAAAGAAAAAGCACACCTTAAATTTAGATGAAGAAAAGATCGCCCTAGCCCTTTCACCTGTGGGGGTGGGTGCGTTTAGCCGTCTTTTTGATGAGCATTTTTCTTCTTTGAAAATCCCTTTTGAAGAGCAAAATTTAAGCGAGGAAGAAATTTTAGCCCTCTTGCACAACCCCAAACGCAAGATCCGTAAAAAATCTCAAAAAGCTTTCAGCAAAGCGTTAGAAAAATCCCGCCCTTTGCTCACTTACATTTTAAACATGGTGCGTAAAGATTTGCTCATTGAAACTAGGCTAAGAAAATACGATAAAAAAGAGAGTTTCCGCCACATTGACAACCAGATCTCCCAAGAGAGCGTGGATAGCATGATAGAGATTGTGAACGCTAATTTTTCCTTAGTGCATCGTTACTACCATCAAAAAGCGCAAATTTTAGGGCATAAACTCAAAGACTACGATCGCTACGCCCCTTTAAGCGATGAAAACACCACCATGACTTACTCTCAAGCTTTAGAAGAAGTGCTTAACACCCTTAAAGCCTTTAGCCCTGAATTTTACAAAATCGCTTCTAAAGCGATCAAAGAAGGCTGGGTGGATTCACACCCTAAAGACTTTAAGCAAGGCGGGGCTTTTAGCCATGGCGGGGTGCCTAGCGCTCACCCTTATGTATTATTAAACTACACAGGAAATCGCCGAGACGCTTTCACTATCGCTCATGAATTTGGGCATATGATCCACCAAGAATTGTCCAAAAAACAAGGCGTATTGAACATGGATACGCCCTTAACCACCGCAGAAACCGCTTCTGTCTTTTCTGAAATGCTGTTTTTTGAGCATTTAAAAAAGGGTTTAAAATCTGACGAGCTCCTTTTCATGCTGGCCGGCAAATTAGAGGATATTTTTTCTACCCTTTTTAGGCAAGTAGTGATGACTAATTTTGAAAGAAGAATCCATGAAATTGATGAAGAATTAGACACCAAAGATTTTGATCGAATCTGGTTTGAAGAAAATCAAAGAATGTTTGAAAAGAGCGTGAAACTCACTAAAAACTACCATTTATGGTGGAGCTATATCCCCCATTTTATCCATTCGCCTTTTTATTGCTACGCTTATAGTTACGGGCAGCTTTTAACTTTAGCGCTTTATGGGCTTTATAAAAAAAGCGACGCTAAAGAGTTTGTTAAAACTTACACGGAATTTTTGAGCTTAGGAGGGTCAAAAAGCCCTAAAGAATTAGTGTCCATGTTTGGCTTTGACATTGATAGCAAAGAATTTTGGGAAATTGGCATGCAAGAGGTGCGCCATTTGTTAGAAGAATTTGAAAGGTTGCTCGCATGCAAAGAGAATTAAGGCTTTTAAACAACAAGCATTGTGTTGAATACTTGCAATTTCTCTCCAAAAACCATTTGAGTTTTAACCTTTTGTGTGAAAGAGATGCGATTGATTTTTCCCCCAAGCTCCCTAAAGAAATTCATGAAAAATTCGGTGCGTTAGTGCTGTTTGTTTTAGCCGGATACACCTTAGAAAGCTTGATGATTGATGCACAAAGCGTGCAGTTTGAAGCCGGGTTTGGCCCTAACAACATTGGTAGTGTGGTTCAAGTGGAACTTCCTGGCATCATTCAAATCCTTGTCAAAGAAAAAAATGAAACTGCCGTTTTATTCAATCGTTGCGATTCGCTTGAATTGTTTCAAAAAGAAGAACCGCTCTTTCAAGAGCCAAAAAAAGACGAGCGGGAGTCTAAAGAATGGTTGGATTCCAAAGAGGCCCTTTTTTCCAATTCCAAAAACCGCACGATTTTAGAAAATCTGCACAAAAGCTAAAGGAATCATTGATGAGCGTTTTGAAATTGCATGTAAAGGTCTTTCGTTTTGAAACCAACAAGGACTATAACCCTGCTTATGAGTCTTATTTTTTAGAATACCAAGAAGATCAATACCTTTTGGATCTTTTAAAACAACTCAAAGGCGTGAGCTATAGTGAAAATATCGCGCTTAAAATCAATCAAATTGCGGTGTTTGAAGACGCTAAAGTGAGCGATTTGGTGGCGTTTTTTTCTAAAGAATGGGTGCTAGATCCCCTATCCAAACGATACGCTTTAAAAGACTTGATGATTGATGAAAAAGCGGTTTTAAAAAACTATGAAGATTTTTTCAAACAAGTCCCCTACATCACTAAAGGCGAAAAAGAAGAATTAGAAAAGTTTATTCAAATCAATTTTATCAACCCCCAAACCAACCCTAAATATTTGGGCGATGGCTTTTTCTTGTATGTTAAATGGCTGATGAAGCGCTACCCTACAGAGCGGGATCGGTTATTAGAGATGATTTCTCAGCCTGAAAGCGGCGTGATGAATTTTTTAAGCGTGGCGCATTACCTCTATAAAAACGATGACAATATTGACCATGAAATCTATGAATTGCAAGAAATCCTAACCAATTCCAAAATCAAGCCATGGAAAGATTTTTCTAAAAACCTTTTAAGCCTTTTTCAATACCATTCTAACCCCCCTAAAACGCCTAACCCCCCTAAAACTTGCGCGCTCTTTAACGCTTATGCGAAACATTTAGACGTGCAATCGCTCCTAAAAAGCGCTAAGCTCTATTTAGAAAAAATGGGGCAAAAAACCATTGATCTGCCTTTTTGTTATGATGGGGGCTATTATGGGAAGATTATAAGCACGCATGATTTCCTTACCGCTTCTGCGTATAATCTGGCTCTAGCCAAAGCCAATGGCGTTTCGCTCATTTTTTGCGAAGAAGATGCGTATTTGAATATCTTGCATGCTAAAGAAGTTTTAGACAACAACCCTGAAATCATCAACTCCGTCAATGAAAAATTGAAAAAATACCAGCTTGTTTATGAAAAAGATATTGAGATAGTCTATCTTAATGAGTGGGTTAATGAATTTTTGGCATGGGAATTGAAAAGCCCTTTTGACGCGTTTGTAGGGGCTGAATTTTCTCGCATCAAACAAAGCGATCATTTTTTCAATAAAATCCATTTAAAAGCCCCCCATTTTTTAGAGTCTTTTCAAAATTACGCCCCCCTTTTAGAAGTCAATGAAGCAAGCGGCTTACTCCAGTGCGCGCATTTACGCTATTTAGGGATTGATTTAGGGGCGGATTTTTTAATCGCGCATTCTTTAGGGCTTTTTTACGCTTTTGAAAATTTAAGCTTAAAAGCTTCAAAGATTTATAAAAGAGATAATGACAACACCCCCACTTTATTTTTACCTCAAATCGCGCTAATGGCTATGGGGGAAAAAAATAAGCAAGATTTAGGGCTTGATACGCATTATCATAAGGTTACTTTCATTTAAAATGAACGCTTTTTTAAAACTCGCGCTCGCTTCTTTGATGGGGGGGCTTTGGTATGCTTTCAATGGCGAAGGCTCTGAAATTGTCGCTATAGGGATTTTTGTGTTGATTTTGTTTGTTTTTTTCATCCGCCCTGTGAGTTTTCAAGACCCAGAAAAACGAGAAGAATACATAGAACGGCTTAAAAAAAACCATGAGAGGAAAATGATCTTACAAGACAAGCAAAAAGAAGAGCAAATGCGTCTTTATCAAGCCAAAAAAGAGCGAGAGAGCAGGCAAAAACAAGACCTTAAAGAACAAATGAAAAAATACTCATAAAGGAAAAAAATGGAAATCATTTTATTAATTGTTGCGGCGGTTGTGTTGTTTTATTTTTACAACACTCTCAAAGAATATTTGAAAAACCCCCTAAACCCTAAAACCAAAACCGAAGAATACGATTTGAAAAATGACCCCTATTTGTTGGTGCAATCTAGCCCCCTAGACAAATTCAAGCAAACCCAAACAGGCGCGTATATGCGTCTTTTAAAATTTTTAGACATTCAAAAAAACGCTTTGGATAACGCTTTAAGAACGCTTTTTATCCATGAATTAGAGCAGCCCTTAAACAGCGAACAGCAAAATTTAGCCAAAGAGCTTCTCAATGAGCCTGTGGATAAAAAAGAAAATTTTGAATCCTTATGCCAAGAAATCGCCGACCACACGCATGGGGAATACACCAAACGCCTGAAATTAGTGGAATTTCTTATGTTATTAGCCTATGCTGATGGGATTTTGGATAGCAAAGAAAAAGAATTGTTTTTAGATGTGGGGGCGTTTTTGCAGATAGACAATAAAGATTTTAACGAGCTTTATGACAATTTTGAACGCTTCAATGCAATAGAAATCCCTATGTCTTTAGAAGAAGCCAAAAATCTTTTTGAAATCCAAACTAATATAACCAAGCAAGATTTAGAGGAAAAAGCCCTGAATTTAAGCACCCCCTACTACCACAAAATGAATGACAACAAACGCTACAGCGAACAAGATTTTATCTCTTTGAAAAAGATCGCCCTCGCTTCCCAACTCTTAGAAAATGATTGAAAAGACTCCTAAGGGGTCTTGTGAAAAAGGCTATTGAATGCCCTTTTTAAAAGCCCTAGAATCTTTTGATGCACCCTTTTTAGAAAAAGAAATTTCAAAGCGTTTTAGGGATAATTTAGTTTTTTTCAAATCTTATAATCCTAATCTGTTTAACGTTCTCAATACGCCTTTTAAAAATTACCAATTGCTTTTTGAAAAAAACCACTTCAATCTCTTGCACACGCCAACAAACGCTTTAAGCTACCCTAAAGATCAAATGATAGAAATCGCTTTTAACATGGCTAAAAACCCCCTGAATAATCCCAGGTGGTCATTAGACAATAACCACCTCTCTTTACAGTATTTAAAATCTCAAAACAACCCCAAACTCCCCCTAACCCTTAAAGCCACGCATGCGATCTCAAACTTTTTAGACAATTATCAAACGCCTTGCTCTTTAGAGAAATTCTTACCCCCTACCATGATTTATGGCGTTTTAGACGGCTTGTTTTTGGCTATTTTGCAGGCTCAAAATTACCGCTTCCATTCGCTTTATTTGTTTGAAGAAAATTTAGATTTGTTTAAAATCAGCTGTTATTTTGCGCGTTATGAAGATTTGATTACAAAAGGGGCTAAACTCTTTATTGAAGGGTTTTTTAACCCCAATGAATTAAAAATGGATTTTTTGAAACGCCCCATCACGCATTCTTTTTTAAAGCTAGAAATCATGCCCTATAAAAGCGCTTTTAATTCACGCATGAAAGAAAACATTCAAAGTTATTACAAACAAGCTTTAAGGGGTTGGGGGAGTTTTGAAGATGAATTACTGGGATTAAAAAACACGCTTAAAAACTTACCCTTATACAAAACTCTAAAGATTAAACCTAAAAAGATTAACGCCCCTATTTGCGTGGTGGGTAATGGGCCAAGCTTGGATTTATTGTTGGATTTTTTAAAAGAAAATGAAGACAATTTCATTATTTTTTCATGCGGAACCGCTTTAAAGCCTTTAAAAACGCATGGCGTTAAAGTGGATTTTCAAATAGAAGTGGAGCGCATAGACTATCTTAAGGAGGTTTTAGAAAAAGCCCCCCTAGAAGACACCCCCTTAATGGGAGCGAACATGCTCAATCCTAACGCTTTTAATTTAGCCAAAGAAGCGTTGATGTTTATGCGTGGGGGGAGCGCTTGCGCGTATATAAGCCCTTTAAGCATAGAATACGCAGCACCTTTTGTGGGTAATGCCGGGGTGGCTTTAGCGAGTTTGATGAGCGATGAAATTTATTTGTGCGCTTTAGATTGCGCTTATATCAAAGGGTTTAAAAAGCACGCTCAAAATTCCTATTATGAAAATGAAAAAGAGATTGACACTTCATCTTTAATCAGCGTAGAGGGTAATGTTGAAGGTTATGAAACTTTTAGCGACTCGCTTTTTTTGCTCTCTAAAGAAAGGATTGAAGAAGCCCTTCATTATTACCAGCCTAAAAAAGTCTATAATCTGAGTTATGGGGCGAAAATCAAGCATGCTGTTAGCCTTAATTACTCTCAAGTGAAATTGAAACAAATCAACAAACAAGACGCTACCGCTCGCATTAAAAGCATGTTTAGCCCTAGAGATAACCATGCTAAGGATTTAAACAATTTACAAAAAAATCTGATGAGTTTTAAAGAGGATTTTTTAAAATATTTAAACACGCCTTGTAAAACCAAGCAAGAAATATTTGAATGGGTGGATAATTTGAATGGGTTTTGCCAAACAGCCAGCGCTAAAACCCCCACTATAGGCATTTTATTTGAAGGGAGTATCGCTCATATTTTACAAAGCGTCTTAATCGTTTCATTGCATCTTAAAGAAAATGAGCTGACAAATTTTATCAACCACTCTCAAAACGCCTTAAAACAATTCCTTAAAAAAGCTTGTTTGTTATTGCAAATGCAACTCAAGCAACCATGATTTTCACTTTTACACTATAATAACAACCTTAAATCAAAGGGGTGTTCATGCCATACAATGAAATCACAAGGGTTCAAATCCCTGCCTTGATGCATTTAGCCAAGTTGGGCTATAACTTTATTTCTCAAAAAAATAAGCCTAACCTAGACACCGCCACCAATATTTTAATAGATAGTTTCACTCAAGCGTTTGAGTGCTCAAACCCTACTAAAAACGCAAAAGAAACGCTTGCTGAAATGAAAAAACGCTTGAATTATGATGATTTGGGCAAAAGCTTTTATGAATACTTGCTCAAAAGCGAGCATCAAATCATAGACTTTGATAACCCTAACAACAATCTTTATGAAATGATGGCTGAATTACCCTACAAATCCTTTAGGCCTGACATCACCCTTTTTATCAATGGCTTGCCTTTGGTGAATATAGAAGTTAAACAGCCTTTCGCCGAACAAGGCATTAAAGAAGAAAAAGATCGCCATATCCAACGCTATGAAAACCCTGAAAACAAAGTTTTTTATAACCTTGCGCAAATCTGGCTCTTTAGCGATAACTTACCCTATGATGAAAACAACCCCGATCAAGGCGCGTTTTATAGCGCTTCTTATTCGCCCATTTTCCAACGCTTTGTTGAAGCCAATAAGCTAGATATTACCCCCCCCCCCCCCCGAAAATGATGAAAACCATCAAAATCATCGATCGCTTGAAGAAATTCAAAAAAGCGTCTTAAACGAATTCAACCTCAAAAACACCGACTGCCCAAAAAGCCTTGAAAACACCCCCACAAACTCCCTTTTAACTTCGTTTTGCTCTCCAAAAAGGCTTTGCTTTATCCTAAAATACGGCATCAGTTTCTTAAAAGAAAAATCAGAGTTTAAAAAACACATTTGGCGTTATGCACAGATGTTTGCGAGCTTGAATGTTTTAAAAGAATTGCAAAAGCATTATGAAACGAACCTAAAAGATCCCCTAAAAGGCATCATCTGGCACACGCAAGGCAGCGGTAAAACCGCCTTAACCTACCATTTAACCAAACTCATAAAAGACTTTTTTAGCCCGCTAAACAAAAAGACTAAATTTTATTTTATTGTGGACAGGTTGGATTTATTGGAGCAAGCCAAAAACGAGTTTTTAAAAAGAGGCCTTTGTGTGCATGAGGCAGAAAATAAAGAGGATTTGAGCCAAAAATTAAAAAACTCTAGCGTTTTTGAAGGCCCTCAAGGGAATGATGAAATCATCGTTGTGAATATCCAAAAATTCAAAGCCCCCAATGAAGAAAAAGCCCCTAATGAAGACCTCTCTAGCGCTCCTAAAGAAATTATTTCTAAAACAGAATTACAAGAAGCGACAAAAGATAGCCACGATTTACAAAGGGTGTTTATCATAGATGAAGCCCACAGGAGCTATGACCCTAAAGGTTGCTTTTACGCTAATTTGATAGAATGCGACAAGACAGCCATCAAAATCGCCCTCACAGGCACGCCCCTATTAGAAGACAACGCGCAAGATAAAGCCACTAAAAACACTTTTGGCAACTACTTGCACACCTATTCTTATACAGAATCCATTAAAGACAAACACACCCTAAAACTCCAATTAGAAATCATTGAAAAGAGTTATAAAGAAAAACTACAAGCAATCTATCGACTTTTACAAGAAAGCATCACTATTGAAGACATAGAAGTTAAAAAAGAAACGATTTTTAATCATGAAAGATACATTAAAGAAATGCTCTCTTATATCATTAGAGATTTATTGGATTTTAGGCGTTTGAATGATGATGAACGCTTAAAGGCTATGGTGGTTTGTTTTTCAAGCAAGCAAGCCAGATTGGCTAATTGGCTTTTTAATGAAGTCCAAGAAAAAGTCTTACAAGAAAACCCTAACTTAAGGATTTTAAACAAACTCCAATTCAGTCTCATTTTGCATGACGAACAAGAAGTCAAAGAAAAGATTCATTCTTTTAAACATGAAGATACGGATATAGTCTTTGTGTTTAACATGCTTTTAACCGGCTTTGATTTACCCAGTCTCAAACGCCTTTATATCCACAGAGAATTAAAAGATCACAATTTGCTCCAAGCCCTAGCCAGAGTGAATCGCTCCTATAACAACATGTCTTTTGGCTATCTTATAGATTTTGTAGGGATTCAAGAGAATTTTGACAAAACGACTGATGATTACTTGAAAGAATTAAACCGATTCAATCAAAGCGGTGCCAATAGCGATTCTAACATCAAAGACATCTTTGCAGATTGTAAAACTTTAGAAGAAGACATTAAAAACGCCTATGATGATCTTTTTAATTACCCCATTGACGATATAGAGGGCATGACTAGCGCCATTGTTGGTATGAGCGCAATGAACGAGCTTGTAAAAGTTTCACGCGCCATTAACACGCTCAAAGAGCGCTACAATTTAATCCGCACTTCTAATGATGAAAAAATCCTTTCATTAAAAGAAAAAATTGATATTGAAAAGATCAATAAAATCTCTTCAATGCTTCATCAAAAAGCCAAACACCTCCATGCGTTAAAAAATATCAATGAGCCTAAAAACCCAAACGATTTAATTGTTTTAGAAGATCTCATCGCTCTTTTAGACTTTAAAATAGAGTTTAAAGAACGCAAAGAATTACGCTTTAAAGAACAAGAAGAAATTAGTGCCAAACAAAAGCAAGCTAAAGAGATTTTAGAAAAAATCCCGGATCAACAAGATAAAGAAATCCAAAAGTTTTACAAAGACTTTTCAAACCTGCTCCAAACGACCGCAACAAGCCAGAATTTTGAGGAAATTTCTCATTCCTATGATGCGATCATTTCACAACTCAAACAACACAAAGAACAAACCACCCACTTATTAAACAAATACGATAATGATTTATCGTATGCGATCACGCATAAACGCCTTCATAAGCGCCTTATGGAACAAAACATTTATAACCCAACGGGAATTTTCACGCTTTTAAGCACTCTAAAAAGCGCTATTGATGCGCGTATTTTTAAGCGTCAAGAAATCTTAAACGAAGAATATTACCTAAAAAATGCCATAAAAGCAGAATTAAATGACGCTTTCAAAAAAAACCCCTCCTTAAAAGATTTGGAAAAAGAAAAAGAACTTATCATTCAAACCCTTTTTAACGAACTCACACAAAACCACCATCAAGGAAATCCGCATGCCTAATAACGCTTTATTGCAAATCAAACAAAACACCCTAAGCCTCATTGATGATTTAAAAGTTACTTGCGCGAGTCTTGGTTTAGGGAACGACGGCAACGAATACAAGATCATCACGCAATGCTTTTTGTATAAATTCTTATGCGATAAGTTTGAATTCCTTTTTGAACAAGAATTCCCCAACCAAACGATACAAGATTACAAAGACTTTAACAAGGAAGAAAAAGAAGATTTCTTTATTACCTTAACCGATAAAAGACTCCCCAAACTCGCCTATGATGAGCTTTTAAGCTATCTTTTTGAAAAACATTTTAACGATAACGATTTACACCTAAAGCTAGACGCTATTTTTAATCGTATTTCTAGCAATAATGCCGAGCTTTTCAACACCACAAGCACGGACAAAACCACTATCGCCTTATTTGAAAGCATCTCACAATACATTAATGAAGAGTCTAAAAGGGCTAATTTTACAAGAGTTTTATTAGACAAACTCAAAAAATTTAATTTCAAACAAGCTTTTTTAAACTTACAAAACCAACAAGGCTATGATTTCTTCGCCCCCATTTTTGAATACTTACTCAAAGATTACAATAACGCCGGCGGAGGGAAATACGCCGAATACTACACCCCTTTAAGCATCGCTAGCATCATCGCTAAACTTTTAGTGAGCGAACCCACTCAAAGCGTCAAAATCTATGACCCAAGCGCTGGCACAGGAACGCTTTTAATGGCATTAGCCCACCAAATAGGCACGGATTCTTGCACCCTTTATGCCCAAGACATTTCGCAAAAATCCTTAAGAATGCTCAAACTCAACCTCATTTTAAACGACTTGACCCACTCTTTAAAAAACGCCATTGAGGGAAACACCTTGACCAACCCCTACCATTCTAAAGAATATAAGGGGAAAATGGATTACATCGTGAGTAACCCCCCTTTCAAGCTGGATTTTTCCAACGAGCATGCCGAGATTTCGCAAAACAAAAACGATTTTTTCTTAGGCGTGCCTAATATCCCTAAAAACGATAAAAGCAAAATGCCCATTTACACGCTCTTTTTCCAGCATTGCTTGAACATGCTTAGTAATAAGGGTAAGGGGGCTATTATCGTGCCAACCGGATTCATTAGCGCTAAAAGCGGGGTAGAAAATAAGATTGTCAGGCATTTAGTGGATGAAAGGCTCGTTTATGGGGTGGTTTGCATGCCCAGTCAAGTTTTTGCCAACACCGGCACTAACGTGAGCATCATCTTTTTTCAAAAAACGCCAAGCACCAATGAAGTGGTTTTGATTGACGCTTCCAAACTCGGCGAAGAATACACCGAAAACAAAAACAAAAAAACGCGCTTAAGAACAAGCGATATTGGTTTGATTTTAGAAACTTTTCAAAATAAAACCCCAAAAGCGGATTTTTGCGCCCTAGTTTCTTTTGATGAAATTACAGAAAAAAATTATTCTCTAAACCCCGGGCAGTATTTCATCATAGAAGACACGAGCGAGAAAATCAGCCAAGCGGAGTTTGAAAACTTGATGCAACAATATTCAAGCGAACTGACAAGCCTTTTTGATGAAAGCCAGAGCTTGCAACAAGAAATTTTAGAAACTTTAAAAGGGGTTAGGTTTGAGTGATAATAAAACATGTAATACTAAAAAAAATCAAATTGTAAAACTTGGCGATATATTAGAAGTTTTAACAGATTACCATTCAAATGGTTCTTACAAAACATTAAAAGAAAATGTTACATTACTAGAACAGCCAAATTTTGCTATTATGATAAGGACTACAAATTTTGAAAAAAATGATTTTAGAAAAAATCTAATTTACATAAACCAACAAGCCTATAATTTTTTATCAAAATCAAAAGTATTACATCAAGATATTTTAATCAATAAAATTGCTAATGCTGGAGCGGTATATTTTATGCCAAGATTAGACAAACCTGTTTCTCTAGGCATGAACTTATTTTTATTGAGAATTAAAAAAAACTATAATAAGTATTTTATTTTTTACATATTAAAATACAATGAAAAAAGATTAAGATTAATGGCAAAAGGGACAACTACAAAAACTATTACTAAAGATAATATTAAAATGTTTCAAATTTTATTACCACCACTAGAAACACAACAAAAAATCGCCCGCACGCTTTCTGTTTTAGATCAAAAAATAGAGAACAACCATAAAATCAATGAGCTTTTACACACGCTCGCTTATAAAATCTATGAATATTATTTCAAATACAAACCTAAAAATGCAAAGCTAGAACAAATTATTATTGAAAATCCTAAATCTAGTATTATGGTTAAAAACGCTCAAAAAACCCAAGATAAATACCCCTTTTTTACAAGCGGAGATAATATCCTATCTTATCCTAAAGCGATCATTGATGGCAGAAATTGCTTTTTAAACACTGGGGGTAATGCTGGTATTAAATTTTATGTAGGCAAAGCTTCTTATTCAACGGATACTTGGTGTATTTGCGCTAACGAATTTAGCGACTATTTATATTTACTGCTCTCAAGTATAAAAAACCATATCAATCAAAGCTTTTTTCAAGGAACTAGCCTTAAACACTTACAAAAAAATTTGCTTAAAAAATATCCCATTTACATGCCGTCCGCGCATGAAATTAAAAAATTTAATCAAATTATGATGCCACTACTCACGCTTATATCCATTAACACTAGAACTTCTAAAAAATTAGAACAAATCAGAGATTTTCTACTCCCCCTACTCCTAAAACAACAAGTCAAACCTAAATGAAAAATTTTAGAACAAAACTTTTTTAAGGGGTAAAAACCCTTTAGTTACAAGAAAGAGAAGTTTTGTCATTAAAAGAAATTTTTTAAAGAAAAAGAAGTTTCAAAAATTAAAAGTTTGAGTCAAATCCGCTAGTAAAATTTGACCCCAGCGCTCTTGCGCCAGAGCCAAAATTTTAGTATAATGGCATTGCGGTTACCATTAAAACTATGATTACTAGTCTCATGTTAGGTTATCTCCTTTCTGAGGTAACCACCCACTGTTACCCCCAACCCTAACACACTCCAAATACCGCAACCAAAGAGAAAACCAAAAGATTACTACTTGCGTCCGTTTATTATAGAAACAATCAACCCAAAAAACGCTAAAAAAATTTTAAGCGATCTTTTAGGGTTAAATGAAGTTTTATTCAAAAAATGAAGTTTTACAAAAAAGAGTTTTTAAACAACAACTAAGCAAACTCGCGCTACAATCTCCCTTTTTGATTGCGGAGTATGGCGCAGCCTGATTAGCGCGCACCCTTGGGGTGGGTGAGGTCGTGGGTTTGAATCCCGCTACTCCGACCATGACTTTTTAAAAAAGCTTCAATCATTATCATTTCATTATATAATCACACTAAACAAAATCAATTTTTAAACATGATGATTGAAAGGATTTTTATTGAATCGTTTCTTTAACCGAGAGCTTTCATGGTTAGCTTTTAACACAAGGGTTTTGAACGAAGCCAAAGATGAGAGCTTGCCTTTATTAGAGCGCTTGAAATTTTTAGCCATTTATGACACGAATTTAGACGAATTTTACATGATAAGAGTGGCAGGGCTTAAACAACTCTATGAGCATAAAATCGCCTCTAAAGGCATTGATGGCGCAAGCCCTGAAGAACAATTAGAAAAAATCAAGCATTATTTAGCGCATGAAATTGAAGAAAGGGAATTAGAATTTCAAAAAATCCAAGCCCTACTCTTTAAAAAAGGGCTTTGCATCACCCCCTATAATGAATTGAATTTAGAGCAAAAAGCTAAGGCTAAAACCTATTTTAAAGAACAACTTTATGCGTTAGTTTTGCCTTTTAAGTTGGATTCTTCGCACACTTTCCCGCCTTTAGCGAATCTGACTTTCGCGCTTTTTGCCCGCATTAAAGACAAAGAAACTCAAATTACCTCCTATGCACTCATCAAACTCCCCTCTTTTATCTTCCGTTTTGTGGAGCTAGAAAAGGGCTTGTTTGCGCTGGCTGAAGAAATCGTAGAAGCGCATTTAGAAGAATTGTTTTTAGAGCATGAGATTTTAGATTGCATGGCGTTTAGGGTAACTTGCGATGCGGATATTGCCATCACTGAAGATGAAGCGCATGATTATGCGGATTTGATGAGTAAGAGTTTGAGGAAAAGAAATCAAGGCGAAATCGTGCGCTTGCAAACCCAAAAAGGGAGTCAAGAGCTTTTAAAAACCCTTTTAGCGTCTTTAAGGAGTTTTCAAACCCACTCTTACAAAAAGCACAAACTCACCGGCATGCATGCCTATAAGAGTGCGATCATGCTCAATTTAGGGGATTTGTGGGAATTAGTCAATCATAGCGATTTTAAAGCGCTTAAATCGCCCAATTTCACGCCCAAAATCCACCCTCATTTCAATGAAAACGATCTCTTTAAATCCATAGAAAAACAAGATCTGTTGCTGTTTCATCCTTATGAAAGTTTTGAGCCTGTGATTGATCTCATAGAGCAAGCCGCTAGCGATCCGAGCACCCTTTCTATCAAAATGACGCTTTATCGTGTGGGCAAGCATTCCCCCATTGTCAAAGCCTTAATTGAAGCGGCGAGCAAGATTCAAGTGAGCGTTTTAGTGGAATTAAAAGCGCGCTTTGATGAAGAAAGTAATCTGCACTGGGCAAAAGCTTTAGAAAGGGCGGGCGCGTTAGTCGTTTATGGCGTTTTCAAACTCAAAGTGCATGCCAAAATGCTCGTAATCACTAAAAAAACAGACAACCAATTACGCCATTTCACCCATTTAAGCACGGGCAATTACAACCCTTTGAGCGCTAAAATCTATACCGATGTGAGTTTTTTTAGCGCTAAAAATGAAATCGCTAACGACATTATCAAGCTTTTTCATTCCTTGCTTACGAGCAGCGCGACTAATAGCGCCCTAGAAACGCTTTTTATGGCGCCCAAACAGATCAAGCCTAAAATCATTGAACTCATTCAAAATGAAATGAATCACAAACAAGAAGGCTATATCATTTTAAAAGCCAACGCTCTAGTGGATAGCGAAATCATTGAATGGCTCTATCAAGCCTCCCAAAAAGGGGTTAAAATCGATCTCATTATTAGAGGGATTTGCTGTTTAAAGCCCCAAGTCAAGGGATTGAGTGAAAATATCAGGGTGTATTCCATTGTGGGGAAATATTTAGAACATGCACGCATTTATTATTTTAAACATGAAAATATCTATTTTTCTAGCGCGGATTTAATGCCCAGGAATTTAGAAAGGCGCGTGGAATTGCTCATTCCCGCCACAAACCCAAAGATCGCTAATAAATTATTGCATATTTTAGAAGTCCAATTAAAAGACACCTTGAAACGCTACGAGTTAAATTCTAAAGGTTGTTATAGTAAAGTTTCAAACCCTAACGATCCTTTAAATTCGCAGGATTATTTTGAAAAACAAGCCCTTAAAACCTTTTAAGGGTTATCGTTCAAATCATAAAAGATAAGGATTTAAATGCTTTATTCATTGTTAAAAAAATATCTTTTTAGCCTGGACGCTGAAGACGCGCATGAAAAAGTTTGCAAGATTTTAAGAACGCTTTCTTCATCGCCTTTTTTGTGTGGTTTGATTGATTCTCAATGGGGTTATAAAAACCCAAAGCTTGAAAATGAAATTTTAGGCTTGCATTTCCCTAACCCCTTAGGTTTAGCTGCCGGTTTTGATAAAAACGCTTCCATGCTCAGGGCGTTAATTGCTTTTGGGTTTGGCTATTTAGAAGCAGGCACTCTCACCAATAAAGCGCAAATGGGGAATGAAAGACCAAGGCTTTTTAGGCACATTGAAGAAGAGTCCTTACAAAATGCGATGGGGTTCAATAATTATGGGGCGGTTTTAGGAGTAAGATCGTTTAAGCGCTTCGCCCCCTATAAAACCCCTATTGGCATCAATTTAGGCAAAAACAAACACATAGAGCAAGCGCATGCCCTAGAAGATTACAAGGCAGTTTTAAATAAATGTTTAAACATTGGCGATTATTACACTTTCAACCTTTCTTCGCCCAACACCCCTAATTTAAGGGATTTACAAAATAAAGCGTTTGTGAATGAGCTTTTTTGCATGGCTAAAGAAATGACCCATAAACCTTTATTTTTAAAAATCGCCCCGGATTTAGAAACAGATGACATGTTAGAAATTGTCAATAGCGCTATTGAATCAGGAGCGCATGGGATTATTGCGACTAACACCACGATTGATAAAAGCCTGGTGTTCGCTCCTAAAGAAATGGGGGGCTTGAGCGGGAAATGCTTGACTAAAAAAAGCCGTGAAATTTTTAAAGAATTGGCTAAAGCCTTTTTTAATAAAAGCATTCTTGTTTCTGTGGGGGGGATTAGCGATGCCAAAGAAGCTTATGAAAGGATTAAAATGGGAGCGAGTCTGTTACAAATTTATAGCGCTTTTATTTACAAAGGGCCAAATTTATGCCAAAATATTCTTAAAGATTTGGTAAAATTACTCCAAAAAGATGGATTTTTGAGCGTCAAAGAGGCTATAGGAGCGGATTTAAGATGAAATATTTTTCTGTTAAAAGACTTTTGAGGCGTTGTTCTGTCTTATCAGTAACCTTAGGAGTGAGCATGCACGCACAATCTTACTTACCCAAACATGAGAGCGTTACCTTAAAAAACGGGTTGCAAGTCGTGAGCGTCCCCTTAGAAAATAAAACCGGGGTTATAGAAGTGGATGTGCTTTATAAAGTCGGCTCTAGAAACGAAGTCATGGGCAAGAGCGGGATTGCTCACATGTTGGAGCATTTGAATTTTAAAAGCACCAAAAACCTTAAAGCCGGCGAATTTGATAAGATCGTTAAGCGTTTTGGGGGCGTGAGTAACGCTTCTACAAGTTTTGATATTACACGCTATTTCATTAAAACCAGTCAAGCTAACTTGGATAAGTCTTTAGAATTGTTCGCTGAAACCATGGGTTCTTTGAATTTAAAAGAAGATGAGTTTTTGCCTGAGCGTCAAGTAGTCACTGAAGAAAGGCGATGGCGCACCGATAATTCCCCTATCGGCATGCTTTATTTCCGCTTTTTTAACACCGCTTATGTCTATCACCCCTACCATTGGACGCCCATCGGTTTTATGGACGATATTCAAAACTGGACTTTAAAAGACATTAAAAAATTCCATTCGCTCTATTATCAGCCTAAAAACGCTATCGTTTTGGTGGTAGGTGATGTCAATTCCCAAAAGGTTTTTGAATTGAGTAAAAAGCATTTTGAATCCTTAAAAAACCTTGATGAAAAAGCTATCCCCACCCCTTATATGAAAGAGCCTAAGCAAGATGGAGCCAGAACGGCAGTCGTGCATAAAGATGGGGTCCATTTAGAATGGGTGGCCCTTGGATATAAAGTGCCTGCTTTCAAGCATAAAGATCAAGTCGCCTTAGACGCGTTAAGCAAGCTTTTAGGCGAAGGCAAAAGCTCGTGGTTGCAAAGCGAATTAGTGGATAAAAAACGCTTGGCTTCTCAAGCTTTCTCACACAACATGCAATTACAAGATGAAAGCGTGTTTTTATTCATTGCGGGGGGTAATCCTAATATCAAAGCCGAAGATTTACAAAAAGAAATCGTAGTGCTTTTAGAAAAGCTTAAAAAAGGCGAAATCACTCAAGCGGAGTTAGACAAACTCAAAATCAATCAAAAAGCTGACTTTATTTCTAATTTAGAAAGTTCTAGCGATGTTGCGGGGCTTTTTGCGGACTATTTAGTGCAAAACGATATTCAAGGCTTGACGGATTACCAGCGACAATTTTTGGATTTAAAAGTGAGCGATTTGGTGCGTGTGGCCAATGAATATTTTAAAGACACCCAATCAACCACCGTGTTTTTGAAACCTTAAAAGAGCCTTATAACATGCAATTTCATTCATCTAGCGCGTTAATTACGCCTTTTAAAAAAGATTTGAGCGTTGATGAGGCCGCTTATGAAGCCTTGATCAAGCGCCAAATTCTTCAGGGCATGGACGCATGCGTGCCTGTTGGCACAACAGGAGAATCCGCCACGCTCACCCACAAAGAGCATATGCGTTGCATTGAAATCGCCATAGAAACTTGCAAAAACACTAAAACGCTCTCAAATTCGCGCATGAAAGTGTTAGCCGGCGTGGGCAGTAACGCCACGAGCGAGTCCCTTTCTTTAGCAAAGTTCGCTCAAAAAATCGGCGCGGATGCGATTTTATGCGTAAGCCCCTATTATAACCGCCCCACCCAACAAGGCTTGTTTGAACATTATAAAACCATCGCTCAATCAGTGGAAATCCCTGTCATGCTTTATGATGTGCCAAGTAGAACAGGCGTGTCTATTGAAGTCCCAACCGCTCTCAAACTCTTTAGAGAAGTCCCTAACATTAAAGCCATTAAAGAAGCGTCTGGCTCTTTGAAAAGAGTAACAGAATTGCATTATTATGAAAAAGATTTTAAAATTTTTAGTGGGGAAGATTCGCTCAACCACTCCATCATGTTTTCAGGGGGGTGCGGCGTGATTTCAGTGACCGGTAATTTAATGCCTAATCTGATTTCACAAATGGTCAATTGCGCGCTCAAACAAAAATACCAACAAGCCCTAGAAATCCAAAATAAGCTTTTTTGTTTGCACCAAGCCCTTTTTGTAGAAACAAATCCCATCCCTATTAAAATGGCTATGCATTTAGCCGGCTTGATTGAAAACCCAAGTTACAGACTGCCTTTAGTGGCTCCAAGCAAAGAAACGATCAAACTTTTAGAAAAAACTTTACAACAATATGAGGTAATTGCATGAATGGTTCCAATCACATGAAAAATAAAACCCTAGTGATCAGCGGCGCGACTAGAGGGATTGGCAAGGCGATATTGTATCGCTTCGCTCAAAGCGGCGTGAATATCGCTTTCACTTACAATAAAAATGTTGAAGAAGCCAACAAAATCATAGAAGATGTGGAGCAAAAATATTCCATTAAAGCCAAAGCCTACCCTCTTAATGTTTTAGAGCCTGAGCAATACACAGAGCTTTTCAAGCAAATTGACGCTGATTTTGACAGAGTGGATTTTTTTATTTCTAACGCTATTATTTATGGGCGCTCTGTCGTGGGCGGATTTGCGCCGTTTATGCGATTAAAACCTAAGGGGTTAAACAATATTTACACAGCCACCGTGTTAGCGTTTGTGGTAGGGGCTCAAGAAGCGGCAAAACGCATGCAAAAAATAGGCGGCGGAGCGATCGTGAGCTTAAGCTCTACCGGGAATTTGGTCTATATGCCCAATTACGCCGGGCATGGCAATTCTAAAAATGCCGTAGAAACCATGGTCAAATACGCTGCTGTGGATTTAGGCGAATTTAACATTAGAGTGAATGCGGTTAGTGGTGGGCCTATTGATACAGACGCTTTGAAAGCTTTCCCTGATTATGTGGAGATTAAAGAAAAAGTAGAAGAGCAATCGCCCCTAAAACGCATGGGCAATCCTAACGATCTAGCCGGAGCGGCTTATTTTTTATGCGATGAAACCCAAAGCGGTTGGCTTACAGGGCAAACGATCGTTGTAGATGGCGGGACCACTTTTAAATAAAGATATTTCTTGCAAAACATTATCCACATCCACCAAAACAAAGAGTTGCAATCCATTAAAAAATGCTTGTTGGGCTATTTCTTCGCCCCTTTGTGTGGGGCTGTTTTGTTGGTGCTTTTTCTTGTTTCAAGTGGGGCAAAATCGTTTCACATTTCTAATCTCTTCAATAATCAATTGGCTTATATCGTGTTATTGTCTCTTTTTTTGTGTGCGATTGGGTTTATTGCCGGAGCGATTGGTTTTTACAGGCTTTCTAAAATCACACGCCATTTGAGTTTTTTTGAAAATTTCGCTTTCAGTTTTTTAGCGGTGATTTTATGCGCCCTTTTAAGCTATCTTATCCCTAACGCCAGTAACGCTTTTTCGCTAATCGGCAATGGGGTTTCTCTTTTTTATTTGCACAAACTCTATAGAGAATTGAGCCTTTATACGCAAGAAAGGTTTTTTTTAAGCGGGTTTAGGTTGTTGCTTTTTAGTTTCATGTTGGCTCTTTTAGGGATTTTAGTGCAAGCGTTAGTTATCATTTTTTTAACGATCGCTGTGATTTTAATGTGTGTGGCGCTTGGCTTTTTGGCACGCGCGTTTTTGAATTTTTCACAAGTCTTTTTGAAAGCATGAAAGTTTTAAAACTCCTACCCAATTTTTTGACGATTTTACGCATTGTTTTATCCTTATTTTTATTATTTTTATTGTTAAACACGCGCACTTATTTTAGTTTTTTAACCCCCTTTCACATCAACATGATTTCTTCATTGGTTTTTTTGTTTGCCGCGCTCACGGATTTATTGGACGGCTATATCGCTAGAAGCTATAAAGCCAAATCGCGCTTTGGGGAAATCTTTGACCCTCTAGCGGATAAAATCCTTATTTTGAGCGCGTTTTTAGGGTTAGTTTATTTGGATCGTGTGAATGCGTGGATCCCGTTTGTGATTTTAGGGCGTGAATTTTTTATTTCAGGGCTTAGAGTCTTAGCCGCTAATGAAAAAAAGGATATTCCTGTCAATGCGTTAGGCAAGTATAAAACCGTTTCTCAAGTCGTAGCGATTAGCGCTTTATTGGCTGATGTAACTTACTCTTATGTGCTTGTGGCTATAGCGGTTTTTTTAACCCTTTATTCGGGGATAGATTACACGATTAAATATTATAAATCTTAATGTTTTAAAAGGAGTTTTTAGCGTTTTTTAAAAAAACCTTAAAACGCTTAAAAAACTATCGCTTGATCAAGCTCTTTTACTATTTAATCTTTAAAAAATGCTTTTGATCGTTTTTTTTAAATTTTATTTTCAATATTCAATTAAAAAAAATCATTTTATTTTATTTTTGTTATAATTCAAGCTATTTTTATTTTCAATCTAAGGAGGTGTCGCATGGACAATCAAAAGATAACGCATCAAGAAATAACGCAAAAACAAGGCGAGCTTAAAAGAGACATGAAAATGCGCCATCTCTTAATGATTGCATTTGGGGGAGCGATTGGCACAGGGCTTTTTGTAGGCACTGGGGGTAATATTGCGAACGCTGGCCCTTTAGGGACCTTGATCGCTTATTGTTTTGGAGGGCTTGTGGTTTATTGCATCATGCTCTCTTTAGGCGAATTGGCTAGCGTTTATCCCACTACGGGCAGTTTTGGAGATTATGCGGCTAAATTCATAGGCCCTGGCACGGGCTATATGGTTTTTTGGATGTATTGGCTTGGCTGGGTGATCACGGTGGCGTTAGAATACATCGCTATAGGCATGCTCATGCAACGCTGGTTTGTAAATATTCCTATCCATTATTGGGTTATTTTATGCATTGCGTTAGTTTTTTTATTGAACTTTTTTTCGGTTAAAATTTTTGCCGAGGGCGAATTTTTCTTTAGCCTGATTAAAGTTTTAGCGGTGATCGCTTTTATAAGCATTGGCGTAATTGGGATCATTTATCAAATCTATTTGCATGGGTTTAGTTCTATTTTTGATAACTTCCATTTTGGCGATAAAGGGTTTTTCCCTAACGGAAGCGCAGCGGTTTTTAGCGCGATGCTCGCTGTCATTTTTGCTTTCACTGGCACAGAGGTGATTGGGGTGGCTGTGGGAGAGACTAAAAACGCTAGCGAAGTGATGCCCAAAGCGATTAAAGCGACCTTGTGGCGGATTGTCTTTTTCTTTTTAGGCTCTGTGTTTGTCATTTCTGTTTTTTTGCCCATGAACGATTCTTCTATCGCGCAAAGCCCTTTTGTGAGCGTTTTAGAGCGCATCAATTTGCCCTTTATTGGCATGGGTATCCCTTATGTGGCTGATATAATGAACGCTGTTATCATTACGGCGATGTTTTCTACCGCTAATTCAGGGCTTTATGGAGCGAGCCGCATGATTTATGGGCTGTCCAAACAAAAGATGTTTTTTAAGGTTTTTTCCCAACTCAACCGACAAGGCACGCCCACTTATGCGATGTTTTTTTCCCTTTCTTTTTCTCTCATAGGGCTTTTAGTCCAAATTTATGCCAAAGAAAATGTCGTGGAAGCTTTGATTAATGTGATCAGTTTCACGGTGATTATTGTGTGGGTTAGCGTGTCTGTTTCGCAATATTCTTTCCGCAAGCAATACTTAAAAGCCGGGCATTCTTTAGAGGATTTGCCTTATAAAGCCCCTTTCCTGCCCTTTTTGCAACTCATAGGGATCACTGGGTGTGTCATCGGCGTGATTGGTTCAGCTATGGATAAGGATCAACGCATTGGGATGATTTTAACGATTGTTTTTGCTGTTATTTGTTACATTGGATACTATTTTACACAAAAAGCTAATGAAAATAACAAAAAAGATTTGATATAATCTCTTTTTAATTTTGAAATTGACATTAATCAAGGAAGTAACCATGATGAAAAAAACCCTTTTTATCTCTTTGGCTTTAGCGTTAAGCTTGAATGCGGGCAATATCCAAATCCAAAACATGCCCAAAGTTAAAGAGCGAGTGAGTGTCCCCTCTAAAGACGATACGATCTATTCTTACCACGATTCTATTAAGGATTCGATTAAGGCGGTGGTGAATATCTCTACTGAAAAAAAGATTAAAAACAATTTTATAGGTGGCGGTGTGTTTAATGACCCCTTTTTCCAACAATTTTTTGGGGATTTGGGTGGCATGATCCCTAAAGAAAGAATGGAAAGGGCTTTAGGCAGCGGTGTCATCATTTCTAAAGACGGCTATATTGTAACTAATAACCATGTGATTGATGGCGCGGATAAGATTAAAGTGACCATTCCAGGGAGCAATAAAGAATATTCCGCTACTTTAGTAGGCACGGATTCTGAAAGCGATTTAGCCGTGATTCGCATCACTAAAGACAACTTGCCCACGATCAAATTCTCTGATTCTAACGATATTTCAGTGGGCGATTTGGTTTTTGCGATTGGTAACCCTTTTGGCGTGGGTGAAAGCGTTACTCAAGGCATTGTTTCAGCGCTCAATAAAAGCGGGATTGGGATCAACAGCTATGAGAATTTCATTCAAACAGACGCCTCTATTAATCCTGGAAATTCCGGCGGCGCTTTAATTGATAGCCGTGGAGGGTTAGTGGGGATTAATACCGCTATCATCTCTAAAACTGGGGGCAACCACGGCATTGGCTTTGCCATCCCTTCTAACATGGTTAAAGATATTGTAACCCAACTCATCAAAACCGGTAAGATTGAAAGAGGTTACTTGGGCGTGGGCTTGCAAGATTTGAGCGGCGATTTGCAAAATTCTTATGACAATAAAGAAGGGGCGGTAGTCATTAGCGTAGAAAAAGACTCCCCGGCTAAAAAAGCAGGGATTTTGGTGTGGGATTTGATCACCGAAGTCAATGGCAAAAAGGTTAAAAACACGAACGAATTGAGAAATCTAATCGGCTCTATGCTACCCAATCAAAGGGTAACCTTAAAGGTCATTAGAGACAAAAAAGAACGCGCCTTCACCCTCACACTTGCTGAAAGGAAAAACCCTAACAAAAAAGAAACCATTTCTGCTCAAAACGGCGCGCAAGGCCAATTGAACGGGCTTCAAGTAGAAGATTTAACCCAAAAAACCAAAAGGTCTATGCGTTTGAGCGATGATGTTCAAGGGGTTTTAGTCTCTCAAGTGAATGAAAATTCCCCAGCAGAGCAAGCCGGATTTAGGCAAGGTAACATTATCACAAAAATTGAAGAGGTTGAAGTTAAAAGCGTTGCGGATTTTAACCATGCTTTAGAAAAGTATAAAGGCAAACCCAAACGATTCTTAGTTTTAGATTTGAATCAAGGTTATAGGATCATTTTGGTGAAATGATAGAGGTGGGTTGTTAGTCGCATGTCTTTGATTAGAGTGAATGGGGAAGCTTTTAAACTCTCTTTAGAAAGTTTAGAAGAAGACCCTTTTGAAACTAAAGAAACGCTAGAAACGCTTGTTAAACAAACGAGCGTTGTTTTATTAGCCGCTGGGGAATCTAGGCGTTTTTCTCAAACAATCAAAAAACAATGGCTGCGCTCTAATCATACCCCCTTATGGCTCAGCGTTTATGAAAGCTTTAAAAAAGCCCTAGACTTTAAAGAAATCCTTTTAGTCGTAAGCGAATTGGATTATATTTACATCCAACGCCATTATCCTGAAATCAAGCTTGTAAAAGGCGGGGCATCAAGGCAAGAATCCGTGCGTAACGCTTTAAAAATGATTGATAGCGCTTACACGCTCACCAGTGATGCGGCTAGGGGTTTAGCCAATATGGAAGCGCTCAAAAGTTTGTTTTTAACCCTCCAACAAACCAGCCATTATTGCATCGCTCCTTACTTGCCTTGCTATGACACAGCGATCTATTATAACGAAGCTTTAGATAGAGAAGCGATCAAACTCATTCAAACCCCGCAATTAAGCCACACCAAAGCGCTCCAATCAGCCCTAAATCAAGGGGATTTTAAAGATGAAAGCAGCGCGATTTTACAAGCTTTCCCTAATCGTGTGAGCTATATTGAAGGCAGTAAGGATTTGCACAAGCTCACCACGAGCGGCGATTTGAAACATTTCGCGCTCTTTTTCAACCCAGCAAAAGACACTTTTATAGGCATGGGCTTTGATACGCATGCGTTCATTAAAGATAAGCCTATGGTTTTAGGGGGGGTTGTTTTGGATTGCGAGTTTGGGTTAAAGGCTCATAGCGACGGCGATGCTTTGTTGCACGCGGTTATTGATGCGATTTTAGGAGCGATTAAAGGGGGGGATATTGGCGAATGGTTCCCTGATAATGACCCCAAATACAAAAACGCCTCTTCTAAAGAGCTTTTAAAAATCGTGTTGGATTTTTCTCAAAGCATTGGGTTTGAATTGTTTGAAATGGGGGCGACTATTTTTAGCGAGATCCCTAAAATCACCCCTTACAAACCGGCGATTTTAGAGAATTTGAGCCAACTTTTAGGTTTAGAAAAATCTCAAATCAGCTTGAAAGCCACCACAATGGAAAAAATGGGGTTCATTGGCCAACAAGAAGGGCTGTTAGTCCAAGCGCATGTGAGCATGCGTTATAAACAAAAACTTTAAACGCGATAAAAGGAAGAATTGATGAAAATCTTAATCATTGAAGACGATTTAGCGCTAGCCAGGAGTATTTCGCATAATTTGCATGATTTAGGGCATTTTTGCGAGATCATCTCTAGCATTTCAGAAGAAAATAAAGAGCCTTATGATGTGATTTTGGTTTCTTCTAAAGTTTGCACTCAAGGGCGTTGCGAACATTTTGTGCGTTATAATTCCAAGCAAATCATTATCATGATGGCTTCGCATGTCAATGAAGATGGCGTGAATAAACCCATTCAAGCGGGAGCGAGAGATTATATTCTAAAGCCTTTTAAAATGGACGAGTTGTTGCGTAAAATCCAATACCACAAAGCCTACCAAGAAATGACCGCTCGCTTGGGATTTTATGAAAATTACTTAGACTTTATCCATGCGGAATTGCCCTTGCCTAAAGATTTTTCTTATAGGCCGCCTTTCATCATCCACACGCCCTCTCAAGAGCTTGCGAACGCTTATTTATTGCAATACGCTAAAGAAAGGCAAATGGATTTTTCTTTTTTCTCTTTAAAGGATACCACTTGGAAAGATCTATACAAGAATAAAGATAAACTAGAACGCCCTTTTTACATCATGCATTTAGAAGAGCTTAAAAAAGATGAGCAATTGAAATTGTTAGAATTGGCCCGTTCATGCCCTATTGTTTTGTCCTATACCCATAAAGAACCCCTAGAATTTCCTAAAATTGTGAGCATTGAATGCGGCAATAAACCCCTATCTTTGTTTAATAACCACACGACTTTCCTTTCCATTCAAGAATACGAAAAAGAAGCGATCAGGCATTTTTCTTCCACTTGCACCGATACAGAATTGGCCAACAAGCTTGGCATTAGCCGCAAAAGCCTTTGGGAAAAACGCCGGAAGTATAATTTGCCGCGCAAATAAAAGAAAATCCTTAAGCCCTGTTTTCGTTGGGCGTTTGATCATAAAATGCAAGAATGCCAAAAGCGTTTTTACAATCAAAAGAGCTAAAGCAAGCGATAACCTCTCAAAATTTAGCGTATTGAATGAGAATAGAGTTAATTATTATTAAAATAACTTATTATTTGCTATATATTTACTATAATAGTTTAACTTTTAAAAAAGAGAAATTCAACTTAAGGATTAACCATTAGACAAGCGTTTAACAAAACAAGATTCATGCATTCAAGAACTCTTTTACTAGACATTGATTGCGTGATCCCTAATATTGTTAGGCGTTTGCTCTCTAATAAAACGCTCCCTAAAAGATTCGCCGCTTACAGCTTGCAAGAAGTGGGCATAATCTTTCTTACCACTCAAATTTTATCTATCATGCGCAAAACCCGTTGCTCTAAAACGCTTTTTTTTATCACTAGGGGCAAAGAGAGTTTCCGCTACCAGCTGTGCGATCATTACAAACAAAAACGCCACCAATTTGATGAAGATTTTAAAGCCCTTCTAAGAACCCTAAAAATCGCCATCGTAGAAAAATACCCCCTAAAAAAAGGGGCTAAAATCCAGGGCGAACATTGTTTTGAATATGAAGCCGATGATATTATCTCATTTTATAAAAAGAAAGACCCCAACAATTACGTGATAGCCAGCATGGATAAGGATATTTTGTATTCCAATAGAGGCTCTCATTTCAACTTGAAAACCAACGCTTTTTTTAATGTGAGTCAAAAAGAGGCTCATTTTTTTGCTTATTATCAGTGCGTTGTGGGGGATAAGGGGGATAATATTAAAGGGGTTAAAGGGATTGGCGGCTTCAACTATAAAGATTTTTTAAACGAAGACGCTAAAGAGCATGAGCTGTGGGAACAGATCATTCAAGCGTTCAAAATTAAAGAAGATTTGAGCGACAGCGAAGCTAAAGAAAAGGCTCTTTTAAACATGCGTTTAGTCAATATGCACCAGATGACCCGCCATGGCGTGATCAAACTATGGGAACCTGAGTTCAAAAAAACTTTTTTCCCTAAAAAACCCCAAAGACCTGATTTTAAAAGAATTTCTTGAAACAAAAACTTCTTTTAATGTTGATTTTTTAAAAAAGAAATTATCGCTTGCTTTATTGCAAACTCTTCACTATTGATTGTAAAATGGTATTTTTTAAAACAAAAACTTCCCAAAAAAGACAAAAGAACTATTTCCAAGACTTTTTCTCGTGGCTTTAGAATTGTAAGCATACACATACCCCCCACCCATATCAAAAGACAAACTCCTATAAGTCCAAACCCTAAAACTGCTCATTAAAGAATATTCTTGGTAATCCCCAAAAGCCACCATCGCGTCTAAACGCACCCTTTTAGTCTTAAGCCCTAAAAAAACATAGCCTGAAATGCTGGAGTTTGCAAAATAAATCGCTGGCACGCCGGGCGCGTTGATCCCACGGCCATAGAATTTAGTCCTGTCATTAAAAGTCCATAGATAGCCCTTATTGTTTCTTGCCGGAACGATATAAAAACCCGTTCCAAAATTAAAAATTTTGTATTTAAAAGTTTGATCGATCAAAAACAAGCCGGCATTTTTAGCGTTGGTGGCGCTATCAGTGTTGCCGTATTGATACATGCCATGCACTAGAGTGTGCGAAGTGAAACCCTTAGCTAAAGAAGCGTCATACTCCAACTTACCCCCCACTTGCACTAAAACATTTTGAGTGGGCAAAGGCAAGCGGGTGTCCGTTAAAATAAAAGGAACCACTTTAAGATTTTCATGCCTGTATTCTGCGCCTAAAACAAACACTTCCCCCCCCACATACAAGCGTTTAGACACAGGGTCATAAGACGCTAGAGCGTTTAGGGAAGTAGCGATCCGATTCCCTTGCTCTTTGTTGATTTGATGCCCATTATAAAGCATGCTATCCATAAAAATCCCAAAATAACGCATGGAATTTTGCTTAAAAGCTACAGAAATCCCTTGAATATTGCCCCCTATCCAATCAAAATCCACAAAATCGGTATTGAAACGCCCTAAAGCTATTTTAAAACGCTGGTTAGTGTATTGAACATACGCATCAGAAACATTGCCAGCGCTCAAATAAGGTTTAACATTTTTAGAACTACCAAAAAAATTCCCCAGACTGATGTAAAGGTTAGCCAAACGCTGTTTGTTATAAACATTCCAAGCTCCAATCGCTCCAATGCCAAAGGACCATCCGTTGCTATAAGAAAAATCCACCCCAAGGCGCGCTAAAGCCCCCACATAGCTGTGAGGGTTTTTTTGCGCCCCTTGATTATACAATAGCCCCAGATAGCCAAAAGGTTTGACTGCGATTTCTAAAGCTTTCAAAGACAGACCATTTAAAAAAAGGATCCATAACGCTAAATAATAATATCTTTTCTTATTTTTCTTATACTGCATTAAAAACTCATCGTGGATTTAAACTCAATATTTTAGTTAAAATTCCTTTTAATTGCGCTGAAACGGGTTTAAAATCTCCATTACCTAAAAGCATTATCAATAAACTTGATTGACTAACACTAAAGATTTATGATAGTATTCTAATAAAACTATTTTAAAGGTGATTCATGAGCAAGAGTTTATACCAAACTTTAAACGTGAGCGAAAACGCCAGCCAAGATGAAATCAAAAAATCCTACCGCCGTTTAGCCAGACAATACCACCCGGATTTGAATAAAACCAAAGAAGCCGAAGAAAAATTCAAAGAAATCAACGCCGCTTATGAAATTTTGAGCGACGAAGAAAAACGCCGCCAATACGATCAGTTTGGCGATAACATGTTTGGCGGGCAGAATTTCAGCGATTTTGCAAAAAGCCGCAGTGCTAGTGAAGATTTAGACGATATTTTAAGCTCTATTTTTGGGAAAGGAGGCTTTTCGCAAAGATTTTCTCAAAACTCGCAAGGCTTTTCTGGCTTTAATTTTTCCAATTTCGCCCCTGAAAATTTAGACATGACCGCCACTTTAAATGTCTCTGTTTTAGACACCCTTTTAGGCAATAAAAAACAAGTGAGCATCAATAATGAGACTTTTAGCCTTAAAATCCCTATCGGCGTGGAAGAGGGCGAAAAAATCAGGGTTCGCAACAAGGGGAAAATGGGGCGAACGGGTAGGGGCGATTTGCTCTTAGAGATCCATATTGAAGAAGATGAAATTTACAGGCGCGAGAAAGACGATATTACCCAAATCTTTGATTTACCCTTAAAAACGGCTCTTTTTGGAGGGAAAATTGAAATCGCTACTTGGCATAAAACCTTAACCCTAACCATTCCCCCTAACACCAAAGCGATGCAAAAATTCCGCATCAAAGAAAAAGGGATCAAAAACAGAAAAACTTCGCATGTGGGGGATTTGTATTTGCAAGCTCGTTTGATTTTGCCTAAAACTGAAACGCTTTCTAATGAGTTAAAAGCGTTATTAGAAAAAGAATTGTAAGGAGGAATCGTGTGCGATTATGATGAACCGCTTTATTTGATAAGCGTCGTGGCTAAAATCCTAGGCGTGCACCCTCAAACCTTGCGCCAGTATGAAAAAGAGGGTTTGATAGAGCCTAGCAGGACTGATGGGAAAATGCGCTTGTATTCCCAACGAGACATGGACAAAATCAAAACGATTTTACGCCTTACAAGGGATATGGGGGTTAATCTTGCGGGCGTGGATATTATCTTGCGTTTAAAAGAAAAGCTTGATGAATTAGACAATCTCAATAAAGAGTTGCAAGACGCTCTGCACAAACACTCTAAAAACACCAAAACCCCAACGAAAAATTTGAACACCCCTACTAATTTTTATGAATTGATTTTATTTAAAAAATGAGCCTGACTTCGCTTTTAAACCCAAAAAGCCTAGAAGATTTTTTAGGCCAAGAGCATCTAATAGGGAAAGACGCCCCCTTATTTAAAGCCCTACAATCCAAACACTTCCCCCATGCCTTTTTCTATGGCCCTCCTGGCGTGGGTAAAACAAGCCTGGCTCAAATCATCGCCTGCATGCTGGAGCGCCCCATTCTTTTATTCAATGCGACGGATTTTAAACTAGAGGATTTGCGTCTTAAGCTTAAAAATTACCAAAACACCCTTTTAAAACCCGTTGTTTTTATTGATGAAACCCACAGATTGAATAAAACCCAACAAGAATTTTTACTCCCCATTATGGAAAAAGATCACGCTTTAATCTTAGGGGCTAGCACGCAAGATCCTAATTACAGTTTAAGCCATGCGATCCGCTCAAGAAGTTTTATTTTTGAATTAACCCCCCTAAAAAAGAGCGATTTAGACAAGCTTTGCATTAAAGCTTTAACATTGCTCAAAAAACAAATAGAGCCTGACGCTAAAACCTATCTTTTAAACAACAGCGCTGGCGACGCTAGAGCGTTATTAAACCTTTTAGATTTGAGCGCTAAAATAGAAGATCCTATCACTTTAAAAACGCTGCAATCCTTACGGCCTCATAGCCTAAATGACGGATCTTATAGCGATGATACGCATTATAACCTCACTAGCGCGTTAATCAAATCTTTAAGAGGGAGCGATGAAAACGCTTCCATTTATTATCTGGCGCGCTTGATTGCTGGCGGGGAAAACCCGGAATTTATCGCCAGAAGGTTGGTGATTTTTGCGAGCGAAGATATTGGTAACGCTAACCCAAACGCCCTTAATTTAGCCACTTCTTGCTTGTTTTCAGTCAAACAAATCGGCTACCCTGAAGCGCGCATCATTTTAAGCCAGTGCGTGATTTATCTGGCTTGTTCACCCAAGTCTAACACGGCTTATAGAGCGATCAATCAGGCTTTGGATTGCGTTCAAAAGGGCTCACTCTACCCTATTCCTAAACACCTGTTGCCTAACGCTAAAGACTACCTTTACCCGCATGATTATAACGGCTATGTCAAACAAGATTATTTAGAAAAACCCCTAAATCTGGTTTCTTCTCAAGGCATAGGGTTTGAAAAAACCCTTTTAGAATGGCTTGATAAGATAAGAAATTGATCTTATAAGTTACATTAAAATGCGACAATGGTAATAAAAAATCAATATTTTTTGATTAAATTAAAATAATAATGAGTTTTATCTATGTTTCATCGCATTATTATTGTATAATAATATTCTAGTTATAAAAATCATTTTACGGATAAGGGAAATATCAGCATGAAAAGATTAGAAACTTTAGAATCTATTTTAGAGCGCTTGAGGATGTCTATCAAAAAAAACGGACTCAAAAATTCAAAACAAAGAGAAGAAGTGGTGAGCGTTTTGTATCGCAGCGGTACACACCTAAGCCCTGAAGAAATCACGCATTCTATCCGCCAAAAGGACAAAAACACCAGCATTTCTTCAGTCTATCGCATTTTGAATTTCTTAGAAAAAGAAAATTTTATCTGTGTTTTAGAGACTTCAAAAAGCGGCCGGCGCTATGAAATTGCGGCTAAAGAACACCATGATCACATCATTTGTTTGCATTGCGGTAAGATCATTGAATTTGCAGACCCCGAAATTGAACACCGCCAGAACGAAGTCGTTAAAAAATATCAAGCCAAGCTGATCAGCCATGACATGAAAATGTTTGTGTGGTGTAAAGAATGCCAAGAGAGTGAATGTTAAAAGGTTTTAAAAAAGCTAGCTTAGATAGGGTTATCTTTAAGGGTTTTAAGGACTTCATTCAAGTCAAAACGCTTGAGTTTTAGATTTTTGATTTCTTCATCGCTCAAGCGTTTCCAAGTGAAAGTCTTGCCGACATACCCCCATTTATCATAGCTTGAAGTGAATTCTAAATCCCCATTTGAATTTTGAGTGACTCTCACGTAGTAGGTCTTGCCGTCATAAAAATTATACGCTTTACCGCCTTTATAAGATCGTTTTCCAACCTTAATCAAATCGCTTAAAAACACCACGCCTTTATCGCTGCGATTCCTTAGTTTTGGGTTAGGGTTAAGCTTGTCTTTTTTGGCTTTAGAGCCATCCACATCAGAAATACCATAGGCATAGAACTTCCCGTTATGCTCAAAAAACTCCACAAAAGAGCTTTTCATGTATAAAAATTCCTGAGTTTGATAAATTCCAGGCAACTCTACAGCCCCTAAAAAACAACAAAAAACTATAACAAGACTCACCAATTTCATAATTTTAATTTGATCAATCCTTTGGGCGCTTTAACGACCGCTTTAAAAATCGGCTCTTCCCTATATTTTTCAAAAGACTCTCCATAAAACCTCAACGCATGCGCATCGTTTTCAAAAAAAATAGCCAGCATGCCCGCATGCAAACGCAAAAAAGAAGCTTCACCGACCGGCTCATAAACGATCAAATCTCTTTTTTCATCGTAAGGGTTTTTAATGACAGCCTGATTGATGTCCACCGCTTTAGCCCCCTCAACGCCTTTGACAATCAGCTGGAAATCCACATATTTTTTGTGGCTTTCAAAAAAGCCTTTCTCGCCCTCTTTGGCATGCTCTAAACAATAACTCTGCTCTATGCTAAAGATGCCATGCCCTAAAGGCGTTTGAAATTCTGTATTAGGATTGAGGTTTAAAACCCTTTGATTCGCTTTACTACCCTTTTGCATGACCTCTTTTAAATACGCATGCAAAATTTCTAACGCTTGCGTTTTTTTAAACAAATGCCCAAGCGAGCTTAATTCTCCAAAAATAGCCATATCCCTTTCCTTTTTATGATAAAAAGATTTAATGTTTCAATTGTTCTAAGCGTTCTTTTTTAGTGCCAATATCCGTGATCTGAATACCAAAATTCCCATCCACGATCACCACTTCGCCCTTAGCGATCACTTTGTCATCTACAAGAATTTCCAAAGGGTCATTCACCAATTGATCCAACTCTACCACGCTCCCTATATCCATAGAGACCACATCTTTTAAAATCATCTTTTTTTGCCCGATGCGCACCTTAACATTCAATTTCACGTCTAAAAGCATGCTGATATTGCGGATTTCTATGTTTTCTAAAGACGCATCATGGTTTTTAACCTCTTCAGTAGCGCTCTGTGTCGTTTCTTCTTTTTCTTCTTTGTGCGTTTTTTCAAATTGGCGTTCAAAAGCCGCCGTAGTCAATAAAATGATTTGGCTTTCTTTGATGGCTTCCATTTTAAAAGAAAACACCATCGCTTTAGCGTAATCTTCTTTTTTAGGAAGCTCTTTAGCGATTTCAGCGTTCGTGGTAGTGAAATTGAGTTTGGGGAGCAATTCTTGAGACTTCAAGCTCGTAGCGATCGCACCAAAAATATTAGAAGCCATTTCTTTAAAAGCGTCTAAATCGTCATTATCCATTTCTTCCTTACTCGCCCCCTCACCTCCTAGCATCAAATCGCTTAAAGCGGTAACTAAAACTACCGGAGCCAGTAATTCAATAGAGCTCTCTTCTTTTTCAATCGCGCTAACCATGACTCTTGCATAAGGCGCACTGATTACCCCTAAAAAAGATTCTTCACTACTAGAAACTTCTTTTTCTAATCCCACGCTTGGAGCCTTACCCACTAACCCTTCTAAAGTAGAGACAACCTCTTGAATAAAAATCTTAATAAAATCTTGCATTTCTCACTCTTCTTCTATCTTCATAATATCGCCCACTTTGCCTCTGCGCTGCTCTTCTAACATTTCTAAAATTTCTTTAGTGCGTTCTTTTTCGCTATAGATCACTTCTTTAATTTGAATGGTTTTCCTATACCCTTGAAACCCCACGCTCGCTAAATAACGCTTTTTTTTATGCACATACACGCTCACTTCATCATTAGCGATCTTGTTCAACCGGATAGTATCCCCCACATCTAAATCCAACATTTCTTTCAAACTCAATTCCACCGCGCCCAAAAACACGATCATATCCACGCTCACCCCACTCAATAGCGCTTGCAATTCCTTATTACGGCTCTTTTTAGAGTTCGTTTCTGAAAGCATCAAATCCCTACTCCCCATTTTAGAAAGAATGCTCTCAATGGAAATCACCGGGTAACAAATATTCATCATCCCACGACTATGCCCGATAATAATCTCTAAAACCACCATGATAGAAATTTCATTTTGAGCGACGATTTGGACCACATTCGCGCTGGATTCTTTAGCGTCAATAGTAGGAAACATCTCCACCACGGGCGACCACACTTCTTTTAAAATTTGCATCACTTGGCGTAAAATCGTATCCAATAAATTCAATTCAATATCGCTAAACTCCCTGTTTTGATCATACGCGCTCCCCTTACCCCCTAATAGTCTGTCAATCATAGGGAAAGCGATGCTAGGATTAATCTCTAAAACCCCCGTTCCTCCCATAGGCTTCATGGAAAAGACATTAAAACTTGTAGGGCTAGGCAAACTCATCAAAAATTCGCCATAAGTCATTTGATCCACGCTATGGAGCTGAATCTCTACAATAGAACGCATGATAGAAGAAACTTGACTGGAAAGATTCCTAGCCATTTTGTCATGGATACTCCTAAAAGAGCGCAGTTGCTCCTTACTCACACGATTAGGGCGTTTGAAATCATAAAGGGTTACGCTGCGCTGCGGGATAATATCTTTTTTTTGGACATTTTGAATATCCACATTTTCATCAACGACTTCTAAAAGCGCATCAATTTCTTCTTGGCTTAAAATATCAGCCATGATCCACTCCTAAGGATTTACGCACCTTTTTAATCACTTCTTTAATGATTTGAGAAATGCGCGATTCAGTGATGCCTAAAATCTCTTTAATCTCGCTCAAATTCAACTCTTCAAAGTAATAAAGCTGGATAAGGATTTGCTCTCTTTCGCTCATTTGATTCAGCGCTTTTTGGACATGCTCTAACAACTCTTCTGCTTCAATTTTTTTAGTGATTTCATCTTGCTCAATCGCATTGAATTGTTCATCTATTGGCACTAACGCATAAATATCTGAAGCCGTTTTGGCTTCTTTAATTTTTTCAATATTTTCGCCTAAAGTTTGCGCTAAATACGCATCGCTAGGCTCTTTCCCATGCTCATTAAGGTGTTTGGTGATCTCAATATCAATGCTTTTAATCAGCTTTCTATTAGAGCGAGAAATCACATCTAAAGAGCGCAAATAATCTAACATCGCCCCATTGACACGAGTTTTAGCATACCCCCAAAAAGAATCGTTTAACGCGCTCTCATAACGCCTGGCTAATTTAATCAATTCTTCAGTGCCAATAGAAACCAGATCGTTAAAATCAATAGAGCTGGGCAAACGCTCTTTTAAACGAAACGCCATAGCGCGCACGGCCGGTAAATACTGGATAGCGAGCGCGTCTTGATGGTGGTGTTGCTGCTCATCATAAGCGTTCAAAACCTTTTCTATATTTTTTTCGTTGGTTTCAGTTTTTTGAATTTCTTTGGGCATTCTATTTTCCATCATCAAAATCATAACTTCTAATGTATTCTAAAATACTAGCCACTTCTTTTTCTCTGTTCTTAAACTCATGGTTGAAACGAAGCAAGCTCTCTTCAGTGCCTTTTTTGTCAAAAAGGCAAATATCTAAATCCGTGCAAGCGATAAAAATAGACGCAAACAACAACGCAATCAAGTATCCCCCAAGCGTGGATAACACCGTCCATAATAAAATGCTCTCTGGCTCATTGAATTTCAACACCGAAAACACTAACCCCAAAAAAAACCCTACCACAACAGAAAAATGGATAAAATTTTGCACTTTCATTCAAGCCTACCCCAAATAATTCAAAAGCCTTTTAAAAAAGCTTTTCAAACCTTCTTTTGGTATTTCTAAAGCGCCGGTTTCTAATTTAGAAACCAAAAGGCCCGCTATCTGATCAATGGATTGCGAAAACAAATCATTAGGGGCTATTTTTCTCAAAATTTTGCGCTCCCTCACATAGCGTTTCAATAAGGAGCTGTTTTCAATCGCTCCTAAGTAATGCAATTCTAATGAAGCGATATTGTTTTTAGCCACTTTAAACAGCCTTTCATAAGTCGCCCTGCCCTCTTTAGGTTGGGCTACCATGTTAGTAATAAGGAACAATTCATCTTTATTTTTGGAGTTGATTTTAATGCATGCGTACGCATCGGTAATCGCTGAAGGATCGGGGGTGGTAACAATCACCACACAATCGCTCGCGTTCAAAAACGCTTGCGTAGTGGCTCCAATCCCAGCGCCTGTATCAACCACAATATAATCCAAAGAGCTTAAAACCCCCTCTTCATCCACGAATTGATCTAAAGCTTCTGCGCCGCTAATGTATTTTAATATTTCTTCGCCGCTATCCCCGGGAATAAGGCAAAGCCCAGGTTCAATCTCGCAAATGATTTCTTGCAATTTGGCTTCACCCTTTAAGGCATGCAAGATATTTTTATGGGTTTTCACCCCAAAAATCACATCTAAATTCGCTAAACCAATATCCGCATCAAACACCCCTACCTTATAACCTTTCTTGTATAAAGAGTAGGCTAAATTAGCGCTAATATTGGATTTCCCCACGCCTCCCTTACCGCTTGTGATAGCGATGAATTTGGTATTCCCCTTATTATCAAAAAAACTTTTGGGGTTTTTAAGATTCATCAAATTATCTAAGCGGCTCGCTTGATTGTTCATGCTTGTTCCTTATTAGGGTTACTAAAGCCATCTAGCATGCAATCCACTAAATATTCATTAGTAGCCACTTTCAAATCCATAGGCACTTCTTGCCCAACAGAAAGATAGCTGATAGGCTTTTGGCTTTCATGCACTAAAGAAAACAAATTCCCTAACCCCCTACTCTCATCTAATTTCGTAAAGATTAAAGTGTCAATCCCTAACACCCCAAAAGAATCATAAATATCTTTCATGTCTTCATACTTAGTAGTAACTGAAAGCACTAAGGACACATCAATATTATAACCCCCATCTATAAATTCTTTCAAACCGGCAATTTTTTCTTTATCGTATTGCGAATGCCCTGTCGTATCCACTAAAATAAAATCGCAGTATTCCAAAGCTTCAATTTCTTTAGCAAAATCCTTAGCGTCAATCACCGCTTCTATACTCATTTTCATTTTATTAGCATACCAGCTTAATTGCTCCAAAGCCCCAATGCGATAATTGTCTAAAGTGATAATGCCTACCTTGTATTTTTTAGCTAACATCCTAGAATAGCGCGCGGCTAATTTAGCTAAAGTCGTCGTTTTCCCCACGCCTGTTGGCCCTACAAGCATTAAGATGCGTTTTTGCCTTAAATTCAAATCTTCAGGGCGGCACAAGATCATTTTGCGCAACACTTCTCTAAAATAACGCTTGATCGTTACGGAATTTTCCCGCATGCGTAAAGGCATCAATTCCAGGCTCAATTGCATGATTTCATCTAAATGGCTGGGTTTCATCCCGCTTTGTTTGGCCAGTTTGTAAATTTCGGCAAATTCTTGAGGGATATTGACAGAATTGGGGTTTTTCTCATCCCAAAACATGTTTTGAATGAGTTTCAGGCTGTCTCTGATTTTGCTTAATTGCAGATTGATGTCTTTAATCTCTTCTTCTTGTTTGACTTCTCTTTTTTCTCTTTCTTTTTTATGGTTGGCTTCATCTTTTAAGGCTTGCAATAAAGCGTCTTGCTTATTAGCCTCTAAAGGCGCATCCTCTAATGGAGCGTCTTTTTCTAAAAGGGTCTTATTTTTTGAAAAACTATAGTTGCACTGGCTGGATGAAACCCCGGCGAGTTTGCGCATTTCTTCTACAGTGCTTGAAAGCTGCATGACCACATCTTCTTCATTCAATTCTTCATCATACAAACTTTCTGGAATAAGGGGGGCTTTAGGGGGTTTGTTTTCGTTTTCTTCTTCAACCGCCACAACGATTTCATAAAGCCCAGAAGAAGTGAGCGTTTTTTTACGGATTTCTTGGGTTTTAAACACCAGCGTATCCACCCCATGGTGGCTTTGAGCGATCTTTAAAGCTTCAGCGGCCGTCTCCCCACTATAGGTATAGAATTTCACCACTCCCCTTTTTTAAAAAGAATTTGTTGCAAAGCCAACGGCACTAACACCGAATCCCTTTCACTCCATTTAGGATGAGGTAAAGCCAAATCATTCTGCCTTAAAATGACTTGATTAAAAGCGATAATATCAATGTCTAAAGTTCTTGGAGCGTCTTTAAAATCGCGCTTCCTTGCACGGCCAAAACGCCTTTCTATATAAAAAACCAGAGCAAAAAAATGGCGCAAACTTAAAGATGTTTTAAGGATGATCGTAGCGTTATAAAAGTTGGGTTGATTAGTGTAACCAAAAGGCGGATTGATATAAATGGGCGAAGAAAAAATTTTCCCGATTTTACTATGATTTTTAAAATACAAAAAACAATTTTTTAATATTTTTAAAGGATTTTTGAGATTAGATCCCAACCCTAAAACCACCCTGTTAGAAAAATCCAGCCTTTTTTTAAAAAGGCTAGGGAAAAAGCGGCTAGTAAGGATCTCTCGCATCACAAAAGCTCAGCCCTAGAATTTTTGATCACCACTAAATCTTCAATGCGCACCCCAAAAAACCCAGGGATATAAATCCCAGGCTCTATGGAAAACACCATGCCCTCTTCTAAAATGGTTTCACTGCGCGATGAAATATAGGGAAGCTCATGGATGTCTAAGCCAATGCCATGCCCAGTGCTGTGAGTGAAATATTGCCCATAACCATAATCGCTAATCACTCCCCTAGCCAAGCTGTCCGCTTCTTTACCGGTCATGCCCGCTCTAATGCCTGAAATAGCCTTTTCTTGCGCTTCTTTCACAATGTCATAAATCTTTTGACGCTCTTTATCCTTGAAACTCTGCTCTCTTTTGAAGACAAAATCTTTAGGGTCAAAAAAAGCCGTGCGAGTCCTGTCAGAGCAATAGCGTTCGTATTTGATCCCCATATCCAAAAGAATGCTGTGCTCCGCTTTTAAAAAATCCTTCGCACTAGGCAAAGCATGGGGCTTGCTCGCGTTCGCATTCAAGGCTAAAATAGGCTCAAAGCTCAGATCATAAACCCCCTCTCTAGTCAAAAAGTCCTTAACCTTATGCTGCAAATACCGCTCGCTCAACGACTCTTTTTCATCAAAAATCTTTTTCACATACTCGGCAAAATTTTCAAAAGCTTCAACATTCAGCGCTTGAGATTTTTTGAGAAGTTGGATTTCATGCTCGTTTTTAATGATGCGTTTTTGGCGGTGGTAACTAGGCACGCCCTCTAAAGCAACCTTATCCCCAAGCGCTGAATTTAAACGCTTGTAGGTTTGTAAATTCACTTGATTGGGGTCAAAAAAGAGTTTTTTAACCGAACTTTTTGCGATCAAATCAACCGCACTTCGCGCTAAATCGCTAGATTCTACCACTTCCGCTAAAACGCCATTTTTAGGCTGAACGCTTTCTTTAGCTTCTTGAGTGTAGCGAGAATCAGTGATAAAAAACGAGCGATCGTCTAATTGCAAAAACAAAGCGTTATCGCAACTATAAGCGCACTCAAAAAACATCGCGTTTTCATTGAGCGTGAAATGCGATTCTCTCTCTAATCCACTCATCAATAACCCCCTTTTATTTTTGATTGTTAATGGGGTTATTAGGGTTGTTTTGTTGGGCTTCTTGGAACGCTTTCATCTCGGCTAAAATATTGACCATCGCCATTAAAGCCATGTTGTAACCAAGCGGGCCAAATCCCATGATCACGCCTCCACAAGCCGCTCCGGTGTAAGAATTTTTCCTGAATTCTTCTCTAGCTTGAATGTTAGTGAGATGCACTTCAATAACGGGTTTGCCCGCTAGCATGATCGCATCCGCAATCGCAATAGAAGTGTGCGAAAACGCTCCAGGGTTAATGATAATCCCTTCATAATCGCTGCCCACGCTCTCTTGGATCTTGTCAATGATTTCGCCCTCAAAATTGGTTTGAAAAAACTCTAATTCCACATCTAAATTGCCTTGTTTCACGAAAGTTTGCATGATTTCATGGATTTGGTCTAAGGTTACCATGCCATAAAGTCTTGGGTCTCTGTGTCCTAACATGTTTAAATTAGGCCCTTGAATCACTAAAATTTTCATTATTTATTTCTCCTTGTTGAATATGGAATGAAACCGCATTATAGCATAAGTTTTTATCTTACCCCTTAAATCCCCTAAGAACGCATTGTCAAGAAACTACCGCTTGACTAACATCAAACCCTTTGATGCTAAAAAGCGCTTTTATCCTTTTTTAAAAAAACAGCCATCATGATTATTCCTACAAAAAAACTTCCCGTAATGAAGAAATCAAAGGGGTCAAACCCGATGCCAAAAATGAGGTAAAAAGCGAGTGTCGTTAATATAAAGAGCGATATTAAAGAATTTTGCTTGATCCCACTCCAAAAAATCTTTACAATAACTAATAAAAAAAAGAGCCAGATCAAAAAGCCTATGATCCCCCTAGTGGCTAAAACATGAATGATTTGATTGTCGTATCTTTCATAACAAAGAATCAAATCTTTGGCTCTATAAGACTTTGATAAGGATAAAATCTCTTCTAACCTCTGACATTTCTCGCTAGCGGCCATACCAAACAAGGGCCTTAAACGCAAAACCGTTAGGGCTTCTTTCCAGCGCTCCAAACGCCACCCGATACTGCTATCAGCGTCCTTTTTAGCGTAGCGTTTCAAATCCTCTTCAAAGCTTTGGTTTTGAACCCTAGATTGCTCTATTGCCCCCTTTTTTTCTAAAGCGTTACTCCCCATATACAAAGTGCTCAAAACAAGACTCACAACGATCATATAACCCAATGGTCTGAGCGATTTTTTGGCGTATAAAATAAAGCAAGAAAGGATTAAAAAAGTAGCTACAAAGGCGATTGTCGCGCTCCTTGTAGCGCTTAAAATAACGACTAAAAACCCCACAAAAACAGAAAGCGTGAAAAAAAGTTTCTCTTTTTGATTGTGCGAATAAAGCGCATAAATATAACAGCCTAAAATGGAAACGCTCACTAAAACCACATACTCCTTAACCGTGCTAAACCCTTGCGCTCTGGGCATGTTAAAATAAATTTTTTGCACTAATGAAAGCAAGCCGTTAATGAAATTTGCAACAGTCATGCTATAAAAAAGGACTTTTTGATTCAATTTGATTCTTAAACGGCTGGCAAAAAGCAAGCATAACGCCCCGCAAGCGTAAGTTAAGGACATGTTTAGAGCGAATAAATTGTAGCGGAAAGTTTGGCTATCATACATGTTAAACATGTTAGGGAAGATGCTTAAAAACACGCCCAAAAAAGCCAGAGTGAGCCATTTGAAAGGCATGGTTTTTAAATGATTAATCGTGAAAGTTTCTTTCAAAGACGCTTGGAAATAACACCTAAAAAACAAAAAAACCATTAAAACAATCAACAAAACTTGAGTTAAAGGCTTTTTAAACGAAGTGAGAAAAAAAAGGGCAAAAATTAAAGTGAAAACAGAGTCCGCACTAAAAAAGGCTTTCAAACGCTCTTTCAACACAAACTCGCCATACCCTAAAACCGATAAAATTATCTGTCTTTAATGCCTAACTTTTCAATCAAAACCACATAACGCGCATGATCGGTGCGTTTGATGTATTTCAACAAGTTGCGTCTTTGAGCGACTAATTTTAAAAGCCCTAAACGACTGGAATGATCTTTGGGGTTAGCCTTTAAATGCTCGGTTAAAAGCCTGATCCTTTCATTCAACAACGCCACTTGCACCTCACAAGAACCCGTATCGTTTTGCTTAGTGGCAAACGCCTTAATGATTTCTTGTTTTTTCTCCAGATTCAAAGCCATAACGACCTCCTAATTGGTAATTTAATAAAGATCGCATTATAGCGTAAAATAAGCTTTTTTGTGTCATACTTTTAAACTTTATATTATAATAAGAGACAAACACACCTACCGAAATTAAGGCATTGATTTTAGATTATGGCAAACGAACGCTCCAAATTAGCTTTTAAAAAGACTTTCCCTGTCTTTAAACGCTTTTTGCAATCCAAAGACTTAGCCCTTGTGGTCTTTGTGATCGCTATTTTAGCGATCATTATCGTGCCGTTACCGCCTTTTGTATTGGATTTTTTACTCACGATTTCTATCGCGCTATCGGTGTTGATTATTTTAATCGGGCTTTATATTGACAAGCCGACTGATTTTAGCGCTTTCCCCACTTTATTGCTCATTGTAACCTTGTACCGCTTGGCTTTAAATGTCGCCACGACTAGAATGATTTTAACGCAAGGCTATAAAGGGCCTAGCGCGGTGAGCGATATTATCACGGCGTTTGGGGAATTTAGCGTGAGCGGGAATTATGTGATTGGGGCTATTATCTTTAGTATTTTAGTGTTAGTGAATTTATTAGTGGTTACTAATGGCTCTACTCGGGTGACTGAAGTTAGGGCGCGATTCGCTCTAGACGCTATGCCAGGAAAGCAAATGGCGATTGATGCGGATTTAAATTCAGGGCTTATTGATGATAAGGAAGCTAAAAAACGGCGTGCCGCTCTAAGCCAAGAAGCGGATTTTTATGGCGCGATGGATGGCGCGTCAAAATTTGTCAAAGGCGATGCAATCGCTTCTATCATTATCACGCTTATCAATATTATTGGAGGGTTTTTAGTGGGCGTGTTCCAAAGGGATATGAGTTTGAGCTTTAGCGCTAGCACTTTCACTATCCTAACCATTGGCGATGGGCTTGTAGGGCAAATCCCTGCCTTAATCATTGCGACAGCGACCGGTATTGTCGCCACTCGCACCACGCAAAACGAAGAAGAGGACTTTGCTTCCAAACTCATCACACAGCTCACCAATAAAAGCAAAACTTTAGTGATTGTGGGAGCGATTTTATTGCTTTTTGCAACCATTCCTGGACTCCCTACCTTTTCTTTAGCGTTTGTAGGGGCTCTCTTTTTATTCATCGCATGGCTGATTAGCAGGGAGGGAAAAGACGGACTGCTCACTAAATTAGAAAATTATTTGAGTCAAAAATTCGGCTTGGATTTGAGCGAAAAACCCCACAGCTCCAAAATCAAACCCCACACCCCAACCACAAGGGCTAAAACCCAAGAAGAGCTTAAAAGAGAAGAAGAACAAGCGATTGATGAAGTGTTAAAAATTGAATTTTTAGAACTGGCTTTAGGCTATCAGCTCATCAGCTTAGCGGACATGAAACAAGGGGGCGATTTGTTAGAAAGGATTAGGGGTATTAGAAAAAAGATAGCGAGCGATTATGGTTTTTTGATGCCTCAAATTAGGATCAGGGATAATTTGCAGCTCCCCCCAACGCATTATGAAATCAAGCTTAAGGGCATTGTGATTGGTGAAGGCATGGTGATGCCGGATAAGTTTTTAGCCATGAATACCGGTTTTGTGAATAAAGAAATTGAAGGCATTCCTACTAAAGAGCCGGCTTTTGGGATGGACGCTTTATGGATTGAAACTAAAAATAAAGAAGAAGCCATCATTCAAGGCTACACTATTATTGATCCAAGCACCGTTATTGCGACGCACACCAGTGAATTAGTGAAAAAATACGCTGAAGATTTTATCACTAAAGATGAAGTGAAATCCCTTTTAGAGCGCTTGGCTAAAGATTATCCTACAATTGTAGAAGAGAGTAAAAAAATCCCCACCGGTGCGATCCGCTCAGTCTTGCAAGCCTTGTTGCATGAAAAAATCCCCATTAAGGACATGCTCACTATTTTGGAAACGATTACCGATATTGCCCCGTTGGTTCAAAACGATGTGAATATCTTAACCGAACAAGTGAGGGCGAGGCTTTCTAGGGTGATCACTAACGCTTTTAAATCTGAAGACGGGCGTTTGAAATTTTTAACCTTTTCTACCGATAGCGAACAATTTTTGCTTAATAAATTGCGAGAAAATGGCACTTCTAAGAGCCTGCTGCTCAATGTGGGCGAATTGCAAAAACTCATTGAAGGGGTCTCTGAAGAGGCCATGAAAGTCTTGCAAAAAGGGATCGCTCCGGTGATTTTGATCGTAGAGCCTAATTTAAGAAAAGCCCTTTTTAATCAAATGGAGCAGGCCAGGATTGATGTGGTCGTGCTAAGCCATGCGGAATTAGATCCTAACTCTAATTTTGAAGCCTTAGGCACGATCCATATTAACTTTTAATGGATAAATAATTAATAAAAAAGGAGAACGATGCAAGTTTACCACCTTTCACACATTGATTTAGACGGCTATGCATGCCAGCTTGTTTCAAAACAATTTTTTAAAAATATCCAATGCTATAACGCTAATTACGGGCGTGAAGTCTCAGCGAGAATTTATGAGATTTTAAACGCGATCGCTCAATCTAAGGAGAATGAATTCCTTATTTTGATTAGCGATTTGAATCTGAATTTGAATGAAGCAGAGTATTTGCAAGATAAAATCCAAGAACACCGCTTGCAAAATAAAAACATTCAAATCCAGCTTTTGGATCACCATATCAGCGGTAAGGAAGTGGCTGAGAGTTTCCATTGGTATTTTTTAGACACGAACCGTTGCGCGACTAAAATCGTGTATGAGTTTTTAAAAAAGCATTACGCGATTTTAGAGTCAAAAAACACAACATGGCTAGAGCCTTTGGTGAAAATGGTCAATTCTGTGGATATTTGGGACACGCAAGGTTATGGCTTTGAATTAGGCAAGGTGTGTATGCGCATGATTAACCAAAGCTCTGAATTGAATCGTTTCATGTTTGATGATGAAAACCGCGATTATAAATTAAAGCTTTTAGAAGAAGTTAAAAACTATTTGTTTTTAGAAAATGCCCCTGTAGCCTATGATAACGATTTATTCAGGCTCAAAAAAATCGCTTTAGGGGGCGACCCTGATACAGAAACGATGGACAATATTTCTTCAAACGCGCAAACGCATTTGCTCTCTTTAAAAAAGCATGATTGCAGCGTTTATTACCAGGATAAAAAAGGGTTTTTAAGTTATTCTATGGGGGGTATTAGCGTGTTGGCTAACCTTTTTTTAACGCAAAATCCGGATTTTGATTTTTATATAGATGTGAATTCTAAAGGGAATGTGAGCTTAAGAGCGAACGGGAATTGCGATGTGTGCGAACTCAGTCAAATGTGTTTTAATGGGGGCGGGCATAGGAATGCGAGCGGAGGCAAGATTGATGGCTTTAGAGAAAGCTTTAATTACAGGGATATTAAAGAACAAATTGAAGAAATCTTTAATAACGCTTAAATTAAGCTGTTTGTAAAAAGCTAACAAAAACTAACAAGAGTTTAAAAACTCTTTTTGGAAGGTTTAAAAATTTTCATTCCGTCGTTTTATGGCAAGAACTCATTTTTTAAGGGGATAAGGAGTATTTTAAAACAACTTCTCCCCCTACAAACCTCCAACTAACCCCCATAACCCCCCAAAAGAGCGCTTAAAAATGCTTGATTAAAATCAAGCTCTTTTAATCATTTGATTGTAAAGAATGTTTTTAGCATTCTTTAAGTTTTATGGCCAATATTTGACAGAGCCAAAGTTTGCATTTTTGTGTTTTGATGGGTATTTAAATCCATGAATTGATACGAATCTATTTTAGTGTTTTTAACCAAAATACCCTACTGATCGCAGATAAAACGATTATGCCCCCTGGCTAAACACCAACTTGATATGAGTGCCTCTACTATGGCTATTAAAATATTTGATTTTACCCGCTCCACACCCTCATTCTGATCTATTTTTAGCAAAAAGAATTTATTCTTCACACGCCGGTTTTGGGTAGCAAAAACGATAGCCTCTGCGTCTCACGGTTTCAACCGTGGAAATCCCCAAGGGTTTATCCATTTTTTGGCGGATTTGATTGATAGCCACTTCAATGACATTAGGGGTAACCATTTCAGGCTCTTCCCAAATAGCGTCTAAAAGCTGTTCTTTGGAGACGATTTGATCCCTATGTCTGGCAAGATGGGTCAGCACTTCAAAAGGCTTCCCTTTCACTTCAACTTCACGCCCCTTGTAAATAATCTTTTCTTCATCAGGGCTAATGGTCAAATCCCCAATTTCAATCACATTAGAACCCCAAAACCTCAAACGAGCCTCAATCCTTGCGACTAAAGCCTTAATGCTGCGATAAGGTTTAGCGATATAATCGTCCGCGCCTTGCTCAAACGCATGGACTTCTTCCTCGCTTGTAGGGTTATCCGAAGAAACTAAAACAACAATAGAAGAATGCTTTTCCTTGATTCTAGAAACAAAACTTAAAGCATTTTTATCACTAACCATAACCAAGTCATAATTCCTAATATCCATAAGATATTCCCCATCCTCTAAACTCTCTGTTACATCAGCCATAAAGCCTTTAACATTTAAGCCCTTTTCAATTTCTCCACCCAAAACAGAATTTTTTTCAATCAGTAGAACGCGCATGGTGTATGACTCCTGCATTTAAGAGTAATTCGAACACTGATTATATCATAATTTTAAATTAGTTTAAGAAAATATTAATAAAAGTTATTGCTTGATTAAAATCAAGCCCTTGATTGTTAGTTGTAAAAAATGCCTTTGAGCGTTTTTATGGATAATTTTTAAAATCATTTACTAAAAATCACCATTTTATTGTATAATCACAAATCCAACCATTCCTTATGGTTTGGTTGGCACCGCTTAAGATTGAAGGGTCACCTCCCCCTCCTTTCCCTTTGTCTTGGCGGTTGTTTTTAACTCCTTGTTTTGATCCTTATTTTTAACCGCTTGATTACGATTAAGATTTTAAGATTTTGTTCAACTAAGCTTGATTTTTAGGTAAAAGCCTAAGGTATGCGATCTCGCTAGGGGCTAAAAACCTTAAAGGAACACCCCAATACCCTGCCCCACTACTCACATAAATTTGAGTGGTGCCGCTGTGCTCGTATAAACCATATAAATAGGTTTGCGCTAACTTGACTAAAAGGCTAAAAGGAAAGATTTGCCCTGCATGGGTATGCCCTGAAAGCACTAAATCTACAGAGTGGCTTTCTTTGAGGCTTCTAATTTGTTTGGGCTGGTGGGCTAAAAGGATCGTGGGCTTACTCTCATTGCGTTTTTTTAAAGCTTTGTCAATATCAGGGGCAAAATTTTGATGCTTCCTTGCGAAATAATCATACACGCCGCACAAATTAATTCCTCCTAGATTCACGCACTCATTCCCTAAAATCGTTAAATTAAGCGTGTCAAGAAACGATAAAATCGGCTCTATACCATGATAATACTCATGATTTCCTGGCACATAAAAAGTGCCATGCGTGCTTTTAAGGTTGTTTAAGGGCAGTAAAAAAGATTTGACTTTTTCAATGCTTTCATCCACTAAATCCCCCCCAATCAGCACCATATCCACTTCTTTTTGATTGACTTCTTCTACAATGTAATCAACAAAATCTTTTTGCAACAAACTCCCCACATGCATGTCTGTGAGTAAAATAATCTTTAATTCTTTGTCTAGCTTGTCCAAATAAATAGGGGTTTCTTTGATTTTAGGGCGGGCTAATCCTTCATAAAACCCGCGCCAAAAATACCCTAATAGCGCCAGATAAAACCCCAATTTTAAAAAGTTTTTTAAACTTTTACGCCTTGAATGCAAAAAATCTATTTTTTCTATGGAGTAGGAAAACCCGTAAAAACTCAAAGAAAGGATAAAAATAATAAAAGATACAAACGAACACGCTGAAGTCAAAACAAACAAATGGCTAGGCATGTTATTTCTATAAAAAGCAAAAGCTGCCTCGCCTACGCTCAAAAGGATAAAAAACCCTAAATAAGCGTATTGAGAGATTTTCTTTAAGGTTAAAAACGATTTCAACATCCTAAAAGAACTATAATTCAAAAGACACAAAACCAATAAAAACGCTATGGAGATCAGCATACCACCCTTTTTGTAGTCATAATGTTCTACTATATTAGCATATTAACGCTAATACACCCTTTAGGTTTCATCGTGCTATTTCCTTTTTTATCAGTCTCAATCCCCACAGAAAGAGAAAAGTATCCCTCCCTTTAAAAGAGTGTGAGTTTGGATATAATAATAAAAATGCGCTTAAAGCCATAGAAAGGAGATATAATGCAATTAGACGAAGATTTAGAATTCGCTAAAAAAATCTTTAACCCTAACAGAGCGTTTGCCAAGCAAGCCAGGATTAAAAACATGTGCGAATATAAGGATTTGGTGCATGAAGCCAATGAAGATTACGAACATTTTTGGGGCGAGTTAGCCAAGCAAAAACTCACATGGTTTAAACCTTTTGATAAGGTTTTAAACAGCGATAACGCCCCTTTTTTCAAATGGTTTGAAAACGGCAAAATCAATGTTTCTTACAATTGCATAGACAGGCATTTAAAAGACAAAAAAAATAAAGTGGCGATCATTTTTGAAGGGGAAATGGGGGATTATAATGTCATCACTTACAGAAAACTCCACTCTGAAGTCAATAAAACAGCCAACCTTTTAAAAAACGAATTCAATGTCAAAAAAGGCGACAGAGTCATTATCTATATGCCCATGATTGTAGAAAGCGTTTATATGATGCTCGCATGCGCTAGGATTGGAGCGATCCATAGCATCGTTTTTGCTGGGTTTAGCCCTGAAGCCTTAAGGGATAGGATCAACGATGCTCAAGCTAAATTAGTTATCACAGCGGATGGGACTTTTAGAAAAGGCAAACCTTACATGCTCAAGCTAGCCCTTGACAAGGCTCTAGAAAATAACGCCTGCCCTAGCGTGGAAAAAGCGCTCATTGTGATACGAAACGCCAGAGAGATTGACTATGTGAGAGGGCGCGATTTTGTCTATAATGAAATGGTCAATTACCAATCCGATAAATGCGAACCTGAAATGATGGACTCTGAAGATCCTTTATTCTTGCTCTATACAAGCGGATCAACCGGAAAGCCTAAAGGCGTTCAACACAGCAGTGCAGGGTATTTGTTATGGGCGCAAATGACGATGGAGTGGGTTTTTGATATTAGAGATAACGATAATTTTTGGTGCACCGCTGATATTGGTTGGATCACAGGGCACACTTATGTGGTTTATGGGCCTTTAGCTTGCGGGGCAACGACTTTGATACTAGAAGGCACGATGTCTTATCCGGATTATGGGAGATGGTGGAGGATGATAGAAGAATACCGCGTGGATAAATTCTACACTTCCCCCACCGCTATAAGAATGCTGCATGCTAAAGGCGAAAACGAACCCTTAAAGTATAATTTAGAATCGCTCAAAGTTTTAGGAACGGTAGGAGAGCCCATTAACCCTACGGCATGGAAATGGTTTTATGAAAAAATCGGTAACTCAAAATGCAGTATCGTGGATACTTGGTGGCAAACAGAAACAGGCGGGCATATCATCAGCCCTTTACCGGGAGCTACGCCTATAAGGGCCAGCTGTGCGACTTTACCTTTGCCTGGAATCCATGCAGAAGTTTTAAACGAAGACGGCACCAAAACAAAGCCCGGAGAGCAAGGGTTTTTATGCATCACTAAGCCATGGCCTTCTATGGTAAGAAACATTTGGGGCGATGAAAAACGATACATTGATAGCTATTTTTCTCAGATCAAGTTGAATGGGGAATATGTCTACCTCTCTGGAGATGGCGCTATCGTGGATGAAAACGGATACATCACTATTATTGGACGCACAGATGATATTGTGAATGTGAGCGGGCATAGGATTGGCACGGCTGAAGTGGAGAGCGCTATTTCTAAACATGAAATGGTGGTTGAATGCGCGGTAGTGGGTATCCCTGATACGATTAAAGGAGAGGGCTTGTTTGCGTTTGTGGTGCTGTGCGATGGGGCTAAATGCAATCTTGGCGAGAGTTTAGAATTGTTAAAAGAAATGAATCATATCTTATCCGTTGAAATTGGAAAGATCGCTAAATTAGACAATGTCATGTATGTGCCAGGTTTGCCTAAAACCAGGAGCGGGAAAATCATGAGAAGGCTTTTGAAATCTATCGCCAAAAAAGAGCCCATCACTCAAGATTTAAGCACGCTAGAAGATGTGAATGTGGTTAAAGAAATAATGAGTATCGTTCAAATGGAAGAGTGAAATCTCAAAAATGCTTTTTGGCGTTTTTTAGCCAAATAACAAGAGCCAATTTCAATCCAGCGATAATCTCTTATAGGGTGTGCAAACGCTACCGATTAGCGTTATTTCACCACTCAAAAAGCGTTTTAACTTTCTTTAAATCTTTATACTCCACGCTTTTGATAGCGTGATCCTCTAATTCAAAATCCGCGCTCCAATCGTTAGCGTCTTTAAGGATGGCTTGAAAGCTTTCTTTATTTGTGAGTTTGACTTCCACTTTTTCGCCTAAAGAAAGCTTGAAATGTTTGGGGGTTTTAAGCGTTCTTTCTAACCCCATAGAGCTCACTTCTAAGATATAAGCGTCTTGAATAAAATCGCACACATCTAATAAGGGCGAAATCACCTCGCTCACTTGTTGGCAAATGTCCAAACTAACCGCTCCATTAGGGTTTTTAAGGCTCACCCTTAAAACATGCTGCTCGTTTTCTTTAACCAAACTCACATCATAAAGCAAATAACCCAAACTTTCAATCACGCCCTCTATTTTCTCTTCTATTTTTTTAGTCATTACCTTTCCCTTTAGCGATTTCATTAAATATGGCGTCTAGGCGGAGCTGCTTTTCTAAGCTATTGTCTGAAACAAAACTGAGTTTTGGGCATTTAAACCACCCGCTCGCCTGCAAAACAAACTGCCTGATAAGACCCTCAGCTTTTTTCAATTTAGAAAGGATTTTATGATCTTGTGAAAGCACAAACACAAAAGCGTGGTGCTTCCCTTTAGAGCATTCCACTTTAGTAACGCTTAAAGAATTCAACTCACTGTCGTTCAAACTCGCTAAAGCCTCTTGTAGTAATTCTAAAAGATTGGATTCTAAGCGTTCTTTATGAGCGTTCATTAGAGGGTTCTTTTTTTATGGATTTCTTTATAGGTTTCAAACACATCGCCCACTTTAATTTCGTTATAATTGTCTAGCATGATCCCACACTCATAGCCCTTAGAAACTTCTTTCACATCATTTTTAAAGCGTTTCAAAGAAAGGATTTCACCGGTATGAACCACCACGCCATCTCTAATCAAACGCGCCTTAATGCCACGAGCGATCACCCCATCGCTCACCACACACCCGGCTATCATGCCAACTTTAGGGATATTAAAGGTTTCTCTCACTTCCGCTTGCCCAGTATGCTCTTCTTCAATAATAGGACTCATCAAGCCTAATAACAGCGATCGCATTTCCTCAATCAAGGCATAAATCACCGTGTAAGTTTTAATGCTCACATTGTATTCTTTAGCCTTATTTTTCACATTACCGGTGGGGCGGATATTAAAGCCTAAAATCACGGCATGCTCACTGCTAGAGACTAGGCTTAAATCATTCTCAGTAATGCCCCCCACCCCTGAGTGGATCACTTGAATCGCCACTTCTTCGTTATTAAGCTCCAACAGGCTGTTTTTAATGGCTTCTAAGCTTCCTTGCGTGTCCGCTTTAATGACTACAGGAATGTTTTTCAATTCCTTATTAGCGACCATTTCTGAAAGCTCATCAAAAGACACTTTAGTGCTTTTACTCAACGCTTTTTGGCGCAAATAAGTCGCCCTCTTTTGAGCTTGCAAGCGCGCGATAGAATCGTTTTCTACCCCTATTAAAACAGATCCCGCAGGAGGCACTTCGCTCAAGCCTGTGATGAGAGCCACCATAGAGGGTTTTAAATTTTGAATGCTCTTGCCTTGATCATCAGTCATCGTTCTTACTTTACCAAACGCGGTTTCGACAAAAAAACTATCCCCCACGCTCAAAGTCCCGCTTTGGACAATCACAGTGGCCACTGCCCCACGCCCTTTTTCCACGCTTCCTTCTAAAACAACCGCTCTAGCGCTGCCCTCTTCTATGGCTTTCAATTCCATAATATCCGCTTGGATAAGAATGGTTTCTAATAAATTGTCAATGCCATCGCCCGTTTTAGCCGAAACAGGGATAAACTCATGCTCTCCGCCCCAATCCACAGGGTTATAGCCAAGCTCAGCGCATTCGGCTTTGAGTTTGTCCGGATTCACATTAGGCTTATCCATTTTATTCATCGCAAAAATCACAGGCACATTAGCGGCCTTTGCATGCTCTAACGCTTCAATAGTCTGTTGCTTCACGCCATCATCAGCCGCTATCACAATCACTGCAATATCTGTAACTTGAGCCCCACGATTACGCATCTGGCTAAAGGCTTCATGCCCTGGGGTGTCAATGAAAGACACCCACTTATCATTCTTTTCTACCATGTAAGCGCCAATGTGCTGAGTGATCCCCCCAGCTTCCGTGTGAGCGACTCTTTTATCACGGATTTTATCCAATAGCGAAGTTTTACCATGATCAACATGCCCCATGATAGTAACCACAGGCGGGCGCTCTTTTTTCACCCCCTCTAGCACTTCTTCCACTTCAAATTCTTCTAAAGTGTTTTGAACAGAAATTTCTAAATGGAACTCTTCGGCTAAAATTTCTATACTATCCTTATCCAAAAAGTCGTTTTTAGTTACCATAAGCCCTAAATTAAAGAGGGTTTTAATCACATCAGCCAGATTCAAATTCGCTTTTTGCGCGAATTCATAGACGCGCACTTCTTCAGGGATTGCAATCGCGCTTTGGATCACTTTTTGGCTGTTATCGTTACGGAATGCACGCTTTTTCTTGGATTGTCGTTTGATCCCGCTTTCATTCATCCAAGGGTTTTTTCTTTGGACGCGCACCCTGTCGTTGATATTTTGGCGGATTTCTTTTTCTTCTTCTTCCTTATTGAGATTATCTTGTTCATGCAAATCAAACAATAAGATTTCATCGGTTTCATCATCATAAATATCATTGCCCTTAAAATCCCTCGCATCGCTAAAATCAATTTTATGGGATTTGTTGTTTTTGGCTGTGGGGGTGAGTTTGGGCTTACTGGGTTTTTTGGCTTTTTTAGCTTCTTGCTTGTCTTTTTCTTGCCATTCTTTTTTAATGTCTTCAAAAATAGCCGCTGCGCTTTGAGTGGGTTTTTTGCTTTCTGTTACGCTGTTTTCAGTTTCATTTTCTGTTTCATTGTTGCGTTTAATCACCCTAAAGCCCGTGTATCTTTTGATATTCTCATGGCGTTTGATCTCTTGCTCTTGCTTTTTAACTTCGCTGATTTCTTTTTTAGCGTTGTTAGCGTTACTGGCGTTATTAGTGTTGCTTTGGGTGAGCTTGTTTAGGGCTTCTCGGCTTTTTTGGATTTCTTGGAGCTTTTGCTTGGCTTTTTCTATTTGAGAATGGCTAACCACTTTAGGGGTGTTTTCTGCAGGGGGCGTTTGGTTTTCAAAAGTATTGACAATCTCTATCCCTCCTTTTTTTTTGGCAATGGGCGTGGGAGATTCTTTTTTCTTTTCTTTAGTTTTTTTGGGCTTTGGCTGGCTTTTTGTTTCTTCTTTTTTAGGCGTTTTGGAAACCTTTTTGTCAAGGGGTTTGAGCGTTTGGGCTGTATTCAAATCATCTTTATTGTCTTGTTCAGGATTTTTAGCGGGTTGATTGGCTTGTATTTGTTCTTTAATGCCCTCCACAATATATTTGTATAGCTTGCCTGCTTGCTCTGGGGTCATTTTAGAATTTGTTTTAAGCTCTAAACCAATGTCTTTGGCTTGCTCGATTATATTTTTAAGCTCTTTTTGGGTCTTACCAAGCTCAATTACAAATTTTTTTAAATCAACCATCTCGCTCATGCTATGCTTCTCTCCTTAATCCAAGTAATGATATTTTTAACATCTTTTGGGGCATTCTTCATTTTTGAAACCGCTTTCAACAACTTTTTTTCTCCATTTTTCAAACAATTTTCACACACATAGAAACTACGGCCTTTGCCATCAAACTCCATGATTTGATTGTCAAAGCTTTTCAAACGCAACAAATCCTTTTGGGGTTGGCGCATTCTGCACGCCACACACATGCGGATTTTAATTTCAGTCTTTCTCAATAAGGACTCCATCATTGTCAAAATCTAAAACCGCTACCCTGAATTTAGGGAATTTCTTGCTCAAAACCTGTTTCAATTTAGGGGCGTCTTCTTCATAACACATGTTAAAAAACGACGAACCGCTCCCTGAAAGCGTGCTCATTAGGGCGTTATTTTCTAAAGCGAGCTTTTGGATCGCAAACAACACGGGATAAGTTTGCATGCGCTTATATTGATGCATCCTGTCTTTAGAGCAACAACGCAATAAATCCCACTTCCCCTGCACAATCGCCATCGTCATCAAACTCGCATGCGAAAGGTTAAACACGCTTTCTTGCACGCTGTAACGCTTGGGCAAGAGGTGGCGCGATTGCTTGGTAGAAATGGCCCTATTAGGGATCACCATCACCGCTTTTAAAAAAGAAGGGATTTTGGTTTTTAAACTTATCACTTTCTTTTTTTCCACAAACGCTGCATTATACCCCCCAAACACTGCTGGGGTGATATTATCCGGGTGGTTTTCATAAATTAGAGCGGTATTGACAATATTTTCTCTATCAAAATCAAACCCTAAAAACGCAAACGCTGAAGCGACCGCCCCCACAATCATCGCCGAGCTAGACCCCATGCCCCTTGTAATAGGGACTTTATTATGCAATAAAAATTTAAATGAGCCGTCATTCCCATGCTTTTTTAAAATCTCATAAAAAACCTTAGTGAAAATATTGTTGGTTAAAAACTTAGGGATCCCTTCACCCTCCCCAACCAATTTCACCGCATGGATATTACTAGGCTCAATAAAAAAACGATTGCGTAAATTCAAGCTCAAACCCAAGCAATCAAAACCGGGGCCTAAATTAGCACTTGTTGCAGGAACACTCACTACCAAATTTTAAACCCCTATTGTTGATACCCTTTCATTTTTAAAACTAGCATTATACACTAAATAGGAGGCAAAATGTAAAACGGCGTGTTCAATTGGGTGAATTTGTCTTTCTCTAAAAAAGAGGGCAGCATGAAATCTTTTGGCGCGATTTTCAAATCTTTAAAATCGCTCAAGCTTTCCATTTCTTTTGAAACAAAGTATTTATTGGCATACGCTAAAATGGGCGTGTTGTCGTTAAAATCAAAGCCTGTGGTGGAATAGAGTTCAAAGTCATGGATTAAAGCCAAAGTGTGTAAGAAAACATGCGTGAGTTTTAAGCTAGTGAAACTCCCTGGCCCTTTAGCGTAATAAACTCCCTTAATCGCCGGTAAAGTAGGGTTTTTAAAACCTTCAAATAATTGCGAAAAAACTTCCACCAAAGCTTCGCTTGTTTTTGCTTTAGAAGTGTAAGAAGTGCCTAAAAAATTGTTTTGATACACCCCAAGCAAGACCCCCTCGCCTAAAGAGATAAGTGCTAAATCCAATTCCAAAAATAAACCCTAATTTAGGATTAAGCGAAAGCCTTTTGCAACGCAAATTCTTTAGCTGGATCTGTAGCGATCAAAACTTCGTAATTTTTAGCGTCCGCTAAAATGGCTTTAACCAACATGGAATTGAGCTTATGACTCCCTGAAAAAGAAGTGTATTTGCCCATCACAGGCATGCCTAAAACCATTAGATCCCCCATAGCGTCTAAAATCTTATGGCACACAAACTCCTTTTCGCACCTCAAACCCTCTTTGTTCAAAATGCTGTTTTCATCTAGCACGATGCAATTATTCAAACTCCCCCCTTTAGCCAAACCAATGGATCGCAAGTAATTCACTTCTTGCAAAAATCCAAAGGTGCGAGCTTTAGCGACTTGCTCTTTGTAAGCGGTTTTACTAAAAACGAAATGGTGGGCTTGCTTAGCGATAACCGGATGGTTAAAATCAATCGTGAAATTCAAAGAAAGTTGGCTGTCTGGCTCAATCTTAACAAATTTATCGCCTTCTCTAACCTCAATAGCTTGCTTGATTTCCATCACCTTTTTAGGAGCGTCTAGTTCTTTAATCCCTGCTTCGTCTAAAAGCATGCAATAAGTCAAAGCACTCCCATCCATGATAGGGATTTCTTCGTTATCCACAGAGATCTTAAGATTGTCAATGCCATACGCATGGACAGCTGAAAGCAAATGCTCAATTGTAGAAATCCTAGCGTTATCCTTACCCAACACGGTTGCCATTTTGGTATCCACAATGTTTTCAGGTTTTAAGGGGAGCTTCACGCCCAAATCAGAGCGGTAAAAAACAATGCCTTGATTTTCTTCTAAAGGCTCTAAAACAAGCTTCACAGGAACGCCCTTGTGCAAGCCTATCCCTACTAATTCCACAGAGTGGTTAATGGTTGTTTGCTTCATAATACTTCCTTTATGTCTAGTATATCGTCATTTTTAGTGATTATTTTAATATTTTTATTTACCAAAAGCCGTTCAACCTCTTTTAGAGATAAAATTTTATTTTGAAAAACGATTTGAGCGCTCTTGACTTCTTTCAAAATCAAACACTCTCCAAAGCACACGATCGCCCCTTCGCAAACCCCATAAACCGACACACAGCCTTCTGAAATAATCTTGGCTCCATTGTGGATATTACCCAAAAAAATAAGGTGATTAGCGCTATAAATCTCTTCCCCACTCCTGATATGGCGCTCATAAATCGTTGTTTTAGTTTCTGTTTTAGAATGATTGGGTTTTGGATGATCGGTTTCTTCTTTTAAAGACATGGTTTTGATATGACGCCCGTTTAAAGCGCGATTCGTTTCCAAAAACAAAAGCTGGTGTTTGTGCAAAATGGCTTTGACTTCTGGTTCAATATCATATTTAAATATAATAAGAAAATACTGCAAAAGGGCATGGTTTTTTTCTAAAAATCCTATGACCGCTTTAGGCTCTTGCTTTTCAATTTCAAACGCATGCACATTTTTTTGATTCGTTTTTAACATGACTATCCTTTCATTAAAAGCCGTTTGGCTTGCTCTATGGGGGTGATGATATTGGTTTTTATCCATTGCTCATTAAGCCATTCATTGGGCCGGACAAAAACCCCTTGCAAAAGCATCCCTAAATGCAACCCGCTCCCTAATTTCAAACCACTACTCCCCACGCTTTCATCATCTTTTAAGTGGGCTAAAAAAACGCACAAACCCAGCCCATAGCAATGGATTAAACTATTACCATAAAAATCGAACTCCCCCTTAAAAACCCTCTTCACCGATGGATCAAACGCTAAGGATAAATCCTTGCTAGGTATCAAATCCACCCCTAAATGCAAGAATTGGAACAACACCTGATTGTCCTTTAAGATACGCCGATTTTCTAAAAAATTGCTTGCCATTTTAAAAGGCCCGTTCAAGGGTTTTAGCGCTTGAAAATGAGAAAAATCCTTATAAAAATCCCCTTGCTCTAAAGCGATCTTTTGGATTTTTTCCAAATCTTTTAGGCGTGCGTTGGAAAATCTTTCCAATAAAGTTTGTTCAGTGTCGTTTTGAAATTTTTCTTGCTTTGCAATCTTATCTTTTAAGGCGCTTAAGTCTATATCTTTTTCCCTCAAACGATGGGTTTTTCGCTTGAACAATAAAGGGGCGGTATTGGAGTTATAGGCTTTATCTTTAGCGACAATGAACGCCTTAAAATCCTTATTTTTATAAGGCCAAGGCACTAGAGCGATAAAAACATTACGCTGTTTGAATTCTAAAAGCCTGAAAGCTTCAAAATCCTTTTTTTTGACGCGCACAAACGCTTGAGACAAATTCTTATCCAAAGCTTCAAAAACAACTATCGCGCTCCCTCCATAAGCGATGCTTGGAGAACGAGATAAAATAGTGATTGAGGGTTTTATCGTATCAACACACACTTCTTGTTTGAAAGACGCTTTATTGCCATTGAAAAAATTAGCATAACTCCAATCATTAGCTTTAATTTCATATAAAAGGCACTTGTCTTCTAGCCCCATGATTTCGGGCCTAGTCAAAGGCACTTCTAAAGACTTGGGTTTATCCAATACCAGATTTTCTTTTTCATATAAGATCAAATTATCTTGTGTGGTTACTTTTAATTCATAGCGCTTGATGCCCTTTGGGGCTACTATTTTAATCTTAATGGGTTTTTTTAAATCCCAAAAAAGCGTTCCATCATTGTCATTAAACGCGCCCTCTTTGCTGCTTAAACTAAAACTTAAAGCTCTAGGTTTTGTGATTAAAGCGTTAAAAATCAAATAACCCCCTAAAATTAAAACGACTAACGCTAAAATTTTAAACCTTAACTCCAAGATCAAGCCTTAAAAAATAAACGCATAATTCACTAATAAAAAACTGGATCGCTTGAACTGGTTGTTAGCCGAAATCAACAAACGCTCATCATCTTCTTTATTTTGATAGAGCGCTCCCTCTTCCACTCCCATTCTCAAATAGCTAATCGGCAATTTTGTGCCAATCTCTAAGCGGTGTTTCCTATAAAGCGTTAAACTCACGCCCACATTAAAAGTGTAATCCACTTCAATCAAAGATTTCCATAAAAAATTAGGGCTTGAATAGCCCCCTACCACCAAATTCCTCCCGTTTTGATTAGGCTTGTCTTGATAGAGCATAAGCCCTATCCCAAAACCCGCATAAACGCCTAAAAAATGCTTTTTAGTTTTAAAATCTAAAGGCATATCAAACAATAAATCCGTATTCATAGCCCCTAAAACATAAATAAACGAGCCTACAGGCTGCTTGATTGCATCCTCTTTTAACACCCCACCCCCAAGCAATAAATCCCCATAAAATCGTGTCCCAAAATAAGGCACAAAGTATTTTTGATACCCGAATTTAACGCTAATCATAGAAACAGGAGCGTTAATATTGATATTGTTTTTAAACGCGCTAGGGGCATTCGCGCCATATCTGTCTAACATTTCCCCTTGATAAGACAAGTTAAGTTCCCCATAAGCATACCCACCCCCTAAAAAAACCCCACTCTTATCATCGGCTATGGAAAAAGATTTGAGCAATTTGTTTCTTTTCTTTGAAGAAATCTTTGGGTAAGTTCGCTCTAAATATTCTTCTTCAAACTTATCCTTATCCATCTCTTTGGGCGAAACCCCTTTTTCGGTAAGCTGTTGCTTTAAATGGTTTATTTTTTCGTCTAATTGTTGGTTTTCTTCTTCTAAATTGTCATAATCTGTCGCTTGAAGTCCTATAATGAGCGCGATATAAATCAAACCATATTTAAATTTCAACATTTTAGCCTTTACAATAAATAGTTGTAACTAATATAATAAATATTAGTGCTTTTAAAATAATATAAAAAGGTTTGCGAAGTCTCTTTTAAGGGAGGCATTTTTAAGGCTAATTCAAAGCGGTGTTTGAGGTTAAGCGTCATGCTCACCCCTAAATTTAACACCAGCCCAAAAGCGTTAGGCTGTGAATACCCTTTAACCTCTTTTAAATTTTGATACATCCCATTCCACCCCACTCCAACGCCCCCAAATATCCCTAATGCAAACCTTTTTTCTTTGTCAATAGGCTTATCCATCAACAAATCAATATTCAAGCTTGCGGTTTGATAAGAGGCTAAAGAATCGCTTTTAAACCCTTTCATCGCCCCCCCTAAATATTCCCCATAAAAGCGTAAGGCGCTAATCCCGTTAGCAAAATACTTTTGATACCCGCTCCTTAAGCCATACAACAAAGGAGAAGCTTGAATATTGCTTAAAAGTTCAAACTTCTCATAAGGATGAGCGTTAATCCCTATATCGCCAAGAATTACGCCTATAAAAAAACCGCTCTTATTTTTAGCCATTTGCTGGAATAAGATGGATTCATTTTTTTCATGCAATTCCCCTTTAAGCATGTAAAGCTGGCGTTTTTTCTTATGGATTTCTTCAAGCAGGCTTTTTTCATCAATCTTTTTTGCAGTCCCCTTTTCTTCTTCAAACTCTAGCGTTTGGGTGCGTTTTTCTTCCAAAAGAATGGGAGCGTCTTTAGGGGTATTTTCTTTAATCATGTTTTCTTCAGTCGTATTCTCTTGAGCGGTATTCTCTTCAGCGTGCAAGCTTAAAATAAAACCAAAGCATAAAATGAGATTTCTTATTTTTTTAGAACACATATTGATACCCAATGCTTGCTATAGCTCCCCACCAAGTCTCTTTTGAAGAATTAGATTGCAAAAAAGGGAAATTATTTAAAATTTTAAATTCAAATTCAATGCGGTTTTTTTCCAATACCGTTAGAGCCAAGCCTGCGTTAAAAGACATCCCCCATTCCGCCGTATAATTCACCCCATGCGCCACAACCCCTAAACCTAAACCCATATAACCCCCCATATAAAGGTATTTCCCCACAAAAGGCAAAGGAAAATCCAATAAAAAATCCCCATTCAGCATAACCGATTGAAACCCCACACTCCCAAAGCCCGCTTTTTTAGGAGCCCCTCCATAATATTGGATATAAATGCGCCTGCCAATGATATTTGGCTTGACCAAGCGCGCAAAAAACGACGGCCTGAAAGTTTGATAGCCAAAACGCAAGCCGTAAGCGAACAAATAATTTAAAATATTCCCTGTGATGCTAGAGCTATTGGTTCTAACCATGATTTCATGGTTGTAAAAAAACCCGGTATTGATCCCTAAAATAAGCCCGCTTTTAGCGTTCGCCCTTTTTAAGTCTCTGATCAATTCTTCAACTTCTTTATCTTCATAGGCTTTATAATACTTGATATACTTGTAGTATTTTGGGTCTAGGGTATCATAATCAAGTGCACTCAATCCCGCATAAAACCCCATTAAAGACCATAAAATAGCATGTTTTTTAAGACCCAAAATCGCCAAATCCCTTGAATTGTTTGTTAAAAGTTTCTTTCAATTATACTAAAATAATTAAAATGACCGGTTAAAATGGAGTAAAATTTTTACCCACCCCAATAAAGTCATGCTACAATGCCACTATATTTAACACTTAGGATTTTTAATGAGCATGCAAACCGCCCCAATTAAAAAGATCACTCTCAACCACCTCCAAGCTAAAAAAAATCAAGAAAAAATCATCGCCATTACCGCTTATGACGCGCTGTTCGCTCAAATATTTGATCCGCTAGTGGATGTGATTTTAGTGGGCGATAGCTTGAATATGAGTTTTTTCAATCAAAACGACACTTTAAGCGCGAGTGTGGGAATGATGCTCTATCACACCAAAGCCGTGTGTGCAGGCGCTAAGACTCCTTTTATCATCACAGACATGCCTTTTGGAAGCTATAAAGATGAAAAAACAGCCCTAAAAAACGCCATTAGGGTTTATAAAGAAACCCAAGCGAGTGCGATCAAGCTAGAGGGAGGAAAAGAAAAAGCGAAACTGGTTAAAACGCTCACTGATGAGGGCGTTATCGTGGTAGGACACATCGGCTTAATGCCCCAATTCGTGCGTCTTGATGGGGGTTATAAGATTAAGGGCAAAAATGAAGAACAACAAAAAAAGCTTTTAGAAGACGCTTTGAGTTTAGAAGAAGCTGGGGCGGGTTTGTTGGTTTTAGAGGGTATAACCACCCCTATCGCTCAAAAAATCACGCAAACAATCAAAATCCCCACGATCGGCATAGGGAGCGGTAAAGATTGCGACGGGCAGATTTTAGTGTGGAGCGATATGTTAGGCTTTTTTGATAGCTTTAAGCCTAAATTCGTGCGAGAATACCTTAAAGGGAAAGAATTGGTTCAAAACGCTATCAAGCAATACGCTGATGATGTGAAAAAGGGAAACTTCCCTAACGAGTTAGAAAGTTATCATTAAATGAAAGAACGGATAGTCAATTTAGAAACTTTGGATTTTGAAACTTCTCAAGAAGTGAGTTTGCGCCCTAGTCTTTGGGAAGATTTTATCGGTCAAGAAAAGATTAAAAGCAACTTGCAAATTTCTATTTGCGCGGCTAAAAAACGCCAAGAAAGTTTGGATCACATGCTCTTTTTTGGCCCGCCCGGTTTGGGTAAAACTTCAATCAGCCATATCATCGCTAAAGAAATGGAAACCAATATCAAAATCACCGCCGCTCCCATGATAGAAAAAAGCGGTGATTTGGCCGCCATTTTGACGAATTTGCAAGCTAAAGACATTCTTTTTATTGATGAAATCCACCGGCTCAGCCCAGCGATTGAAGAGGTTTTATACCCGGCTATGGAAGATTTTAGATTGGATATTATCATAGGCTCAGGCCCAGCGGCTCAAACCATTAAAATTGATTTACCCCCTTTCACTCTCATCGGCGCTACCACTAGAGCCGGAATGCTCTCTAACCCCTTAAGAGACAGATTTGGCATGAGTTTTAGAATGCAATTTTATAGCCCTAGCGAACTAGCCCTTATCATTAAAAAAGCCGCCATTAAACTCAACCAAGACATCAAAGAAGAAAGCGCTGATGAAATCGCTAAAAGGAGTAGAGGCACGCCAAGGATCGCTTTAAGGCTTTTAAAAAGGGTGCGCGATTTTGCGCTCGTCAAAAATTCAAGCTTGATGGATTTAAACATCACTTTGCATGCCTTGAATGAATTGGGCGTGAATGAATTGGGCTTTGATGAAGCGGATTTGGCGTATTTATCTTTGTTGGCTAACGCTCAAGGACGACCGGTGGGTTTGAACACGATTGCAGCGTCTATGAGAGAAGATGAAGGCACGATTGAAGATGTGATTGAGCCTTTTTTACTCGCTAATGGTTATTTAGAGCGCACCGCTAAAGGCAGAATCGCCACGCCTAAAACCCATGCGCTTTTAAAAATCCCCACTTTAAAGTCTCAAACTTTATTTTAACCTTGTTTAGAAAGAAAATTACACTACAATAACGATAAAATTTTAAAGGGTGTAAAAGTAGATTATTATGTTTGGCATGGGCTTTTTTGAAATCCTTGTGGTGTTGGTTGTGGCGATTATTTTTTTAGGGCCAGAAAAATTCCCCCAGGCTGTCGTGGATGTGGTGAAGTTTTTTCGCGCGGTTAAAAAAACGCTCAATGACGCTAAGGACACTTTAGATAAAGAAATCAATATTGAAGAAATCAAAAAAGAAACTCTAGAGTATCAAAAACTCTTTGAAAATAAAGTGGAGAGTCTTAAGGGCGTTAAGATTGAAGAATTAGAAGACGCTAAAATAACTGCAGAAAATGAGATTAAAAGCATTCAGGATTTGATGCAAGATTACCAACAAAGCCTAGAAAACAACGCACCCCCTAACCACTCCAATAAAGAAGTTTCCAATGAAGAAGCCTTAAATGAAGAAGTTTCAAGCGATGAACCTCTTAAAGAAGTCCAATTAACAACCGACAACAACGCTAAAGAACACGACAAAGAAAAAGAGCATGTTTGAAGATTTAAAACCGCATTTACAGGAATTAAGAAAGCGTTTGATGGTTTCTGTAGGAACGATTCTAGTGGCGTTTTTGGGGTGCTTTCATTTTTGGAAAAGTATTTTTGAATTTGTTAAAAATTCCTATAAAGGCACGCTCATTCAGCTCTCCCCTATTGAAGGGGTCATGGTAGCGGTTAAAATCAGTTTTTCAGCCGCTATCGTCATTTCCATGCCCATTATTTTTTGGCAATTATGGCTCTTTATCGCTCCAGGGCTTTACAAGAATGAAAAAAAAGTGATTTTGCCTTTTGTGTTTTTTGGGAGTGGGATGTTTTTAATTGGGGCGGCGTTTTCTTATTATGTGGTGTTCCCTTTCATCATTGAATACTTGGCTACTTTTGGGAGCGATGTGTTTGCGGCTAATATTTCTGCGTCCAGTTATGTGAGCTTTTTCACGCGCTTGATTTTAGGCTTTGGCGTGGCGTTTGAATTGCCTGTTTTGGCGTATTTTTTAGCTAAAGTGGGCTTGATTACCGATGCGAGTTTGAAGGCGTATTTCAAATACGCTATTGTAGTGATTTTTATTGTAGCAGCCATTATCACTCCCCCTGATGTGGTGAGTCAAATTTTTATGGCGTTGCCCTTAGTGGGGCTTTATGGGCTTTCTATTTTAATCGCCAAAATGGTCAATCCGGCTCCCAAAGACAACGGAGAAGACAGCGAAAATGGCACCAAAGAGAATTAGTTGAAAGAATTTGATTTAGAAAGCTATAATTACCACTTACCTAAAGAATTGATCGCCAACTACCCCATTTTGCCCAAAGAAAAGGCTAAATTACTCGTCTATGAAAGGCGTTCGCAAAAAATCACACACACCACTTTTGAACATGTTTTAGATTTTTTCCCTAAAAACGCCCTTATTGTGTTGAACGACACTAAAGTGATGAAGGCCAGGCTTTTTGGATCTAAGCATGCCTTTTTGCCATCAAAAACGACCGAAGTGTTTTTCCACCGCTTTTTTAAAGATAATACCGCTCTAACTCAAATCAAGGGCAAGATCAAAGTGGGGGACAAAATCTTTTTTGATGCAAATTATCACGCTGAAGTTTTGGAATTGCTCCATAACGGCCAGCGTTTGATCGCTTTTTATGACAATAAAACCCCCTTAAATCAAGAAAATATCTTAAAACTTTTAGAGCAATACGGGCATATGCCCTTACCCCCTTATATTAAAAGAGCGGATGAAAGTTTGGATGCGCATGAATACCAGAGCGTGTTCGCTAAACACATGGGTGCGGTGGCTGCCCCTACAGCGTCATTGCATTTTTCTCAAAATACCTTAGAAAAATTATTAAAAGATTTTAAGCACGCTTTCTTAACCTTGCATGTGGGGGCTGGGACTTTTCTTGGCGTAGAAACTAAGGATATTAGAGAGCATCAAATCCATACAGAAGTTTTACGCATTCCTAAAAAGAGCCAAGAAATTTTGCAAAAATCCCAAGAGATTTTATGCATCGGCACGACCGCTTTAAGGAGCGTGGAATACTTTAAGCGTTTAGAAAACCCTAATCAAGAGGCGTTTGAATGCGATATATTCTTGCATCTTGCTAATCCTATTTTGCATGTTAATTACTTGCTCACTAATTTCCATTTGCCCAAATCAAGCCTTTTAATGCTTGTAAGCGCGATGATGGGCTTAGAAAAAACCAAAGAAATCTACAAAATAGCCATAGAAAAGAAGTATCGTTTTTATTCTTATGGCGATGGGATGCTGATTTTATGAACCCCTTATTGCAAGATTATGCGCGCATCCTTTTAGAATGGAATCAAACGCACAACTTGAGCGGCGCGAAACGTTTAAGCGAGTTAGAACCCCAGATCACAGACGCTCTAAAACCTTTAGAGTTTATCAAAGATTTTAAAAGTTGTTTGGATATTGGGAGCGGGGCGGGACTTCCTGCTATCCCTTTAGCCCTTGAAAAACCTGAAGTCAAATTCATTCTTTTAGAGCCAAGAATAAAAAGAGCAGCTTTTTTAAACTACCTTAAAAGTGTTTTGCCTTTAAAAAATATTGAAATTATTAAAAAGCGTTTAGAAGATTATCAAAATCTTTTACAAGTGGATTTGATCACTTCTAGAGCGGTCGCTAGCTCTTCTTTTTTGATAGAAAAAAGCCAACGCTTCCTAAAAGATAAGGGGTATTTTTTATTCTATAAAGGCGAGCAGTTAAAAGATGAAATCGCTTGTAAAGACACTGAATGCTTTATGCATCAAAAACGAGTTTATTTTTACAAATCAAAGGAAAGTTTATGTTAAGAATTTTAATCCCCCTACTCATTATCGTGTGGGTTTTATGGCGTTTGTTTTTGAGACAAAAACCCCACAAAGACGACCCCAAAGACAACCACTCTTACACGCAACAGACCCCTAAAGAATTAGAAGATCACATGATTGTATGCTCTAAATGCCAAACCTATGTCTCTAGCAAAGACGCTATTTACAGCGGAGCGGTAGCCTATTGCAGTGAAACTTGTTTGAAGGATAAGAGATAAATATGCTTATTTTAGGACACCCTTTAATCCCTAGCGCTCGTTTTATTTTCATTAAAAACACCGATGCTATTCATTCCAGCGCCAATAACGATATAGTGTGTTTTGAAGCACACCCAAAAAATTTGGAATTAGCTAAGTATTGCTGTGAAAATGGCGTCAATTTTAGCGTGATCTTTTTATCGCACAAGATAGAAACGGACGCCTTTTTTTTATTCAACGCTTTCAAACCGCTCTATTGTATTTTTAAGGATATTAAACAAGCGATACTCGCCCAACAACACGCCACGAATTACTTATTAGATAGCAAAATCTTATTTTTTATGGATTTAAACGATACAGAGTTGTGGGAAATTTGCGCTAAAAATCAAATAGATGGCGTTATTTCTAAAGATTCACTCCCTTTAAAATAAGCCCTTTTTAAACAAATCTTAGTTATAATAAGCCCTTTTTTAAGGGGAGATGTCCGAGTGGTTGAAGGAGCACGCCTGGAACGCGTGTAAGGTGCAAGCCTTCGAGGGTTCGAATCCCTCTCTCTCCGCCATTTAAAAATGCCACGAATGCGAAACAAAAAACAAAAAGCTCCTTTCAAACAAACTGCGCCTTTCAGGGGTTAGAAAGATTTTCATGCCAATTTCTACATCCACCTTATGATACAAAACGATCGTGCGAAACTGCACCCCAAATTTCCCAATAGCCCTGAAATAAGTGTTGTGAAAATTGAAATCTTTTAATGAATCCCAAGTATTCACCACCAAATCTTTGACTTTATTGTTGAGTATCCATGTGTTAGCGGCCAGTTGCAAGCCAAAGAAAAAAGCCCAGCGGTTGATAGGGTTTTTAGCGTAGGCGACCATGAAATCCCCTCCCACCCCATAAGTGAACATGTTCGCTTGCAAAGTAGAGTCATTATTAAAAAGCACATTGCCATAATCTATAAAGAAATAATATCTAGAATAAGCCCAATCGTTTTTAGGATTCACTTCATAGCCTTGAAGGATTGAAGCTCCTTGTAAAAGCTTGTTGGTGTTTAAAGGGCGCATAAACACCGTGCCTATTTGATAAGAAGAAGACATATAACTCAAATTTTCAGCATTTAAAATATTTAAAAAACTTATACTCAGTATTAAAATTCTTAAATAATACACTTACTTGTAAAATCCTTGTCTTTCTTTTTTCAAACCATCCAATGACCCTTTATCGCGCTCAAGAGTTATTTTATTACTTTTAAACGATTATCATAGCAAACAAACTGAATTTTTTTACAAATAAGAACGCTCATTGAACGCTCCATTTAGCCAATGATTATTGTCGGTCAAGGTAATTTTAATCAAAACATGCTATTATTTGGAACGATTTATTATTATAAGGCGTTAGAGACGCTTTGGCTGTTTAAAAAGAGCCTAATTTAAATGCAATCTTAAAAGGAGAAGCACTTTGAAACTACTGGTAGTAGATGATAGCTCAACTATGAGGAGAATTATTAAAAACACACTTTCACGCTTAGGCTATGAAGATGTTTTAGAAGCTGAGCATGGGGTGGAAGCTTGGGAGAAACTAGACGCTAATGCGGACACTAAGGTGCTTATCACAGATTGGAACATGCCTGAAATGAACGGCTTAGATCTCGTTAAAAAGGTGCGCTCCGATAGCCGTTTTAAAGAAATCCCTATTATTATGATCACCACAGAGGGCGGTAAGGCTGAGGTCATTACGGCTTTGAAAGCGGGCGTGAATAACTACATTGTGAAGCCTTTTACCCCCCAAGTTTTGAAAGAAAAATTAGAGGTTGTTTTAGGGACAAACGATTGAGTGTTAAAGCCAATGTATTATGAGTTTTTCTTTATCTTCCCTAAGGAGCGAGAGCTTTTTGAGAGCTTTCTTTTAGACGCCACGCATCTAGCCTTAGAAGAATCAAGCTTAGAAAGTTTAAAAGCGTTTGACGATAAAGAAACCATTGACTTTATAAGCCAATCCAATTGGCGTTATTTCGCCACTCATGACCCCCTAAAAAAAGATTTAAAAGAAAAACCCCCACATCTCAAAAATTTCGTTATTTTACGCTCTCAAAAGGATTTGAACGGCTCGCTCATTCCAGCATTAGAAGCGTTTTGTTTGAGCTTGCAACAAAACCTGCAGAGTGAGTTTGATTTTTTCTATCTTTCACGCAATTTGGCTTCAAAAGACTGGCTAGAAGCTTACAAACAAGCTATTTTGCCGGTGCAATGCGCCAAATTTTACATACACCCTAGTTGGCATCAAAAGCCAAGCCATATCTCTACAGATGATTGCATAATGATTGATCCGGCTTTGGCCTTTGGATCAGGCCATCATGAAAGCACTTCTATGTGTTTGGAACTGCTCTCTGACCTTGATTTAAAACGCAAAAACGCCTTAGATGTGGGCTGTGGGAGCGGGATTTTAAGCATCGCTTTAAAAAAACAAGGCGTTAGCGCTTTAGTAGCTTGCGATACGGATAGTTTAGCCGTTGAAGAAACCCTAAAAAATTTTAGCTTGAATCAAATACCCCTATTAGTGCAAGATAAGGTCATTTATGGCTCTACGCAAAAAATTGAAGGGCGTTTTGATATCATTGTGGCGAACCTTGTCGCTGATGTGATTAAGAGTTTGTATAGTGAATTTGTGCGGCTTTGTAACCACACTCTTATTTTGTCAGGGATTTTAGAAACCCATTTAAACTCTGTTTTACAGATCTATTATAATGGATTTGAGGTTTTAGAACAGCGACAGCGTAACGAATGGGTCGCTCTAAAATTGCTTAAAAAACAACCAATAAATTAAGGATTATAATGAAACCAACGAACGAACCTAAAAAACCTTTTTTTCAAAGTCCCGTTATCCTTGCGGTTCTTGGAGGGATTTTACTCATCTTTTTTCTACGCTCTTTCAATTCTGATGGCAGTTTTTCGGACAATTTCTTAGCTTCTAGCACTAAAAATGTGAGCTATCATGAAATCAAACAGCTCATCAGCAATAATGAAGTGGAAAATGTGAGTATCGGTCAAACTTTGATCAAAGCCAGCCATAAAGAGGGCAACAATCGTGTGATTTATATCGCTAAACGAGTGCCTGATCTAACCTTAGTGCCTTTGTTAGACGAGAAAAAAATCAATTATTCTGGTTTTAGCGAGTCTAACTTTTTTACCGACATGTTAGGGTGGCTCATGCCTATTTTAGTGATTTTAGGGCTATGGATGTTTATGGCAAACCGCATGCAAAAAAATATGGGTGGGGGTATTTTTGGCATGGGGAGCGCGAAAAAACTCATTAACGCTGAAAAACCCAATGTGCGTTTTAATGACATGGCAGGCAATGAAGAAGCCAAAGAAGAGGTGGTAGAAATCGTAGATTTCTTAAAATACCCTGAACGATACGCTAATTTAGGGGCTAAAATCCCTAAAGGCGTGTTATTAGTAGGGCCTCCAGGAACGGGTAAAACCCTTTTAGCCAAAGCGGTGGCCGGCGAAGCGCATGTGCCGTTTTTCTCTATGGGAGGGAGTAGTTTTATTGAAATGTTTGTGGGCTTAGGGGCAAGCAGGGTTAGGGATTTATTTGAAACCGCTAAAAAACAAGCCCCTAGCATCATTTTTATTGATGAAATTGATGCCATAGGTAAAAGCCGAGCGGCTGGAGGCGTAGTGAGCGGGAACGATGAAAGAGAGCAAACCTTAAACCAGCTCTTAGCTGAAATGGATGGTTTTGGGAGCGAAAACGCGCCTGTGATTGTCTTAGCTGCAACGAACCGCCCTGAAATCTTAGACCCGGCCTTAATGCGTCCAGGGCGCTTTGACAGGCAGGTTTTAGTGGATAAGCCTGATTTTAATGGCAGGGTAGAAATCTTAAAAGTGCATATTAAAGGCGTGAAACTCGCTAATGATGTGAATTTGCAAGAAGTCGCCAAACTCACCGCAGGGCTTGCAGGAGCGGATTTAGCGAATATCATCAATGAAGCCGCGCTTTTAGCAGGAAGAAACAACCAAAAAGAAGTCAGGCAACAGCATTTAAAAGAAGCGGTTGAAAGAGGGATTGCAGGGTTAGAAAAGAAAAGCAGGCGCATCAGCCCTAAAGAAAAGAAAATCGTCGCTTATCATGAAAGCGGGCATGCCGTGATTTCTGAAATGACTAAAGGGAGCGCTAGGGTGAATAAAGTTTCTATCATTCCAAGGGGCATGGCGGCTTTAGGCTACACCCTTAACACGCCTGAAGAAAACAAATACTTGATGCAAAAACACGAACTCATCGCTGAAATTGATGTGCTTTTAGGCGGGAGGGCGGCTGAAGATGTCTTTTTGGAAGAAATTTCTACCGGTGCGAGCAACGATTTAGAAAGAGCGACTGATATTATTAAAGGCATGGTGAGTTACTACGGCATGAGCAGTGTCAGTGGGCTTATGGTGTTAGAAAAACAGCGGAACGCCTTTTTAGGAGGTGGTTATGGAAGCAGTAGGGAATTTAGCGAAAAGACCGCAGAAGAAATGGATCTTTTCATTAAAAACTTGCTAGAAGAACGCTATAAACATGTCAAACAAACCTTAAGCGACTATAGAGAAGCGATTGAGATCATGGTCAAAGAATTGTTTGACAAAGAAGTCATTACAGGCGAAAGAGTGCGTGAAATCATCAGCGAATACGAGACCGCCAATAATTTAGAAAGCCGTTTGATCCCTTTAGAAGAGCAAGCGAGTTAAAAGTGCGAGCTTACAAACAGATTTTTGATAAGGGTTTAAAGCCTTATGATAAACATTCTGTTTGTTTAAAGCTTTTTTTTAGATTTTGTTTTCTAAAAACCCGCACTTATCAACAGCGTTATAAAGCGTTTGCTCTAACGCTCTTTTTTTGTGAGTTTTTTAGCGCTTGTAAAATTTTTATTCCCATAATTGATTTTAAAATCGTTTTTATTCCTATTCTAAAAGCCAAGTTAAAAAGAATCTCTAATGCCTATTAACCCTCTCTATCTTTTCCCCAATCTTTTTACCGCTAGCAGTATTTTTTTTAGGCATGATGAGTATTTTTTACGCTTCCAGTTACCAATTTGTCATGGCGTGTTGGTTAGTGGTAGCGAGCCTTATTTTAGACGGGCTTGATGGGCGTGTCGCAAGGCTTACCAACACCACTAGCAAGTTTGGTATAGAATTTGACTCCTTAGCTGATGTAATCGCTTTTGGAGTGGCCCCAAGCCTAATCACTTACTTTTATGTGGGGTATAACTTTGGGCGCATAGGCATGGCGGTGAGTGCGTTGTTTGTGATTTTTGGAGCGATACGATTAGCACGATTCAATATCAGCACCAACACAAGCGACCCCTATTCTTTCATCGGTATCCCCATTCCTGCGGCGGCGGTATTGGTGGTGCTTTGTGTGTTATTGGATAACAAATACCATTTTTTAGAAGGAAATACCGAAAAGTTATTTTTAAGCTTTATTGTTTTATTGGGGGTGCTTATGGTGAGCAATATCCGCTACCCTAATTTTAAAAAAGTCAAATGGAATCTCAAGCTTTTCATCTTAGTGTTGATTTTTTTATCGTTAGTGTTTGTGCGCCCTTTAGAAGCTTTAAGCGTGTTTATGGGGCTGTATTTGATTTATGGCATCATTCGGTGGCTCTTTTTAATGGTAAAAATTATTTTTAATAAAAATAAAAGCGCATGAAAGAATCTTTTTACATAGAGGGAATGACTTGCACGGCGTGTTCTAGTGGGATTGAACGCTCTTTAGGGCGTAAGAGTTTTGTAAAAAAAATAGAAGTGAACCTTTTAAATAAGAGCGCTAACATTGAATTTAACGAAAACGAAACCAATTTAGACGAGATTTTTAAACTCATTGAAAAACTGGGTTATAGCCCTAAAAAAACTCTAGCGGAAGAAAAAAAAGAATTTTTTAGCCCTAATGTTAAATTAGCGTTGGCGGTTATTTTCACGCTTTTTGTGGTGTATCTTTCTATGGGGGCAATGCTTAGTCCTAGCCTTTTACCTGAAAGCTTGCTTACGATTAATAATCATAGTAATTTTTTAAACGCATGCTTACAGCTTATAGGCACGCTCATTGTCATGCATTTGGGGAGGGATTTTTACATTCAAGGGTTTAAAGCCTTATGGCACAGACAACCCAACATGAGTAGCCTTATCGCCATAGGCACAAGCGCTACCTTAATTTCAAGCTTGTGGCAATTGTATTTCGTTTATACAAGCCAGCGGTCTTATGGGCATTATTATTTTGAAAGCGTGTGCGTGATTTTAATGTTTGTGATGGTGGGCAAACGCATTGAAAATGTTTCTAAAGACAAAGCTTTAGACGCTATGCAAGCCTTGATAAAAAACGCCCCAAAAACCGCCCTTAAAATGCAAAATAACCAACAGATTGAAGTTTTAGTGGATAGCATTGTGGTGGGGGATATTTTGAAAGTCCTCCCTGGAAGCGCGATTGCAGTGGATGGCGAAATCATAGAGGGCGAGGGGGAATTAGATGAGAGCATGTTAAGCGGCGAAGCGTTGCCGGTTTATAAAAAAGTCGGCGATAAAGTCTTTTCAGGGACATTCAATAGCCACACGAGTTTTTTAATGAAAGCCACACAAAATAACAAAAACAGCACCTTGTCTCAAATTGTAGAAATGATCCATAACGCTCAAAGCTCAAAGGCAGAGATTTCTCGCTTAGCGGATAAGGTTTCAAGCGTGTTTGTGCCAAGCGTGATCGCTATCGCTATTTTAGCGTTTGTGGTGTGGCTCATCATCGCGCCTAAGCCTGATTTTTGGTGGAATTTTGGAATCGCTTTAGAAGTGTTTGTATCGGTTTTAGTGATTTCTTGCCCTTGTGCTTTAGGATTGGCTACGCCTATGAGCATTTTAGTAGCGAACCAGAAAGCGAGTTCTTTAGGCTTATTTTTTAAAGACGCTAAAAGTTTAGAAAAAGCAAGGCTAGTCAATACGATCGTTTTTGATAAAACTGGCACGCTCACTAACGGCAAGCCTGTCGTTAAAAGCGTTCATTCTAACATAGAATTATTAGAGCTATTGAGTTTAGCGCTCAGTATTGAAAAGAGCAGCGAGCATGTCATCGCTAAAGGGATTGTAGAATACGCAAAAGAGCGTAACGCTCCCTTAAAAGAAATGAGCGGAGTTAAAGTGAAAACGGGTTTTGGCATTAGCGCTAAAACAGATTATCAAGGCGCTAAAGAAATCATCAAAGTGGGCAACAGCGAATTTTTTAACCCTATTAACACGCTAGAAATTCAAGAAAACGGGATTTTAGTGTTTGTGGGTAGAGTGATCAATGAAAAAGAAGACGAGCTTTTAGGGGCGTTTGTTTTAGAAGATTTGCCCAAAAAAGGCGTGAAAGAGCATATCGCTCAAATCAAAAATTTAGGCATTAACACTTTTCTTTTAAGTGGGGACAATAGGGAAAATGTCAAAAAATGCGTGCTTGAATTAGGGATTGATGGTTATATCAGCAACGCCAAACCACAAGACAAGCTCAACAAGATTAAAGAGCTTAAGGAAAAAGGGCAGATCGTGATGATGGTGGGCGATGGCTTGAATGACGCTCCCAGTCTTGCTATGAGCGATGTGGCGGTGGTGATGGCTAAAGGGAGCGATGTGAGCGTGCAAGCAGCGGATATTGTGAGCTTTAACAACGATATTAAATCGGTTTATAGCGCGATTAAATTAAGCCAGGCGACCATTAAAAATATCAAAGAAAATTTGTTTTGGGCTTTTTGTTATAATAGCGTGTTTATCCCTTTAGCTTGTGGGGTTCTTTATAAGGCTAATATCATGTTAAGCCCGGCGATTGCGGGTTTAGCGATGAGTTTAAGCTCTGTGAGTGTGGTCTTAAACTCCCAAAGGCTAAGGAATTTTAAAATTAAGGATCATTGAATGAAAGCAACTTTTCAAGTGCCAAGCATTACTTGTAATCATTGCGTGGATAAAATTGAAAAATTTGTGGGCGAAATTGAAGGCGTGAGCTTTATTGATGCGAGCGTGGAAAAAAAGAGCGTGGTTGTAGAATTTGACGCTCCAGCGACACAGGATTTAATTAAAGAAGCTTTATTAGATGCCGGACAAGAGGTAGTGTGATATAGAAGTAGCGGGTTAATGATAAGGGTGGTTTGATATAAAAATAAGCCAAAGACCGCAGCATTCAAAAGGGTTGTTGTCTTTTAATGCTTTGTTTGGGTGTTTTTACGCCCTTCAATGGTGATTTATCATAACAATAAGGGAAAGAAATTATCGCATTTCCCCCTTTTCTTACTCCAATTTTTTATACATACGGATCTGCCTATTCAAGCCGCTAATTACACCACCCATAAAAAAAGGGAATTACGAGACAGATTGCTTCTGCATTGCGAACGAATCAGTTCACAGATTTTAACAAACAACATGCATAGCTCCATCATTTCATGTTGCCAATAGGGCATAAGCCCCTTATGTATTCAATAGGGACACGAATACGGGGGTTACCATCTTTTAAGTCATTGTCTAATCGCTGTGTTAGGCTATCCATGCGATTATCTCATGCATTCTTTCTAAAACACAATATTGCTAAAAAAGAATGAGATGAACGCATGCTGTAAAGTCTGTTGCTTATGTTATATAGCCTCTTTGTTAAGTCAGGTAATGATAAATAAAGATTTCTAATGTCTGGCATCACTATCCTTTATTGGCGGTTGTCATGTTATATTAGGCGTTGCCTTAAATTTTGTAAACTTTATCCATTCCTACACAAATTTCACTAGGATCATCCCGCTAAACGTGTTGTTTTTGTAAAATTCTATGCGATAGATCCTTTCTTGTTTGTCTAGTGAAAAGCGTTTTTGAAAATCTTTAAACCTAATCGTATAGCCCGCTTCATTAGGCTTACTTTCATTAGAAACGCTAAAACCAATCACATTCGCACGGATATTATCCATAGCATGGATATAAAAACTCTCTTTCACTTCAACCACGCTCCCTATTTTAACCATTTGATCCTTATTGTCAATTTGCATTTTCACTTCTTCTAAAGAATGATCAAACTCTATATAAAAGGGCGATAATCGTGTCATGAGCTTGTTGCCGTATTTTAAAAACACTTCTTGTTTATTTTTGACTAACCCCACAATGTAAGCGTTGCTCTCTATGGGGATTTGTGGGATTTTAGTGTTATTAGGCAAAGGGAAATGATTGAGTTTAGGGCGTAAATTAAAAAGGGGCATTTTAGGCAGAGAGCTGATTTTTGCCCACAAGCTTTTATCATTGATTAGGGCATGCACGCTGTTAGGGTTAAGCTCAAAATCGCGCTTAAAAGGGATATTGAGCTGATTGAGTAAGCCCTCAATGGCTTGCAAGTGGTAAAACACCCTTGATGCTAAAGGGAGTTCTTTGCTGGCTTCATTGGCAAAAGCGCTCTTTTTTTGGTTGATCGCATAAAAAGTTAGGGCTTTTTGCATTTCTGTATCGCCTTGCGCGGTGCGCGTGTTTTTTAAATGATACTCTTCAATGGGGTGCAATAAATGGGCGTTGATGCTCTCAATCGTATTGTTTGCAAAAGCAAGCAAATTAGGGAATTTCGCCCCTTTAACCTCATCTTGATCAATAATAAAGCAATTCCCCCAGCGCTTAGGATTGAGCGTCGCATCAATATAAATAGGGCGATAATACCCACCGCCATCATGCAAGTGCAAGACAGCGTCTATATTGGGTTTTGCAATCAAAGATTTGATTTCTTGGATAGTGGGGTATTCAGGGTCATTCTTGTCTAAAGCGGCAAATTTGCGGTTCATATCCCCATACAAGCCCCTATGATTTCTTAACATGGAAGGCTTATTCAATACCGGAACCACTTCCACCAAGCCTTTTAAAACGCTATAGTGCATTAAAAACAAATTAGTTGCATTAAACCCTCCAGGCTCATCGCCTTGAATCCCTGCTAAAAGCAACAAATGGGGGGCTTTGTCTCTATCTTCTACATTTGTAGGGGCTTTTTCTATCGTTTCTATCGCATGCAAAAACACCCAAGAATACAAACCCCACACTAAAAGCCATATTTTTTTCATCCCATCTCTCTACTATTTGAAACTAAAAGATCGCTAATTATACCTAAAAACCTTTTTAAGGGTGTTTTTTAAAATTTCCATAAAAAAGGAACGAAAAATGCTTGTGAATGATCAATTCTATTTAAAAGGTTTTTTATGGATATTTTAAAAACTCTTCAAAAGCATTTGGGCGATGTTGAAACAAGCGATTTCAAAACCAATGCGATAGAAAAATCCCAACAAATCGCTAAATTCAGTAGGGACATGAAAAATATAAACGAGAGCGTTGGAGCGTTACAAGTCTTGCAAATCGCTTGCAAAAAGCTTTTCAATAAGAGCATGGGTTTAGAAGATAAAGACGCTTTGCAAGCTTCTATCATCAAACAAGAATTGCGAGAAATTGTAGAAAATTGCCAGTTTTTAGCCTCCCCTTTGTTTGACACCCAGCTCAACATTGCCATCCATGATGAAGTTTTTTCCATGATTGTGGCTAATCCTTTGAATTTATTGGAAAATGTTGGCGGGTTTCAAGCTTATTTGGAAGAAAAATTAAACGAAATTAAGGAATTATTAGGCTATTTGAGCGAAAGCCTTTCAAACCCTAAAGCCTTCATGCCAAGTTTTTCAAATCAAAGCCTTAAAGATTTGTTAAGCGATCATTTGAGGGCTTAAAATTCAGCTCTCTAGTTTAGAAAACTTGATTTTCCATAAAAAGAATGAGCCTAGAAACGCTATTACAAATAAGCCCACCAAGTAATAACCAAAGTCTGTAAATTCTAGGCTTTGTAAGGTGTTTAGAAGGCGGTTTTCAAATTTTAAATGGAGTTTCTCGCTAACGACTTGAAAAAGCTCAATCAACCCGATAAAGAGCGCGATAAACACGCTTAAGGCCGTGATAGAGATATTGTAATAGATTTTTCTTAAAGGGGTTTTGAACGCCCAATCATACGCCTTGAGCATGAACGCCCCATCTAAAGTGTCAAACAAACTCATGCCAGCGGCAAAAAGAATGGGTAAAGAGAGCATGCCCACCACACTCACTTTAATCGCGCTGCTAGAGAGGGCCAAAAGCGCGATTTCACTAGCGGTATCAAAACCCAACCCAAAAAGAAAACCGATAGGATAAATATGCCACGACTTGGAGACAAAATTAAACAAGGGTTTAAAAAAGCGATTAAGTAAGCCCCTACTCGTTAAAAGCCGTTCAATCTCTTCATTTTGTTGCTGGCTCAGGCTTTCATTAGAGTGCGATTTTTTGAATATTTTTAATAAATCCAAGAGAATAATCGCATTTAATAGCCCTATAATGAGTAAAAAAAGCCCAGAAACTAAAGTCCCCACTACCCCCCCTATTTCTTCTAGCATCGGCGTGTGTTCTTTAGCCCAAGCGATCGCAAACGCGCTGATGATGGTCATTAAAATCACCACGCTTGAATGCCCCATAGAAAAGTAAAACCCCACACCATAGGCGTTTTTGCCTTGTTGGGTGAGCTTTCTAATGGTGTTGTCTATGCAAGCGATGTGATCCGCATCAAACGCATGCTTTGCCCCTAGCATGTAAGCCATAGACGCCGCCGCATAAAACGAAGCGTTATTGGCCATAAAGAGCAACGCTAAACCCAATGCATGCAAGAACACAATCGCTAAAAAATAAGGAAACCACAATTTCACAACACGCCTTTTTGTAAAAATAATATTTTTTGGATAATTTTAATATAAAAAACGCCAAAAGAAAACAGGTGGTTAAAATTTTGAAAAAAAGAGGATTAAGCTAGTTCTTATATATATACTTCCAAAGCTCAAAGAGCGATCAAAATTTAAAGGAAAAACCATGGCGTATTTGAAATGCATGGGAGAATGGTGTAAAAAGGCGGTTTTTGCGGTCAGTCTGACTTGTTTTTTGGCAAACACTATCCACACAGAGGACAACAAGCCCACTCTCAAGGAAATCTGTGTTAAAGCTGTTAAAACTTGTGATGGGTATTCAGAAAAAAATTGATTGCTACAGCGAGCTTTCGCCTTTTCAAAAATGTCTTGCGAATACGGTAGCAGAAGCACAAAGAACAGGGTGGGATACTGCGGGTGAAGTGGCTACTAAAGTGGCTGAAGGAGCAGGAACTTTAGCTCTTGGAGCGTTTAAAGTGGCTGGATATTTGTTAAAGGGGGTAGCCAATATGCTTTTTTCAAAAGAATATTGTATGAATGTGAGTGATAAGAAATCAGGTAAAATTTGTTGGACTGAACCTTCTATAGAAGATGACTCAGTATATTCAAATGAAATGGAAATGGATATGTGGAAAAAACAGAGAGAAGAGACAGAAGAATAGGAACATAAAAAAATCGCTAGAGATAAAGCCATTCTTGCAAGTTGTCGGCGAGCGTTAAAAGGATAATGACAAGCAATTAACTAATCATTGACCCCCCATCTCTAAAAGAGTGATTTTTCGGCTATTTTGAAGGATTATTTGAGCTAGTTTGAAAGGATTAGGAGAGAAATCTTTTCCAAAAAGGAGCGTGGGTTTAGATACGAAAAATCCGATCAAATTGCCTTGACCCTAGAAACTTTAGGATTTATTTTTTGATTTATTAGGTTTTGTATTCTTTGCAAGCTCTAAAAAATTTTTAAGGGGATTGAGAAGTTTTGATTCAAACTTGATGGCTTTTTTTAATTTTTCATAGTCTTCTTCATATTCATTCTTTACTTTACCGCCTGTATTATCAAAAATATTTTTTTTGGTATATAGATCCTCTAATCCAAGCGCTTCTAAATAGGCATACCACATACTTTTTCTAATGTTTTTAATCGGTTTGTAATGTTCTTTCTTTTTAATACAATCTAAATAACTTTCAAAACAATTTATGAACTCTTTGTGGTTAGCAATCTCTGATAATAGGGTTTCTAAATCACCATCATCTTGATTATTAGGGAATAAAAAGATTTGTTCTCTTGGAAAATCAATCCCTTTTTCTTTGAATTCTTCACGAATATACTTAAGCTTATTATCAAAACCCGCATCCCTTTCTTGACTCTCTTTCTTGTCTGCATCAAAAATAATGCACACTTGTTTATATGCTTGATCTTTATTATTTAAAATATTCTCGATTCTTTTACAAAATTCATCTGAGAATAATTTATTTTTACCTTCTACATAGATTATATCAAAATGATCTCGATCAAAATGATCTTCATTTTTCCAAACATTAAGACACCAACTTAGAAAATTTTTATCACTTTTTCCTTCTGTATAAATGAGTGTCTTTTTACTCATAATTATTTTCCTTAAACCTTTCTTTACCTCCAAAAAGATTGGCATGATTCTTGAAATAAAGAGATAAATTTTCTCCATAATAAGGCTCTGCAACGATTGAACCATTGTATTGTTCTAAGCAAAACAACTTAGTTTGATGCGCAAAATCCTTTTCTCTGATAACTTGATCTAAAATTTCTATAAATTCTTGGTTGTGGGTAGTCATAAACACTTGCAAATTACCTTCTTTATTATTATTGATAAAATCAATAATATTTTTTAACAATAACCCCATGCGAGAAAAATGCAAGCCATTTTCCACTTCATCAATATAAATCGTTTTTGCGTTATTGGCAATAAAAGTACTTACAATATACAAATACTTAATCAAACCATCACCAAACATAGATAATGGGATTTTTTCTCTTATACCTTTCACTTTTAATTTGAGTTGGTTGTTGGCACTAAACCTGATGGCTTGAATACTTTTATCAAATTGATTAAGCCTTTCATTTAATTCTTTTTCTAATTGGTTTTCATCAAGAATCTTACGCATTGCTTGAATGATATTAGGATCCATAATATGGATAGCATTAGGGTTCATAATATCTCGCTTGCGAGCAACATCGCTAGGCGTTATGATAGCAGTGCTTTCAAAGGGTAGAAGTTCTTGCAATTGACTAGGTTCAAAATTCTTAAATTGCCTGTTGTAGCCTGACTGATTAGGAATTGGTGGAAAATTAGGAATTTTAGTAATATTCAAGTGATCGTTATAGATTTCTCTATTGTTTTTCTTAAGAGTGAAATTAAGCCGAGAGAATTCTTGAGCATGCTCTACTGTGGGTATTATTTGCGACTCTATTACCTTTTGTTTTTCATTGGCTATGAATTTTATTTGTAAGTCTAAGGTTTGATTGTTCTCTAAAGTTGTGGTGATTTGTATTTTTTTCTCGGTGTCTAAACCATAAAACATTAAGCTTTTTGATTCTGATGTTAAGGGCTCTTTGCGTATATTGTCATAAATTTCTAATACATTAGTGCATGGGTGCATGGATTTACCTACCAAATAATACAACGCTTCTAACAAATTGGATTTGCCCGCATTGTTTTGGCCGGTGATAATATTAAGTTTGGTAAAACCATCAATTTTAGTGTTCTTAAAATTCTTAAAATTTTTGATGCGAACAGACTGAATCATTAAATCCCCTTATCCAAGCAGAAATTGACGCTAAATTTTGGCATTATAGCGCATGCAATTACGACAAAATTTTAAAAGAACTTGAGAACAAACGATCTGATGGGATCGGTTCATCTCTTTTCGTTCAAAAACCTGACCCATTCGTCTCTGTCAATCAAAAGCACTTCGTTAGCTTGAGCCAGTTTTTGAGCGGCTTGCGTGAAATAGCTATTGGTGATCACGCAAGCTTTTTCGCAAGCGTAGTAAGCTTTAGAAGAGACCACCTCTTGAATGGCTTTGGGCGAAACCTTATGCGAGTAGCGTTTGGCTTGAACCGCCCACTTGATGCCGTCTTTTTCTATGATCAAATCCGCTCCATAATCGCCGCTTTTTTGCGTGATACTCACTTCAAAACCCTTTGAAGTGAAAAAGATTTTGGCGTATTCTTCAAATTCAAAGCCGTTCATGGCGTCTATTTTTTGTAAGGTGCGTTTGAGTTGGTGCTTCTTATACGAAGAAACAACGCCTTGAAAAAGCACTAACATGGAAAAAACGCCAAGAATTGACAACAATTTTAAAAGCAAATCATTAGCTGAGGTTGCCAATTTCAATTCTAGGGCTTTTTCCAATAAAACATGCCAAATTAAATAAATCCCTACCGAAAACAAAATGACAAAAATAAAAAATACAATCTTTTTCATGCCTTAAAGCCACTCTGCATTTTCTATAGCGTTCAAACGCTTTTCTAAACCCTCCATAAGAGAATAGTAAGCCTTATTAAGGGCCTTGATTAAAGCGTTATGATAGGATTTGTTCTCTTGGGAAAAAAGAGAGGGGTTATCGCCCAAACGATTAGCGTAATAAACAGGCACGCTGAAAGCGGTGGGGATTAAAAGGGTGTCAAACGGGCAAGTGGTTTGCGGGACGCATTCTAAAATCAAGCTCGCTTGAAGGTTTAAAAACCGCATGACGGATTTTGGGTCAGCGTTAGGCTCAATAGTCTTTTTAAGCCTTTCTTTAATGGCTTTTAAATCTTTAGGATTCTCTTCAAAAGAAAAAAAAACATTGCCTGAAACATTGAGAATAAAAGCGCTTTTATCTTTTAAAAAATAAGCGATTTGCTGGGCGATCGCTTTTTTAAATTCTTTTTGGTAAAAGGGCGGCACAAAATGAGCGTTAAAAAAGATTTTAGGGGGGGTTAAAGTGGAAGCGGTTTTTAAAGCGCTATTTTTGGGGTAATCTTTATATTTTAAATGAAGCGTCGTTTTGTTGAAAAACTGACACCCTAGTAAAATAAAAGCAACACCAACGCTTAAAACCCTTAGCATTCTATCAAACGCCCATGCTCTAATTTCACATGCTTAGTGGCTAATTTAAGCGTGCTTGGGTTGTGCGAAATAAGAATGATCAAGCGGTTTTGTTTCAATTCTAAAATGCTTTGTTTAACGCTCTCTTCTGTGTTATTATCTAAAGCGGAAGTGGCTTCATCAAAGATTAAAACTTGAGCGTCTTTATACAAAGCTCTTGCAATGGCGATTCTTTGGCGTTGGCCACCGCTAAGATTAGCGCCAAATTCATCTAAAACGCTCTCTATCCCATGAGGCATTTTTTCCACAAAATCTAAGGCTTGAGCTTTTTTTAGGCATTCTTTGATTTTTACCTCATCAATTTCTAAACCATACGCCACATTTTCAGCCACGCTCCCGTTAAAAATAAACACCCTTTGAGTGACAACGCTAATCTTTTCTCTTAAGGATTTTTGAGTGATGCTCTCTATTTTTTGATCATTGATGAAAATTTCACCTTTGCTTGGCTCATAAAGGCGTAAGATCAGATTCACTAATGAGCTTTTACCGCTTCCGCTTTCGCCCTTTAAAGCGATGATTTCATTTTGTTGGAATTTCAAACTAATATCGCTTAAAACATAACGCTCTTGATTGTCTAACGCATAAGCCAGCCATACCTTTTTAAATTCTATGGTGTGTATGGCGTTATTTAGCGTCAATTCCCCATCAACAATAGCCGGCTCTCTTTCTAAAATCTCATGGATCCTGTCGCTAGCGACTAAGGCTTCTTGAAAATTAGAAACAATCCTGGTTAAGCGTTTGATCGGCGTATAGAGCATAAAAAGGGCCGTGATGAAAGAAAAAAAACGCCCCCACGCTAATATGGCCTCTAATCACTTCATTCCCCCCTAAATAAATCACTAACGCTATAGCGATTGAGCCTAAAAACTCCATTAAAGGCGAAGAAATTTCAGCCACGGCGATGTTTTTGATACCGATTTTAAAAAACGCTTCATTTTCTTTCACAAAAGCCTTATGCTCTAATTTTTCGCCATTAGAGATTTTAATCGCTTCCACATTGTTAAAGACTTCACTCAAACGAGCGGTGATTTTGGCGTTACTCTCTTGATGGGATTTAGCGAGTTTTTTAACCTTACGAATGATTTTACTGATAGGAATAGCAGCTAGCGGCATGATCACTAGCCCCACTAACGCTAATTTAGGGCTTTGATAGATCACCACCCCCACTAACCCGACAATCGTTAGCCCCTCTCTTATGCTCTCTGAAAGATAATTGGACAAACTCGCTCTAATCAAACCTATATCATTGGTGATCCTTGCGATCAATTCGCCCTTTTTAGTCCTGTTAAAAAAATCCATTTCCATTTTGAGAAGGCTTTCTAACATGGTGTTGCGTATTTTTTTGACAATATCAAGCCCAATAAAGTTAGTGAAATAAGTGCCTAAATACATGCCCCCACTCTTACCCAAATACGCCAAAATCACTAAAAAAGGCAGGATTTTGAGCATGTGAGTGTCTTTATTGATAAAAATTTCATCTAAAGTGGGCTTGACTAAATAAGTCCCCCAAGCCGTGCTTAAAGCCACCACTAAAGAAGAAAATAAAACCACTATAAAACTTTTATAATGCTCTTTAAGGTATTTAGAATACCGCCTGAAAAAGAGTTTCAAATGCTTAACCTTTGGATTTGATTAAACTTATATTATAGTGTTTTTATTAAGGGATTTTTAACGCTTTAATAAACAGCTTAAAGCGATTGGTTAGAATTTAGCGCTAAGGGTTGTCATCAAATGGCTCCTGTCTGAATAAAGCGCTTTAGAGCCGGGCGTGGGTCTGTAACTCCCTACCGTAAAGCCTGAATGCGTCATCACGCCAAAATATTCTAATTTCACGCTCGCTGTCAAACTCTTGCTGATCTTATAGCCCACATTAACAGCCGCGCTCGCTTCATTGGCTAAAGTGCCGCTAGTCCAACGCCATAAAGTCCCCCACAGCCATTTTTTATGCACGCCCCCACCAAAAAACCCAACCAGAGACGGCATCAGCGGTTACCACATGGCTTAAGGCTTGCCCTATATCATAAACGCTATTGGTCCAAAAATCAATGCCTAAAGGGTTTCCTGTCGTGCCGATGTAAGCGTTGGCGTTTTTCCACACTTTATAAAACGCTCCCCCAAAATTAAATTCATTGTAATCAAATCGTTGCCTAATGAGCAAGCTTTGCCCGGCAGTGCCAGCCTTTATAGCGTAACGATAAGTATCTCTTCTTAAGGGGGCATGGACAGGGAGCAAAATATAAGCTTTTGTTTCGGATCTAAAGCCCACGCCATCAAAATTAGGGTTACTATCATAGCCTACAACCACCCCAGGGCTATAATAAGTCCCGGGCGAAAATTGGAAAAAAGGGCTGACGCTAACCCCTTTTCTTTCGTAAGTGTAATCCACTAAATGGATACCATAATTCAGAGTGTGCCCGTTTTTAACCACGGTTCTTGGAGAATAAAAATCATAAATCCACTCCCCATAAGCGAACGCCCTACCCCATGAGCTAAACCACCATAATTTGTGGCTTCCCTCATTTTTATCCTTAACTTTAGCGCTGATTTCAAAGCCTTGCGTGTAACCGCTCATATAAGGAGCACTGGATTGATAACGCCCTCCCTTAGCTAAAAAAATATCTTTATAACGGTATTCTAAAAAAGCGTTATTCATCAAGTAATTACGGCGGATTTTATTGGCCCTAGCGTTCCCACACGCTATAGAATCAATCACCTTGCCATCAGATCCAAGCGCGCACTCATGGATACTCGTGCCATCAAGCAAGGCTCTTTTACCCCCTAAATAACCATCCCAATAACCGATGTAGTTATAAATAACCGATCCGCCTTGATTGAATTTGGTGTCATCATAAGCGACCCCTCCTAGCGTGCCACCGACTTTTCCCTCTAAAACATGCCCTTGATCTTTAAGGCCTTTGGATAAAAAATCCGCATAGATATTGCCCTGCCCTACAGCGGTTACAAAGGTTTCTGTAGGATAAATCCCCCTAGCTATATCAATCTTTTTTTTATTAAAGCCAACCTTAGAAAAGGACTCCGCTGAAACTTCAATTTTATAATCAAACGCTTGCAAAGAAGCGCTTAAGCTTAAAACATATAACCCGCAAAAAACTTTATTCTTTAAAGGCGCGCTATTTTTCATCTCCATTCCCTTTTAATATTAAAAATATTTTTAATACTATATGATTTTTAACCGATCTAAAAGACAAAGAACGCTATCAAGTTATTTATTTATTTTTAACTCAATTGTTTTAAAAAAATAACAAAAATATTTTAATTTTATCATAAAAATGAGAGAAATTAAATCAAGATCTAATCAAAGTGGGGTTTTTGTGCCGTTTTATAACCAAACCCATTTTTTAATATGAAAGTTCTTGTATTGATTGTAAAAAACGCCAAAAAGCATTTTTTAAATTTGATTTTCAATCTAATAGCAAAAACTCCAACACCGCCATGCGCATTGCCACGCCATTTTTGACTTGCTCTAAGACTTTAGATCGCTTGTCTTCTAACACCGTGCTTTCTATATCAATATCCCTATGCACCGGGCCTGGGTGTAAAATAATCACCTCTTTATTTTTAGCGTGAACCTTTAGGCGTTGTTGGGTGATGCAATAAGCGTTGCCATAATCTTTCAAGCTCGCAAAAATGGGCGCATTGTGCCGTTCGGTTTGGGTCCTCAAACTCATTAAAATGTCTGCAAATGCTATCGCTTCTTCAATGTTATGCGTCGTTTTTAAAGAAACGCTAGGGAGCATGGAGCTTGGAGCACACAGCATGATCTCAAGCCCTAGTCTTTGGAGCAATTTAATGTTGCTATTAGCCACTCTTGAATTTTTCACATCGCCTATGAAAGCGATTTTCTTCCCTTTTAGATTTTCTAAACTGCCAAAATGCTGATAAAGGGTGAGCAAATCTAATAACGCTTGGGTAGGATGAGCGCTTGTGCCGCTTCCTGCGTTAATCAAGGGGCATTGGGAAAATTCGGCTAATTTAAAAGGTGCGCTTGAAAAAGCATGCCGTGTGATGATAGCGTCAGGCTGCATGGAATGGATATTTTTAAAAGTGTCTGTTAGGGTTTCACCCTTTGAAGTGGAGCTTGTTTGCATGTTTAATTTCACTATTTTTGCCCCCAACCTTAGGCTTGCGATTTCAAAACTAGACACCGTTCTGGTGGAATTTTCAAAAAATAAAGCCACGATGATTTTATTGTGCATTTTTTCTTTTGTCTCTAAAGATACGGCGTTAAAATCGTTCGCATAAACGCTCGCTTTTTTTAATAAAAGCTTGATTTCATCTAGGCTTAAATCGCTGGTTTGGAGCAAGTGTCGGCATTTTTTTGGCATAAAACCCCCTTTTAGTTATAATATAGGTTTTATTTTAGCTAAAAATGGCATGGGTTTTAGCAAGGAATGGGCTTGAAAAATCTCTCAACACTTCTGGTGTTTTTATTCTTTTGTTTGGGGTGTGTGAGCAATTTCAATGAAGACACCTACACGCTAGACTTAGTTTTAGAAAAAAAGATCCAAGCCAGCAGAAAAGGCGAAATCACCCAAAATAATGTGCCTATCATCACGGCTATCGCTACGCATTTAAACGATGTGGATAGCGGCACTTACTATGACCATGAGTATTTTTTAGTGGAGATTTTCACGCAAAATAACGACTGGATAGATGATGGCTATATTTCTTATGAACTTTTTGGCACAAAACCTATAGGCTCAGAGCCTTTATGGGTGCGAGAAATCACAAAAGATGAATTTGATGGCATTTTAGAAACCACGAACAGATGGAGCAGAGCTTTTTTACTCGCTTTTAACAAATTGGATTATTTAGCGGTGCAAGAAGCCAAACTAGAGCTTGATGCCTATAGTTTGGGCAAGATTGTTTTTAATTTCGCTTATCAAGTCCCCCTACCTCAATTTTAATGCGCTTAGATTACGCTTTATTCAACCAGCATTTAGTGAGCAGCAGAGAAAAAGCTAAAGCGTTGGTTTTAAAAAATCAGGTTTTAGTCAATAAAATGGTGGTTTCTAAACCCTCTTTTATAGTGAAAGAGGACGATAAAATTGAACTCATCGCTGAAAAACTTTTCGTTAGCAGGGCTGGGGAAAAATTAGCGGCTTTTTTAGAAACCCATTTCGTGGATTTTAAGGGAAAGGTGGTTTTAGATGTGGGAGCGAGCAAGGGGGGCTTTAGTCAAGTGGCTCTTTTAAAGGGGGCCAAAAAGGTGCTTTGCGTGGATGTGGGGAAAATGCAATTAGATGAAAATTTAAGGAACGATACACGCATAGAATGTTATGAAGAATGCGATATTAGAGGGTTTAAAACGCCAGAAACAATTGATTTAGTGCTTTGTGATGTGAGCTTTATTTCTTTATATTGTATTTTAGAAGCGATTGTGCCTTTAAGCGGTGAATTTTTAGCGCTTTTCAAACCGCAATTTGAAGTGGGCAGGGCCGCAAAACGCAATAAAAAGGGGGTGGTGGTGGATAAAGAAGCCATTTTGAACGCTTTAGAAAACTTTAAAAACCATTTAAAAACAAAGGACTTTCAAATCTTAACGATCCAAGAAAGCTTAGTGAAAGGGAAAAACGGGAATGTTGAATTTTTTATCCATTTCAAGCGAGCCTAAAATTAAGAGCCTGGCTATCGGTAAATTTGACGGCTTGCATTTAGGCCATCAAGCCCTTTTTAAAGAATTAAAAGATCCCAAAGCCCTTTTAATCATAGAAAAAAAACATTACACTAAAGGCTATTTAACCCCCCTAAAATACCGCGCTAAACTCGTGGGCATGCCTTTATTTTTTGTGTATTTAGAAGAGATTTCACAATTAAACGCCCTAGAATTTTTAGATCTTTTAAAAAAGAAATTCCCCCATTTAGAACGCCTAGTCGTGGGCTATGATTTCAGGTTTGGGCATGAGAGGCAAAATGACGCTTTATTCTTAAAAGAGCGTTTTGAAAAAACCATTATTGTGCCTGAAGTGAAAATCCAAAATATTAGCGTGCATTCTAAGATGATCAAACTAGCCCTAAGTCATGGCGACTTATCTTTGGCTAACAAGCTCTTAGGCAGGCCTTATGAAGTGTGCGGAAAAGTCATTAGCGATCAAGGCTTAGGGCATAAAGAATTAGTTCCTACTTTAAATATCAAAACTAAAGATTTTATCCTCCCTAGTTTTGGGGTGTATGCGAGTTTGGTGAGAATAAAAGATCCAATTTATCAAAAAAGCGTGAGTTTTATAGGCAATCGCTTAAGCACGGATCACAATTTCGCCATAGAATGCCATGTGCTTGATACCATCATAGAAAAACCGCCTAAAGAAATCGCTTTGCGTTGGGTTCAAAAAATACGAGACAACATGCGTTTTTCTTCGTTAAAAGAGCTTAAAAATCAGATCCAACAAGACATCTTAAGAGCCAAAGAGATTTTGAGATAATTTGTGTTAAAATGACTCTCAAAAACCTTAAAAACGGAAAAATTTGATGCGATTGAGTAACGCTGACTTAGAACGATTAAAAAGCATGGCGAATGCGCTTCGCTTTTTGTGCGCAGACATGATAGATAAGGCTAATAGCGGGCATCCGGGCGTGTGCTTGGGATTAGCCGATGTGATGGTGGTTTTAAGCTTGCACCTAAACCTAAACCCCACTAACCCTAAATGGCTCAACAGAGACAGGCTGGTTTTTAGCGGAGGGCATGCGAGCGCGTTAGCGTATAGTTTGTTGCATTTGTGGGGCTTTGATTTGAGTTTAGAAGATTTAAAGCGTTTCAGGCAATTACACTCTAAAACTCCAGGACACCCCGAATTGCACCACACCGAAGGCATTGAGATCACGACAGGCCCTTTGGGGCAAGGTTTTGCTAACGCTGTGGGCTTTAGCATGGCGAGTCAATACGCTCAAAACCTTTTAGATAAACAAGCCATTTCTCATAAAGTCTATTGCTTGTGTGGGGATGGGGATTTGCAAGAAGGCATTAGTTATGAGAGCGCTTCTTTAGCCGGACACCTCAACTTAAACAATCTCATTGTGATTTATGACAGCAACCAGATCAGCATTGAAGGCGCTATTAATATTAGTTTTAGCGAACAGGTTAAGATGCGGTTTGTGGCGCAAAATTGGGAAGTGCTAGAATGCGATGGGCATGACTATCAAGCGATTCATAACGCTTTAGAAGAAGCCAAAAAATCCCCTAAACCCACGCTTTTAATCGCTCATACGATTATTGGTAAGGGGGCTGTTGGCTTAGAGGGGAGTGAAAAAACGCATGGCTCGCCTTTAAATAAAGAAGTGTTAAAACAATCCAAAGAAAACGCTCAAATCAATCCTAATGAAAGCTTTATCATTTGCCCAAAAAACAAAATGCATTTTGAAGAAGTGAAAGTTAGAGGCGCTAGTTTGGAAGCCTTATGGGAAAAATCCTTAAGCCCTAAAACAAAAGAAAAGATCCATGCGTTAAAGGATTTTGATTTTAGCGCCATCCATTACCCCACCTTTAAAAAAGGCGAATCTCTAGCCACAAGAGTGAGTAACGGCATGATTTTAAACGCTATCGCTAAAGAATGCGAGGGCTTTTTAGGGGGGAGCGCGGATTTAGCCCCCTCTAATAACACGCAGTTAAAACACTCTGGCGATTTCCCTTTAGGGCAAAACTTGCATTTTGGGATCAGAGAGCATGCCATGGGGGCTATCACTAACGCTTTAGCGGCGTATGGCTTGTTGGTGCCTTTTTGCGCGACCTTTTTTGTGTTTAGCGATTACTTAATGCCCAGCATTCGTTTGAGCGCTTTAATGAAACTGAAAGCCCTTTTTATCTTTACGCATGACAGCATTGGCGTGGGTGAAGATGGGGCCACGCACCAGCCCATAGAGCAATTGAGCCATTTACGCGCTTTGCCCAATTTCTATGCTTTCAGACCCAGCGATGCTTTTGAAAATACCGCTTGCATGCAAGTAGCGTTAAGTTTGAACGCTCCTAGCGCTCTTATTTTATCGCGCCAGAATTTACCCGTGCTTGATGAGGTTTCTAAAGAGCAGGTTTTAAAAGGGGCGTATGTTAAACACCATTCTAAAGATCCCATTATCACGCTCGTTGCGAGCGGGAGCGAGGTCTCTTTGGCTTTAGAGAGCGCTAAAATGTTAGAGCGAGAAAATATCCAAACGCAAGTCATCAGCGCACCATGCTTTGATTTGTTGATAGAGCAAGATGAAAGCTATCTTAAAGAACTCTTTAAGGGTAAGGTTTTAGTGATTGAAGCGAGCCGCGCGATAGAGTGGTATCGTTTTGCGGATAAAATCATTGGCATGGATTCTTTTGGGAGCTCAGCAAAGGGCGATAAACTCTTTGAAAAATTTGGCTTCAGCGTTGAAAACATCACCACTCAAGCTAAAAGGTTACTCAACGCATGAATTTAGAAAAACTTTTTTTAGAAAAAACCCCCTTGTTTGTTTTTAGCTCCACTAGGCGTTTAAAACATTTCTATTTAGAGCAAGGCGAAGGGTTTTTGCCTAGTGCGATGAGCATGGGGAGTTTTTTTGAACAGGCTTTTTACATCCCTAATAAAAAGAAAATCCCTAACAGCGCGCGGCTAATTTTAATGATAGACACCATTAAAGCCATCGCTAAAGAAAAAAAATCCATTCTTGAAGGGCTTTTGCTTTTTGAAAACAGCTTTTTGGGGTATTTGGAAAGCACTTCTTTCTTGTTTGATTTGTTTGATGAGTTAAGCTCTGCTTGTATCAAACTCAATGAACTTTCTTTTAAAGACATTTACTTGGATTATGAAAAGCATTTAGAAGTTTTAGAAATGATTTATGATCGCTACATTAAAAAGCTAGAAGAATTAGGCTTTTACGACAAAATCATGCAAAAAAAACCCACGATTTTAAAAGAATTTTTTGAGCATTTTTCCTCCATTGAATGGCATCTAGACGGCTTTATGAGCGTTTTTGAAAGGCAATGCTTATTAGAAGTGGCCGAGTTAGTGCCTATCACTTTACACCTGTCATGCGATAAATACAACCAAAAATTTTTGGAATTTTTGAATCTCAAATTAGAAACAGATTGCGATTATTCCATTGATTTTAAAACCCAAAAGATCCTCTCCCAGACATCCAAGCGCCAAAAAATAGAGCCAAAACTTTATGCCAACTCCAGTTATTTAAAACAAGGCGCTTTAGTTTTACAAACCATAGAAGAATATTTGCAAAAAGATAACGACCCTAATAAAATGGCGATCATCACGCCTAATGCGGATTTTTTACCTTTTTTAAAACTTTTAGACAAAAACAACAATTTGAATTTTGCGATGGGATTAGGGGCTAAAAACAGCCCTTATTATACAGAGCTTGTAAAAATCTTAGAAGATTTACAAACAAGCGATTGTAATTTAAGCGAGTCTGCTCTATTGGATTTAGAAAACCTTACGCTCCCGCTTTTAGAACAACAAAGCTCTAAAGAAAAAGCGCCCTTGAAAGAAGCGCATTCTCAAATCATGCACCAGTATCATCTTTTAAAAGACACGCTTAAAAACTACAGCCTTAAAGATTTATTGCATTTGTATTTGCAAGAATTTGAAGCCAATTTCCGCTTAGACGATTCTAGCGGGGGCAAAATACGAGTCATGGACACTTTAGAGACAAGGGGCATGCAATTTGATAAAATCGTTATTGTAGATTTTAATGAAACTTGTGTGCCAAGCCTTAAAGACTGCGATTTGTTTTTAAACTCTGCTTTAAGGAAATCGCTCAACCTCCCCACTTTATTGGATAAGAAAAATTTGCAAAAACACTATTACTACCAGCTCTTTAAAAACTCTAAAGAAATAACACTTTCTTATATAGAGAGCGAAACTTCAAAAGCCTCTAACATGCTTTTAGAATTAAATTTGCATATAGAGCCTATCAAAGACGCTTACACGCTTTTTGCACCAAGTCCTTTAAAAGACTACCAAGAAGAAGAAATCAAAGCCGCTATCCCTAAAGATTTTAGCTTTAGCGCTAGCTCATTGAACGCTTTTTTAACTTGCAAGCGCCGTTTTTGCTACCACTACATGAAGCGATTCAAAGAAAGCCCTAAAGATGAAAATAATAGCACTGTGGGCAGTTTGCTCCATGAACTTTTAAAAGAAGCTTATGAAAAAGATAAAAACCCCTATGCGTTAGAAGAGAGATTCATTCAGCTCTTAGAAACAAGAGAAAACATTACCCCTAAAGAGCGTTTAGACGCTCTTGTAGCGCTCAAAAAAATCCAGGCTTTTTATCTTAAAGAAAAAGAACGCTTTAATACAAAAATCAAAATCCTTGATCTTGAAAAAAGCTTTGAAACAACCATTCAAGGCGTTGTTTTTAAAGGGCGTATAGACAGGATTGACAAAACCGCTGACAATGAAATTATTTTATTGGATTACAAATTCAAAAACGATTTGAAATTAGACAACATGAGTAAAACACAAAGAGGAGACTTAAGCCCCATAGAAATCGCTCAAATCAGCACCGATTACCAAATGGCTATCTATGCGTTTGCCCTTAAAAATCTAGGTTACAAAGAGCCTATAAAAGCCTTTTTTTATGATTTAAGAAAGGGCGAGTTACTAGAAGAAGACGAGCTTACTTTGCAGGCTAAAATGGATCATTTGGAATTTTCTCTTATCCCCAAGCTCAAGCAAGAAATTGATTTTGAAAAAACTTCAGAGGCTAAAGATTGTGAGTATTGCTCTTTTAAAGACATGTGCAACCGATGAAATCTAAAAAACTTTATTTAGCTTTAATCATAGGGGTTTTATTAGCGTTTTTAACCCTATCTTCATGGCTGGGTAACAGCGGTTTAGTGGGGCGTTTTGGGGTGTGGTTTGCCGCACTCAATAAAAAATATTTTGGGTATCTTTCATTGATTAATTTACCCTATTTAGCGTGGGTTTTATTCCTTTTATACAAGACTAAAAACCCTTTTACAGAAATCGTTTTAGAAAAAACTTTAGGGCATCTATTAGGCATTTTATCTTTGCTCTTTTTACAATCTAGCCTATTAAATCAAGGGGAAATCGGCAACAGCGTGCGTTTGTTTTTACGCCCTTTTATAGGGAACTTTGGGCTTTATGCACTGATAACGCTTATGGTAATTATTTCTTATTTGATTTTATTCAAACTACCCCCTAAAAGCGTTTTTTATCCTTATATGAACAAAACACAAAACCTTTTAAAAGAGATTTACAAACAATGCTTACAAGCCTTTAGCCCTAATTTTAGCCTGAAAAAAGAGGGTTTTGAAAACACCTTATCAGATCTTCAAAAAAAAGAAACCAACAACGACAAAGAAAAAGAAAACCTTAAAGAAAACCTTATTGATGAAAACCACAACACCCCTAACGAAGAATCGTTTTTAGCGATCCCTACCCCCTATAACACGACTTTAAACGATCTAGAGCCGCAAGAAGGCTTGGTTCAAATTTCCCCTCACCCCCCTACCCATTACACCATTTACCCTAAAAGAAACCGATTTGATGATTTGACTAACCCCACTAACCCCCCTTTAAAAGAAATTAAACAAGAAACCAAAGAAAGAGAACCCACGCTTAAAAAAGAAACACCCACCACACTCAAACCTATCATGCCAATATCCGAACCCAACACAGAAAATGACAACAACACACAAAACCCTAAAACCCCCAACCACCCAAAAAAAGAAGAAAGCCCACAAGAAAACGTGCAAGAAGAAAGGATAAAGGAAAATCTAAAAGAAGAAGAAAAAGAAACGCAAAACGCTCCAAACTTTAGCCCAGAAACCCCCACAAGTGCTAAAAAACCCGTTATGGTTAAAGAATTGAGCGAAAATAAAGAGATATTAGACGGATTGGATTATGGCGAAGTGCAAAAACCCAAAGATTATGAGCTTCCCACAACGCAATTATTGAATGCGGTTTGTTTGAAGGACACTTCTTTAGACGAAAACGAGATTGACCAAAAAATCCAAGATCTATTGAGCAAGCTGCGCACTTTTAAAATTGATGGCGATATTATCCGCACTTATTCAGGCCCTATTGTAACCACTTTTGAATTCCGCCCAGCCCCCAATGTTAAGGTGAGCCGCATTTTAGGCTTGAGCGATGATTTAGCGATGACTTTATGCGCTGAATCCATCCGCATTCAAGCCCCCATTAAGGGTAAAGATGTCGTTGGTATTGAAATCCCTAACAGCCAAAGCCAAATTATTTATTTGAGAGAAATTCTAGAGAGCGAATTGTTTCAAAAATCCAGCTCGCCCTTAACTCTAGCTTTAGGCAAAGACATTGTGGGTAACCCTTTCATCACGGATTTAAAAAAGCTCCCCCACTTGCTCATCGCTGGCACGACAGGGAGCGGTAAGAGCGTGGGCGTGAATGCGATGATTTTATCCTTACTTTATAAAAACCCCCCCGATCAACTCAAATTAGTGATGATCGATCCCAAAATGGTAGAATTTAGCATTTATGCGGACATCCCTCATTTACTCACGCCCATTATCACCGACCCTAAAAAAGCTATCGGAGCCTTGCAAAGCGTGGCTAAAGAAATGGAGCGCCGGTATTCTTTAATGAGCGAATACAAGGTTAAAACCATTGATTCTTACAATGAGCAAGCCCCAAGTAACAGCGTTGAAGCGTTCCCCTATTTGATTGTGGTGATTGATGAATTAGCGGATTTGATGATGACAGGGGGCAAAGAAGCGGAATTTCCTATCGCTAGGATCGCTCAAATGGGGCGAGCAAGCGGCTTGCACCTCATTGTAGCGACCCAACGCCCAAGCGTGGATGTCGTAACCGGCTTGATTAAAACCAACTTGCCTTCAAGGGTGAGTTTTAGGGTAGGCACTAAGATTGATTCTAAAGTGATTTTAGACACCGATGGGGCGCAAAGCTTGCTAGGAAGGGGCGATATGCTCTTTACCCCCCCAGGAACAAACGGGTTAGTGCGCTTGCATGCCCCCTTTGCCACTGAAGATGAAATCAAAAAAATCGTGGATTTTATTAAAGCCCAAAAAGAAGTGGAATACGATAAAGATTTCTTGCTAGAAGAATCGCGCATGCCTTTAGACACCCCTAACTATCAAGGCGATGACATTTTAGAAAGGGCTAAAGCGGTGATTTTAGAAAAAAAGATCACTTCTACGAGTTTTTTACAACGCCAATTAAAAATCGGCTACAACCAAGCCGCCACCATTACTGACGAATTAGAAGCCCAAGGCTTTTTATCCCCAAGAAACGCCAAAGGCAACAGAGAGATTTTGCAAAACTTTTAGGCTTTGTTTTCATTGGATATTGGCAAACATTATTTTTAATTTTTAAAAAGTTACCGCCTGCTTTTCGCAAGCTTTTTATGATTGATTTTAAAAATGCCTGTGCGCATTTTTTAGGCTTTACCACCAATCCTTCATTAAAAACAAAAACTTTTCTCAATGATACAAACGACACCAACCTTTCATCTATTAATCAAATATTATCTGTGGTTTCCCTAACTCCTAGTAAAATTACCTAAAAATTTCATGTTCAAGGATAGCCATGAGCCCCCAACCCGCCACCAAAAAACCCTTAAAATCCCTTTTAGCCGCTAGTTCAGGTAATTTAGTGGAATGGTATGACTTTTACGCTTATGCGTTCTTAGCGCCTTATTTCGCTAAGGAATTTACCCACACGAACGACCCCACTTTAGCGCTAATCTCAGCTTTTTTAGTTTTCATGCTAGGGTTTTTCATGCGCCCTTTGGGGAGTTTGTTTTTTGGTAAATTGGGGGATAAAAAGGGGCGTAAAACTTCTATGGTGTATTCCATTATCCTTATGGCGCTAGGCTCTTTTTTGCTCGCATTGCTCCCCACTAAAGAAATCGTAGGGGAATGGGCGTTCTTGTTTTTATTATTAGCCAGGCTTTTACAGGGCTTTAGCGTGGGAGGAGAATATGGCGTGGTCGCTACTTACCTCTCTGAATTGGGCAAGAATGGCAAAAAAGGTTTTTATGGCTCTTTTCAATATGTAACTTTAGTTGGAGGGCAACTCTTAGCTATTTTTTCACTCTTTATCGTTGAAAACATTTACACGCATGAGCAAATCAGTGCGTTTGCTTGGCGTTATTTATTCGCTTTAGGGGGTATATTAGCCCTACTCTCGCTCTTTTTAAGAAATATCATGGAAGAAACTATGGATAGTAAAACAACTCCCAAAACCACTATTAAAGAAGAAACCCAAAGGGGCAGTTTAAAAGAATTGCTCCACCATAAAAAAGCCTTAATGATAGTCTTTGGGCTAACTATGGGAGGGAGTTTGTGTTTTTATACTTTTACGGTGTATTTAAAAATCTTTTTAACCAACAGCTCATCATTCAGCCCTAAAGAAAGCAGTTTTATCATGCTTTTGGCGCTCTCTTATTTTATCTTCTTACAACCCTTATGCGGGATGCTGGCTGATAAAATCAAACGCACCCAAATGCTGATGGTTTTTGCGATCACAGGGCTTATTGTAACGCCCGTTGTCTTTTATGGTATCAAGCATGCCACTAGCGTGTATGAAGCCCTATTTTATGAAATACTCGCATTGAGCAGCATGAGTTTTTACACTTGCATTGCTGGGGTCATTAAGGCGGAATTATTCCCTGAACATGTGCGAGCGCTTGGCGTGGGTTTGGCCTATGCGATTGCGAATGCGCTTTTTGGAGGGAGCGCGAGTTATATAGCGTTAGAGTTCAAACAACATGGTTTTGAATGGGGGTTTGTGGGCTATGTCATGTTGAGTATTATTATCTTTATGGTTATGGTTATCCTATTCCCTAAAAAAACCTATTTGGAATGAATCTGTTTTTATTTAATTTTTGCTATAATTTTTCCTTTTAAAAGGATTATTCGCATGCAAAATGGGTATTATGCGGCCACAGGAGCCATGGCGACACAATTTAACCGCTTGGATTTAACCTCTAATAATTTAGCTAATTTAAACACCAACGGCTTTAAAAGAGACGATGCGATTACAGGCGATTTTTTAAGGCTTTACCAACAATACCGAGAGCAACTGCCCTTAGAAGATCAAACCAAAGCGAGCGCGAAGTATTTAAACCGCAATCTCAATCGTGTGCCTGTTCTATCAGAAATCTATACGGATAGGAGTCTTGGCGCGTTTGAAGGAACGCATAACCCCCTAGATTTTGCCCTAACAAGCCCTAACCTCTATTTTGCGATACAAACTAATGAGGGCGTCGCTTATACCAGAGATGGGCATTTTAGCGTGGATAAAGACGGCTTTTTAGTTACTCTTAATGGCTTTAGGGTGCTTTCTCGTTCGGGCTTGAACGAAAAAGGAGGGATCATGCTCATGCCTGACGCTGAAATTGAAGTCAATCAAAATGGTGGAATCACTTTTAGGGATAATGAAGCCCAAATTCAAGCAGGCGCGTTAGCTTTAGTGAGTTTTAGCGAACCTAAAAATCTTAAAAAAATAGGGCAAAACCTTTATACTTATCAGGGCGAAGGCGTCCATCAAGTCTCTGACTCTGGTGCGTTAAGGCAATACATGCTAGAAAAAAGCAATGTCAATGCGGTGCGCGAGATGAGCGCTTTGATTGAAATCAACCGCTTTTTGGACATGTATTCTAAAGTGTTAAAAACCCATCAAGACGACATGAACGCCGAAGCGATCAACAAACTCGCTACAAAAGCTTAAAAGCGATTTGTCTCTTTGATTGGTGGAAAATTTTCATGCGTGCGTGTGTTTGCATGTTTATTTTTTCTTTTTTATTGTTTAGTTCGTTGCGGTTCTTGTGTTTTAAACTCGTTTGTGATAGGATCATTCCCATTAAGGTTTGAGACGCTATAGTTGATGCCGTCTCCGTAATGGTTAGAAAGTGTCGCAATGGTTTCTAATTCCCTTAATGTTTTTATTGCCCCAATCAAGTTTTTTGATTACCCACTTGATTATCAGCGTTCATTTTAAGATAGAGCCATTCTAAAAGCTTGTAAAAATTTTCTTTCTGCTTCCACTAAGCTTTAGCAAGTCATTCTTTTCTAATTTGATTGTGCCTTTTTAGCATAACCAACACTATATCTAAAGAAATCTTTTTTCTTGTTTGTGAATGTAGTTTTATATTCTTACTCCAACGCCAAGTCAATCAAAATTTGCCAATTCTCTTTATAGTGTTGGAGTTGCGACAAGCTCTTTGTGTTGCCCCATTCTTGTATGTCTTCAATAGGGATAATATAGCATTCGCTCGTGCGAGTGTCTATCCCTAAAATCAAATCGCAATCTTTTTTGGTGTATTTGTAAATGCGTTTGGGGGCATTCCTATCAATTTGAACCCCACTCCTATAGTCTCCTATAAAATTCAAAGTTATTTTATTTGCCCTATTAAGTGGTATTCTAAAATGCTTTTTTGCTTCCTCTCGCATGCCTTAAATTCTAAATGCTTTAAGGGGTTAGCGATAGACAAAAGATAGGGTTTTTCACTCAAATTCAATACCACTACAAGCACATAATCATGGCTATACGCTTGCACTTGATCGTATTCTTTTTGGGTCAATCTCAATGCCCCTTGCTTTTCTCTAATCCCCTTAACTTCCACTAAAAACGCTTGCTTGTTGGTTTGAATATAGAAGTCATACCCATCACCAAAAAGACGCATGTCTTTTAAACTCCCACAAGAAAACACTTCTATATTTTTATAGTGGTTTAAAAAATACAATTCGGCTTCTAAACCCGTTTCTTGCATGCTTTTATAGCGGGTTTTAAGGCAAGCGTTAGGGGTAATGCCTAAATCTTTGATTCCGTATTGTTCTTGCAAAAACAATTTCACAATATGGCTAAAACCCTTAACGCTTTCATTTTTAAACAAACTATCAATCCATAATTTTCTATGGATATAGGCACCGCATTTTTGCCACCAACCTTTGCGTTTGTTAGGAAAAAAATAATCAAATAAATCCATACGATTTTTAATAACGCTAGTCGTGTCAGCCAAGCCGATTTGAACGCAATATTCAAAAAAAGCGTTTTTAGTAGAAAAACCAAATTCTTTAATAAAGTCATTATCAAATTTTGCCAAAGCATAGCCTATGAGATTTAAAATTTCATAGTTCTTATGTTTTGCCATAGAAGCTAAACGCCCTAATCGATCTTTAATATCGCTAAAAACGCTTCTTGGGGAAGCTCCACCTTACCGATAGCTTTCATGCGTTTCTTGCCCTCTTTTTGCTTTTCTAAGAGTTTTCTTTTTCGTGTAATATCGCCCCCATAGCACTTAGCCGTTACATTCTTACCGACAGATTTAATCGTCTCTCTGGCGATGATTTTATTCCCCACGCTCGCTTGGATAGCGACTTCAAAAAGCTGTCTTGGGATAAGCTCTTTCATCGTTTCCACTAAAGCACGCCCCTTTTCATACGCCTTGTTTTTATCTATAATGATAGAAAGCGCATCCACCACATCGCCTGCCACCCTCACATCCAACTTCACCAAATGAGCCTCTCTGTTTTCTATAGGCTCATAATCAAAGCTCGCATACCCTTTCGTGCAAGATTTGAGCTTGTCATAAAAATCCATCACAATTTCATTGCTCGGCAAGGAATAAGTGAGCATGACACGAGACTGGTTTAAATATTCCATTTTTTCTTGAATGCCTCTTTTATTGTTCAATAACTGCATTAAATTACCCAAAAATTCACTCGGCGTGATGATCGTCGCCCTCACAAAAGGCTCTTTGATGCAAGCGATACAATTTTCAGGGGGCAATTCGCTAGGGTTTTGGACATATTTGATGCTATTATCGGTTAAATGCACTTCATACACCACCGTGGGAGCGGTAGCGATGAGGTTAAGGCTAAATTCCCTTTCCAGTCTTTCTTTGATCACTTCCATGTGCAATAACCCTAAAAAGCCCACCCTAAAGCCAAAGCCAAGCGCCACCGAGCTTTCAGGCTCAAAATTTAAAGCGCAATCGTTAAGCTGGAGTTTCAATAACGCTTCTCTTAAATCTTCAAATCTGTCCGTTTCTATAGGGTAAAGCCCCGCAAAAACAAAGGGTTTAGCCGGCATAAAGCCTTCAATGGGTTTAGAGGTAGGGTTTTTAGCGTCTGTGAGCGTATCACCCACCGCAATATCAGTAACGCTTTTTAGCCCCAAACTCACAATGCCAATCTCGCCGCATTCTAAACTTTTGGTGGGGATTTTTTTCAAAGGGTTGGGGTAGTATAGCCCTAAAACGCCGTGTTTTTTACCCGTTCCCATCACTAAAATTTCTTGTTCTGTATTAATGCTCCCATCCATGATACGCACTAGTGCTAGCGCCCCTAAATAATTGTCAAACCATGAATCATAAATGAGCGCTTTTAAGGGAGCGTTAAAATCACCGCTAGGGGCAGGAATGGTGGTAATGATTTTTTCTAACAAATCTTTAATGCCAAGCTTAGCTTTAGCGCTCACTTCATTAGCGCTAGAGCAATCAATCCCTATCGTGTCTTCTATATCCTGTTTGACTTCTAAAACGTTCGCATTGGGCAAATCAATTTTATTGATCACCGGTAAAATCTCTAAATTGTTATCTAAAGCGATATAAGTGTTGGCGATGGTTTGCGCTTCCACGCCTTGAGTGGCATCCACCACCAATAACGCCCCTTCGCACGAACACAAAGAGCGAGACACTTCATAGCTAAAATCCACATGCCCTGGGGTGTCAATGAGGTTTAAAACATAATCCTCCCCCTTAAAAGTGTAATTCAAGCGCACGCTTTGAGCCTTAATCGTAATGCCCCTTTCTTTTTCAATATCCATCGTGTCCATCACTTGGCTTTTCATTTCTCTGTTACTGATAGCGTTGCATTCAGAAATCAAACAATCCGCTAAAGTGCTTTTACCATGGTCAATGTGAGCGATAATGGAAAAATTGCGGATATTTTTCATTGGCGCTTTTGTTTTCATCTCTCTTGTCCTAAATCTTTTAAAATAGCGTCAGTCAAACTCTCTGTGTCTAATCCTAAGGATTTTTCCACTAAAGCGGTGTTCCCATGCATGATAAATTCATCCATGATTTCAAAGCTTTTAACAGGCTTTAAAATATTTTGTTCGCTCAAAAACTCTAAAATCGCGCTAGCCACCCCCCCAAGCTTGTAATTATCGCTAAAAACATAGAGCTTTTGATAAGGGGCAACGATCGCGCTTAAATTTGGATCCAAGGGCTTTAAAAACCTGAGATCCAAAAGCGCGCATTCTATGTTTTTTTCCTTTAAAGCCAGTTGGACTAAATGCGCCCGCCCCACGCCATTACCATAGCCTATGAGTAAAATTTCGCCCTCTTTTTTCAACAATTCGCTTTGGCCTAAAACAAAACCGCTAGGCTCAAAAACTCCCTCTTTTAACGCAAACGACCCCCTAGGGTAGCGGAACGCGCAAGGGCTTGAATGATGTTCATTGGCAAAACGCACGGCGTTTTTTAAAGTCTCATTGTCTCGTGGGGCAAAAATGACCATGTTAGGGATAGAGCGCAAATACGACACGTCTAAAAGCCCTTGGTGCGTCTCGCCATCTTCGCCCACAATCCCAGCCCTATCAATGGCTAATTTAATCGGCAAGCTAGAAATGCAAGCGTCATGCACAATGGAATCATAAGCCCTTTGCAAAAAAGTAGAATAGATACTCACAAAAGGTTTAAACCCCTCTTTAGCCATAGCGCTGCTAGAAGTTAAAGCGTGTTGTTCAGCGATAGCGACATCAAAAAAGCGCAAAGGGTAAGCGTCAATGAGTTTGTCTAATCCTGTGCCGCTAGGCATCGCAGCGGTTACGCCTACGATTTTTTCATCTTTCTTGGCCAATTCTAAAAGGGTGTTAGAATACGCTTCAGTGGGCGATAAAATCGCGCTTTTGGATTTTTTAGACAAGCCGGTATCCAAATCAAAAGGCCCCACCCCATGCCATTTTTCATACCGCCCTTCAGCGATTTTATAGCCTTTGCCTTTTAAGGTTTGCGCATGGATTAGCACCGGCTCTTTAAGCTCTTTAGCTAATTTTAAGGTTTCAATAATCGCGCTCAAATCATGCCCATTAATAGGCCCTATATAGTTAATGCCTAATTCTTCAAAAAACACGCCCGGGGTGATGAGTTTGAAAGATTCTTCAAAGCGACTCGCTAAGTAATTCACGCTTTCGGGTAAGGTGCTTAAGATTTTTTTAACTTTAGAGCGGAAAGACTGATAAAACGAGCCTTTCATCAGCTGGCTAAGGGCTTTGGATAAGGCTCCAATAGGCGTGCTGATACTCATTTCATTGTCGTTCAAAATCATGATCATGGGGTATTTCCTATCGCCCAGTTCGTTTAAGGCTTCATAAAAAATCCCTGCACTAATGCTCCCATCGCCTAGTAAAGCAATAGGCATGCCTAACGCCTGTTTCAAACAAAAAGCTTTAGCCACCCCCACGCCTATGGACACCGAAGTGGAGCTATGCCCGGCAATGAAATAATCGTATGCGCTCTCGCTGGGTTTAGTAAAGCCGCTCAAACCTTTAAATTGCCTTAAAGTGCTAAAGCTTTCAAAGCGCCCGGTTAAAAGCTTGTGAGCGTAAGCTTGGTGCGAAGTGTCAAAAATGAAAGGGTTTTTTTGGCAATCAAATAGGGCATGCATGCCCACAATCAGCTCCACAGCCCCTAAAGAAGAGCTTAAATGCCCCCCATTAGCGCTCACCACTTCTAAAATACGATTCCTTAGCGTTTGGCACACCAACTCCAAGCCTGCAATATCATTAGGGTTTAAATCAAAAGTTTTATTTTGCAAAATCACACCTTAAAATTTTCCAACACGCTTTCTTTGAGCGTTTTAAAGCGCTCCATCAAATTCCCATCAAGGCTCCCGTTAGAGCTAGTGATCATAACGCCCCCTTTAGAAATAGCCTCATTGCTTTCTAATTTGATTTTAGAAGCGTTTTGCAAACGCTCATTTAAATAAGGGTAATCCAAAGGATTGACTTTTAAATGAATATCCGTTGCGTCTAAAACATTTTTTAAAAGTTCTTCAGCCAAAGCAAGGGCTACTTTTTGGCTGTTGTCTTCCACTTCTTTAAGGATCACTTCTTTAGCTATATCTATCGCAATCGCGCTCAGTTCCTTTTCTAAAGCCATTAAATGATCTTGTGATTTTTTCATTTTTTCATCTAAAGCGGTGATCGCATGCAAAAGCTGGTTTTTTTCTTCATTCACGCTATGAGTGAGTTCGTTACGCATTTTTTCTTCGCCCTCTTTAAAGCCGATTTTATAGCCATCGTTTTTAGCGTTTTCAATCAAAGCTTTGCTCTCTTCTTGGGCTTTTTCAAATTGCATTTGCAATTTCACTAAATGGCTTGAGAGCTCATCGGTTTTTTTCAATAAGCAATCAATCAAATCGTTTTCTATCGCTTTTTTTTCCAAAGGCTCTTCTAGATTAGGCGTTTCTAAAGACGCGCCATTAGGATTAGTTTTAGGGGGTAAGTTTGCCATGCTCTTAAATTCGTATTTTTGAATGTCATGCTTATTCAAATGGTCTTTTTGGATCAAATTTTTGCGGCTATTCAATGACATCTTCCTCTTCACCGGTTTGGATCACGCCTTTTTCTTGCAAGTTCTGCACGATTTCAATGATTTTCCTTTGAGCCACATCCACATCTTTGATTTTAACCGCTCCTAAATATTGCATTTCTTCTACAAACTGCTCTGCAGCCCTACTGCTCATGTTGTTTAAGAATTTATCGGTTAAATCTTTCGTGGAAGTTTTTAAAGCTAAAGACAAATCTTTTTTATCCGCTACTTTTAAAATCTCTCTGATAGCGAAATTGTCCAATTTCACAATGTCTTCAAAAGTGAACATCATTTCTTTAATCGCGCCGGCGAGCTTGTTATCCACGCTTTCAATGCGAGCGAGGGTGGTTTTAGCGCTCTTTTGGCCCAAGCGGTTAAAGATTTCAGCCACCGCTCTTAAGCCACCCACTTCAATTTTATAGCTAGTGAGCGATTCCAGTTTGTTTTCTAACACCGTGGAAACCCTTTTAACCACTTGGGGCGATATTTCGCCTAAATTCGCCATTCTAATAGAGATTTCGGCTTTCATTTCATCAGGGAAATAGCTCAAAGTCTCAGCCGCATTAGGGGCTTCCATGTGGGCTAAAATCAAGGCAATGGTTTGAGGGTGTTCGTTAATGATGAAATCAGCGAGTTGTTGGGGCTTGATTTTGCCTAAATAAGCGAAGTTTTTTTGCGTTTGCAAGCTTTTAGTGAGTTTGTCCATCACTTTTCTGGCTTCTTCGCTCCCTAAAGTCCTGGTTAAAAGCTCTCTGGCGTATTCCAAACCACCGGTATTGATGTATTGGTTAGACTGAAAAATCGCAAAAAATTCCTCTAAAACCGCCGCGCCGATTTGCTTGTCTGTGCCGTTTAATTGCACGATTTGCTTAGAAATCTCTGTAATAGAGTCAATGTCTAAATGCCTTAAAATCTCGCCTGTGGTGTCTTCGCCCACTTGAATGAGTAAAATAGCGATTTTTTCACTCATGGAGAGTTCGTTTAATTGAGCCTTTTGTTTGGGGGTAAGCTTGGTTGCCATTTTTAACCTTTATTTAACCTTTCGCGCTGTCTGAAGAGATTTCATCTTTGATTAGGAGTTTAAAGAGTGTTGCGATTTCATCAGGGCGTTCTTTAAGAGTCCCTCTAATCTTTTCTAATATAATTTCGTATCTTACTTCTTCTTCGCTAAAGGTTGCATTAAGCCCTAATTGATCTTCTACTTTTTTTCTCAAATCGCCCAGTTTGTTCAATTCATCTTCTTCTTCATCCATTTCTTCAAACATGGATTTCACTTCCTTATCTTCATCAGGCACCACTTCTAGCATGCGTTCGCTGAAAGGCACAATCACTTTTTTATAGAAAATAAATAGCACTATAAACACTAAAACATACTTGATTAAGGGCGTGAATGAGCCTAAGATTTTTTGAGTCTTGTGCATGATTTTTTCGCTCAAAGTAGCGTTATCAAGCATTGGCGTTATGGGGTTAAACTCAAAATTACTCACCGCTACATCATCGCCTCTATTTTGATTATAGCCAATGGCTTGTTTCACTAGAGCGTTGATTTTTTGAAGCGATTCATCGCTCAAAGGCTCGTATTCTAAAGTATTCGCCCCATCTTTAAGCGCGATTTTATACTTGCCATCCACCACAACCGCTGCATTCAAACGCACTAAAGTGCCAAACTCGCCCTTAATCTCGCTAATGGTTTTACCCACTTCATAATTGGTCGTGTTTTGAGACTTTTCGTATTTTTCTGGCTCTTTATTGTCTTTCAATCCTTGCACAGGCCCGATATTGCTCACAACCCCAGGCACGCCACCGACTTGTTTTTTAGGAGTGCCTTCTTTTTTTTCTTCTAGATTTTGCTCGCTCCTTACGACATTATTGGGATCAAAAGTCTCTTTAGTGCTTTTCTTTTGGCTGAAATCAAACTCCGCATTGACCCTTGCGACCACCTTGTTTTTACCCCCCACAATAGGGGCTAAGATATTGACAATCTTATTTTCTAAAATGTTTTCAAAATTTTGTTTGTAATGCAATTGCTCTAGGGCTAATTCTTTGGAGTTTTCTAGTATATCGCCCTCGCCTATTGATTCGCCGTTTTCATTCACGATTTTCACATTTTCTATCGTGAGTTTAGGCACAGCTGCAGCGATTAAATTTTTAATCCCTAAAATTTGAGTGGGTGAAAGCTTCATGTCAGGCTTGAGTTTGAGCATCACCGAAGCGCTAGGAGGGACTTCTTTAGCCACAAACACGCTGTCTTTAGGGATTGCAATATGCACATTGGCTTTCAAAATGGGGTTTAAACTTTCAATCGTGCGCGACAATTCCCCCTCAATGGCGCGAATGAGTTTGATATTTTGATCAAAATCAGTCGCTCCAAAGTCTTTAGTGTCAAAGATTTCAAAGCCCACTTTACTCGTTTTAGGGATCCCTTGAGAAGCCAGAGTGATCCTTTCTTCATACACTTTATCTTTGGGGATAAGAATGGTGTCATCTCTTGAGACTTTATAAGGGATTTGGTTTTGCTGGAGGTGCTGCAAGATTAAAGCGTTATCGCTAGAGTCTAAGCCTTCAAATAAAACCCCATAGCCCCCTTGCGTGTAGTCTTTTTCTTTAAAGGGATAGAGCAATAAAAACACAAGCAAAGCGGTGATTAAAACCCCGGCTGCGATTAGGGCGATTTTTTGCTTTTTATTGAGCTTGATGAAAAAATCAACAATCCGTTGCAATAATACCTTTAAATCCAATATTAAAACCTTGATAAAATTTTCATTCTTTTAAGCCGTTCGCTTAGATCTTTTGAAACACGCTCAAATAAATCCCTATGGAAAAACAAGCCCCTAACGCCCCTAAACAAAACCCTCCTAAAACACTACTGAAAGAAATCCCTAAAAGAATCAGCACCAACCCTATTAAAAAAATCAAACCAAATAAGCTATAAAAAAGAACATTTTTCAGCGTTTGATGCGTGATCAAATGGGGTATCAATAAAACAAGCAACCCATAAAATAGCACTAAAGAAAGTGCAGTAGCGTTAGGGAAATTAGCGCTGTGCGAAAACCGCTGAATGGAATATGCAAAAAGGTGTTTTAAAGATTCTAAAAGGGCTTCAAACAGGATCACGCTTAACACAAACCACACCCCAAGCGCTAAGTTTCTGCGATAAAGGCTTAAAAACACCCCCACTAACAAGCTCAAAGGCAACACGAATTGAGAAGAGCCTAAATTAGCGATATTTTGGAGAATTAGAGTTAAAATAGGGCTGGAATTAAAGGGGGTTGAACGCGCGAAATTAAAAATGGCATTGTCCATCAAATGAGCATAATCAAAAAAAACCAATCCAGCAATAAGGATAAAGAACGCGCTAAAAACACCCCCTAAAAGAAATAGGGTTTTAACTGGTAATAAAAAGAATGGTTTGGGTTGTGTGGAAACATTTTTGAAAGAATTTTCAGCCATTATTTAAAACCCTTTTTTTAGTAGTTCATTCAAAATTGATATTATACGCCAACGAATTTTAAAATTGCTCTTAAAAGTTTTAAGACAATGAAGTTTAAACACATAAAAGCTTTTCATTTTAATCCAACCTAGCTAATAAGAAACTGAAATTGTTTTTTTTTTTTTTTGAAATCGCTTTAATTTTTGCCCTCTTTTAAAGCTTTTTAACCCTTTTTAGACTACAATGTGAGAAGTAAAAATCAAAGGAACACGACATAATGGATAGAGCCAAATTTATATTCGTTACAGGGGGCGTGTTAAGCTCTCTAGGGAAAGGGATTTCATCTTCTTCAATCGCTACGCTTTTACAGCATTGCAATTACCAGGTTTCTATTTTGAAGATTGACCCTTATATCAATATTGATCCAGGCACCATGAGCCCTTTAGAGCATGGGGAAGTGTTTGTTACTAGCGATGGCGCTGAAACGGATTTAGACATAGGGCATTATGAACGCTTTTTGAACAGGAATTTAACAAGGTTGAATAATTTCACTACCGGGCAGATTTTTTCAAGCGTGATAGAAAATGAAAGGAAAGGGGAATATTTAGGCAAAACCATTCAAATCGTCCCCCATGTAACCGATGAAATCAAAAGGCGCATTAAAAGCGCGGCTAAGGGGTTGGATTTTTTAATCGTGGAAGTGGGCGGAACCGTGGGCGATATGGAGGGCATGTTTTATTTGGAAGCGATCCGCCAGCTTAAATTGGAATTGGGGAATGAAAAAGTCATCAATGTGCATGTAACCTTGATCCCCTATATCCAAACCACTAACGAGCTAAAAACCAAACCCACGCAACACTCCGTCCAGGAATTAAGACGCCTTGGCGTAACCCCTCAAATCATTTTGGCGCGATCGCCTAAGCCTTTGGATAAAGAATTGAAAAAGAAAATCGCTTTGAGTTGCGATGTGGAGCAAGACAGCGTGATTGTAGCCACAGACACTAAAAGCATTTACGCATGCCCTATTCTTTTCTTGCAAGAAGGCATTTTAACCCCCATTGCCAGACGCTTTAATTTGAATAAGTTGCACCCCAAAATGGCGGCTTGGAACACTTTAGTAGAAAAGATTATCGCTCCTAAACACAAGGTCAAAATTGGTTTTGTGGGCAAGTATTTAAGCTTAAAAGAATCTTATAAATCCTTGATTGAAGCCCTAATCCATGCGGGTGCACATCTGGACACGCAAGTCAATATTGAATGGCTGGATAGCGAGAATTTTAACGAAAAGACTGATTTAGAGGGCGTTGATGCGATTTTAGTGCCGGGGGGCTTTGGAGAAAGGGGGATTGAGGGCAAAATTTGCGCCATTCAAAGGGCTAGGTTAGAAAAACTCCCCTTTTTAGGGATTTGTTTGGGCATGCAATTAGCGATCGTTGAATTTTGCCGCAATGTTTTGGGTTTAAAAGGGGCTAACTCTACGGAGTTTAACCAACGTTGCGAATACCCTGTGGTGTATTTGATTGGAGATTTTATGGATCAAAACCACCAAAAACAGGTGCGCACCTATAATTCGCCTTTAGGAGGCACCATGCGATTAGGCGAATACGAATGCGAAATCATGCCCAACAGCTTGCTAGAAAAAGCTTATAAAAAGCCTAGCATTAAAGAAAGACACCGCCATCGTTATGAAATCAACCCCAAATACCGCCAAGAGTGGGAAAATAAGGGCTTGAAAGTGGTGGGTTTTGGAGCGAATCATTTGATTGAAGCGATTGAATTAGAAGATCACCCGTTCTTTGTGGGGGTGCAATTCCACCCAGAATTCACCTCCAGGTTGCAAAGCCCTAACCCTATTATTTTGGATTTCATTAAGAGCGCTCTTTCTAAATCCTAATCTAAAGAATGAAACAAAAGCTTAAAGCTCAAATCAAAGAGCGAGTGGCTTCTATCGCTTATAATGAAAAAGGGTTTCCTAGCCCCTTTTTATTCAAAGACTTGAAAAAAGCCGCACTCAAAATCATAGAAGCCATGCGCGCAAACACAGAAATTTTAGTGGTGGGCGATTATGACGCTGACGGCGTGATTAGCTCTGCTATCATGGCAAAATTCTTTGAAAGCCTAAACTATAAGCATGTCCGCATTATAATCCCTAATCGCTTCATGGATGGCTATGGGATTTCTAAAAAATTTTTAGAAAAACACCACGCCCCTTTAATCATCACGGTGGATAACGGGATTAACGCCTTTGAAGCCGCGCGATTTTGCAAAGAAAAAAACTACACCCTTATCATTACGGATCACCATTGCTTAAATAATGATGAAGTCCCAGACGCTTATGCGGTGATCAACCCCAAGCAACCAGATTGTGATTTTATCCAAAAGGAAGTGTGCGGGGCGTTGGTGGCGTTTTATTTGTGCTATGGAATCCACCAGCTTTTAGGAAAAGAAAAAAGCCATTCTAGTGAGTTGTTGTGTTTAGCGGGCGTGGCGACTATTGCTGACATGATGCCTTTGACTTTTTTTAACCGCTTTTTAGTTTCTAAAGCCTTGTATTTTTTGCAAAAAGAATCCTTAGGGGCAATGGGGTTTTTACGCCAAAGAGAAGTTTTTAGAAAACGCTCTTTAAAAGCGAGCGATATTTCTTTTAATATCGCCCCCTTAATCAACTCCGCAGGGCGCATGCAAGACGCTAAAATGGCTTTAGATTTTTTAAGCGCGAATAATTTTCAAGATGGCTATTCTTTGTATGAACGCTTGAAAGCATGCAATTTGAAGCGTAAAATGATCCAACAGCAGGTTTTTGAAGAGGCTTTTAAGCATGCGATGGTTGGAGAAAAAATTATCGTCGCTTTTAAGGACAATTGGCATGAGGGCGTGTTAGGGATTGTGGCTTCAAAATTAGTGGAAGCCACTCAAAAGCCAAGCCTGGTTTTCACCTTTAAAGAAGGGGTGTATAAAGGGAGCGCTCGTAGCTCTTCAAACATTGACTTGATTGACGCTTTGAATGGGGTTTCTTCTTTGCTGCTCGGCTATGGAGGGCATAGGCAAGCTTGCGGGTTGAGCGTTGGAAAAAACAATATCATCTCGCTCTTTGAAACTTTAGAAAATTTTGATTTTAAAGTCTTGCCTTTTTGTGAAAAAGAACCCCCTTTAACGCTCAAATTAAAAGACATTGACAGAGAGCTTTTAGAGATTATAGAAGCGGGCGAACCTTATGGGCAAGAAAACCCTGAACCTTTATTCCAGGTGCAAAATTTAGAAGTCATAGAAGAAAGAATCATTAAAGAAAGCCACCAGGTTTTGCGTTTTAAGGATAAAGAATGCGTCAAAGAGGCTATTTATTTTAACGCTGATCGGTTTTTGAAAGCGGGCGAAAAGGTGAGTGCGATTTTTAGCGTGGAATTAGATGAGTATTCTAATGAGCCTAAAATGTTTGTTAAAAGTTTGTTGTAGTGCCTTTTGTTGAAGAAGAATTTGAAATTTTAAAACCCACCAAAGCCTTGTTTTTTGTGCGCAATGTTTTAAAATGCTCTTTAAAAGAAGCCCAACGACACCTTGACAAACAACGCCTGAAACAAAACCAACAAGCCGTGCGTAAATCTCAAATGATTCAAGGGGTCGTTCGCTTGATTCATTTCAAGCCCAATGAAAAGCAAGAAAAGCTTGTTTTTGAGACTAAAGATTTTGGCGTGTTTGACAAACCCCATCAAGTCTATACCCACCCTAAAGGCTATTTTTACCATGAAAGCTTATTAGATTGTATCCAATCGCATTTGGGTAAAAACGCCCACCCAGCCCACAGATTAGATTATGAAACGAGTGGGTTAGTTTTAGCGGGCAAGACCTTACAAAGCGTTAAGGATTTAAAAGCGCTTTTCATGCAAAAAAAAGTAAAAAAAACTTATTTAGCACTAGCGCATGGGTTGGTTGAAAAAAGCATGAAAATAGACAAACCCATTCTAACGCCACAAAACATTCAAAAAGATTTGCGCATTCGATCTCAAATTTCTCCTTTAGGCAAGCCTTCAATTACCCTTGTTGAGCCTTTAAGCTATAACCCTTTTTTGGATATAAGCCTACTTAAAATTACCCCCATAACCGGGCGCACGCACCAGATCCGCTTGCATTTAAGCAGCGTGGATCATAGGATCGTGGGTGAGAGGCTTTATGGGGTGGCAGATGAAAACGCTAGAGAATACCTTCAATTGAAGCGTGAAAATCACGCCCCATTACTCATGCTCCATGCCGCTAGTTTAGAGTTTGAATTTAAAGGGGCGATCTACAAAATCGCTTCCCCAATGCCCGAACGCTTCATGCCTTTTTTAAAAGATTAACCCCCACATTTTTTATTGATTATCCCCTGATTGCTTTATTGATTGTTTTCTTGACTATTTTCTTTGGGGGGTTTTTTGATTAAGATTTTCTATATGCTTTTTTTAATCCCCCTTATCCTTTCTAGCTTTCAATTCCTCTTGTTTTTTGAGAATCATTTCTTCAGTAATGTTAGAAAGCTTGTCTTTATGGTTTTCATCATTAGAATCTTCTTTGTGGTGGGACTCTTCTTGTTTTTTTGAAATGATTTCTTCAGCAATGTTAGAGAGTTTTTCAAAATTTTTAGTGTCTTTGCGAGTGGAGCGGTTTTTTAAATTCTCTCTGATTTGCCTTTTTCTTTGGATTAACGCAAACATTTTTTGGCTGAATTGGTAGCATTTACGCGTGCTTATAACAATCACGCCCCACTTGATTAGCAAAGCACTTAAAAGCCAAATAAAAGAGCTAGAAGTGTCCAATAAAAACTGGCGCACATCGCTATACACCCAAATATCCACTAAAATAACCAACAGAGTGATGAAAATAGAAAACGCAATGCTTTTAAACCTAAAAAGCCACGCCACGATCACAAACCCTCTCGTGTGCCTGTGGGCTAACAGCCAGCGTTCATTTTTTTCGCTAAAAAAATTCATTAAACTAGAAATTACGCTATTTTTCTTGTTCATTTTCGCCCTTTTCCCAAACTTCTTTAAAATGCTTGGTGGTTTTTTCTTGTTTTTCTTTCAATTCTTTAGCGTGGATTTGCTCTAACAACCTTTTTTCTTCGGCTTCAAACATGATTTTTAATTCTTCTTCATTAAAATCGCTCAGTTGCATATTCTCTTTTGTCAAGCGTTTTTCTACGATTTTAACCGCTTGCTCCCTGATTTTTTGAGATTTTTCTTTAAAAAGCACTCGTTTGGTTTTTTGAAACGCTTCATTAGAATTTTTATGGATCGTTTGTTTGCAAAAATCTAAAAAATCCTTGACTTGATGCATAATTTTCATGGTTATCCGTTTTTAAAGAGTTTTTAAGACTAATGACCCCTAAAAGAATACCAAAAAAAGATTAAAACTCCCTAGTAAAAATATTTTCTTAAAAGAATAAGGGGCATTTTGGCAATACCCTTATCCCTTATTTTTCTTTGAGCGCCTCGCATGCTTCTTTAACGCCTAATTTGCAGGCTTTAGAGAAATATTGATCGGCTTTTTTTGAGTCCCGTTTCACCCCATCCCCATTATAATATAACACCCCCAAATTACCACACCCCATACCTTCTTTTAAATCACACGCTTTAGAATAAAAATAAGTGGCTTTTATTAAGTCTTTTTCTACTCCTTTCCCATTATAATATAACGCCCCTAAATTAAAACATCCCAAACTCTCTTTTAAATCGCATGCTTTAGAATAAAGATAAGCGGCTTTTGTTAAGTCTTTTTCTACTCCTTTCCCATTATAATATAACGCCCATAAATTAAAACATCCCAAACCCTCTTTTAAATCGCATGCTTTAGAGAAGTATTGAGCGGCTTTTGTTAAGTTTTTTTCTACGTCTTCCCCATTATAATATAACTCCCCTAAATCATTACAACCCCTACCATATTTCAAATCGCATGCTTTAGAGAGATATTGAGCGGCTTTTATTAAGTTTTTTTCTACATCTTCCCCATTATAATATAATGACCCTAATCTCTTACACCCCAAACCCTCTTTTAACTCACACGCTTTAGTGTAAAGTTGAGCGGCTTTTATTAAGTTTTTTTCTACATCATCATACAGATCCCCTAAAGCACCACACCCCCCACCATATTTCAAATCGCATGCTTTTTCAAAATATTTTTTAGCTTGAATGTAATCTCTCGCTTCAATACTCTTTACGCCCAAATCAAAAAGCTCTTTAGGGTTTGGCTCTGCCATTAACCCCCCCCCCAATCAACACACAACACAAGCACAAAACCCTAAAAATGGCTTTTTTGAAACTTAGCATGACGCTTCTCCCTTTTATTAAAAAATTTAGACTTTATTATAATCAAATTGCAATCAGATCTAATGATTTTTTAAAACCTGCTGGCAATAGCGCTCTAAGATCCTGCAAGCGCTCAAAGAATCTAGCCGGCCGTCTTTGATAGCGAGCCGCTTATTTTTCCTACCCAAATGCTCTAAATTTTCATAGGCTTCTATGCTGGATCTGTCTTCATTAATAAAAACGATTTCGCCCTTAAAATCTACAAGCTTGATGAAATGCTCAATGCGGGCGTGGGTATCCGCATAGCTTTCATTAGGCTTGCCCACCACTAGCACCTGAATGTTTTTTTCCCTCAATAAATCGCTCAAATCCCTAGAGGCCTGATTTTTGTTGTGGCGTAAAATCGCTTCTAAAGGCAAGATAACGCCGTTTAAAAGCACAGCGATGCCAATGCGTTTTAACCCCACATCGCATGCTAAAATCATGCTAACACCACGAGATGATTGATGCGCTTGATCTTACCCAACAGCTCGTATTCTAAAAGCTTATCCCCAAATTTGAGATACGCCTCTTCATAGCTGGGGTTTTTGGCGCAATATTCTAAAAATTCATCTTTCATTTCAGGCATTTCTTTTAAATGGTAGTCTTTTAAAAGAGTGTTTATAAAATTTTGAATATTAAATATCCCTTGAGCCTGCCCTTTTTCTAAAAGCTCATTAGTGCCATCGCTCTCATTCAAGCGCTGAGGCAAAACAAACAAGGGTTTTTGGTATTTTTGAGCTAATCTCGCGCTGCTCATAGAGCCGCTTTTTAAATCCGCTTGGGGGATAATCACCGCATCGCTTAAAGCGATCACCAAGCGGTTTCTCGCTAAAAAAGAGCCTTTAACGGGCATGAAATCCTTTTCATATTCGCTTAAAATCAAGCCGTTTTGCGCGATTTCTTGGATCACTTTATGATTGTTTGTAGGATAGATCAAATCCAAACTGCAAGGCGAAAGCGTGATCGTTTTTGGCAAGGCGTTTTCTTGAGCGATAATATCCACGCCCAACGCTCCCCCGCTCACAATAACCGCGCCATTTTTAGCAAGCTCTCTGGCTAGAGTGATGGTGTGTTGCTTGCTGTAAGGGGTGGGTCTTCTTGTGCCTATGATAGCCACTTTTAAAGGCGCTTCTAAAAGCTTGGTATCGCCCACACAATAGAGTTTTTTAGGAGGGTCTTTGAGAATGTCAAAGGCTTTAGGGATATTCTCTAGCGCGCTGTATTGGAAATGGCTTTTCATTCGTTAGTTAACTATTTAGGCAATATAATTTCCACTTCAATCGTTTCCACGCTCTGGTTGCTATCAAGGGTTTTGAAATGGATGTCTGAAGATTTAGTGTATTTTTGAATAACGGCAATGATTTCTTTACGCATCTCTTCCATGTAGGGTAAATTTAAAGTGCGCTCTTTGGCTAAAATCAATTTCAATCTATCTGTTGCGGTGGTCGCGCTCCCTTTGTTTTTAAAAAAATCAAACAAACTCATGAAAATATCCCTTTTAACGCGCTAAAAAAGCCTCTTTTAGCCTTAAATTCCACGTATTCCACTTCTTCGCCTAAAATCCGTCTGGTGATGCGCTGGTAAGCCTTCGCGCTCTCGCAGTCCGTGCGAATCACCGGATCGCCCTTGTTGGTCGCTGAAATAATATGGTGATCTTCAGGAATGATCCCAATTAAAGGCAAGCATAAAATCTTAAGCACTTCTTCTATAGGAATCATCTCGCCATTTGCCACTAATTCAGGTTTTAAGCGATTGATTATCAAATGCTTATGCACTTCTTCGCCCCTTTTAGCCCGGTTAGACTTCGCGTCAATAATGCCAATCACTCTGTCGCTATCTCTTAAAGAACTCACTTCCGGCGTTACCACCACTAACGCCATGTCCGCATGCAAAATCGCATGCTCAAAACCGCTTTCAATCCCAGCCGGTGAGTCAATCAAAATATAGTCAAAATCCGCCCTTAAAGCGTTGATTAAAATCGCTACTTTTTCCTTATCTAAAACATTTTTATCCTTGCTTTGTGAAGCCGCTAAAAAAGAAAGGTTCTTAGTCTTTTTATCCGTGATTAAAGCCTGCGAAAGGTTGCAATTTTTTTCCATCACATCCACCACATCATAAACAATGCGATTTTCTAAGCCTAAAATCATATCCAAGTTCCTAAGGCCTATGTCAAAATCAACCGCTACGACTTTTTTACCGCTCTCAGCCAAGCCGATCGCTAAATTAGCCGTGGTGGTGCTTTTACCCACGCCCCCCTTACCTGAAGTGATAGTAACTACTATTGCCATATGATTCCTTTTAATTTAATGATTTATTTTTTATGATTGAATGGGGCGCGTAAAATTTCCCCAATTTGTTCTATTTTAGTCTCTTTAAGGGCTTTCCTCTCTGTGTTTAACCTGGGGTAATTCAAGCTCTTTTCCAGTAAAAAATCCTTAGCGAATGAGCCGTTTTGAATCTTTTTTAAGATTTTTTGCATGCGTTTTTTTAGCAGATTTCCCATAGGCTCTCTATTTTTAATCGCCCCAAATTCAGCGGTGTTAGAAATGTGTTTCCTTAAGCCCTCTACCCCCTTATAATGCAATAAATCCGCCACCAATTTCACTTCATGCACGCATTCAAAATAGGCTAATTCTTCAGGGTATCCTGCCTTAATTAAAGTTTCAAACCCCATTCTTACAATCGTTTCTAACCCCCCGCACAAAACCGCTTGCTCGCCGAATAAATCGCTCTCGCATTCTTCTTTAAAACTCGTTTCTAAAACCCCCATTCTCCCTCCGCCCATCGCTTTAGCATAGCTTAAAGCCACCGCTTTAGCGTTGTATTTTGAACTTTCTTGCTCTATGGCGATTAGATGGTATAAGCCCCTATTTTTAAGGTATTCTTCTCTTAAAGCGCTCCCGGGCCCTTTTGGCGCGACTAAAATCGCACCCACGCCTTTTGGAAGAATAACCTGATTGAAATGCACGCTAAAACCATGAGCAAAGCCTATAATTTGCCCCTCTTTTAAAAAAGGGATCACTTCTTTTTCTAACACTTCTTTATGCAATTCATCCGGGAGTAACGCCATGATCACATCCGATTGTTGGACTAATTCTTTGACTCCTAGCACCTCAAAGCCCTCTTTTTTTGCTTTTGAAACGCTCAAACTCCCTTGATACAAGCCAATACGCACCCTTACTTTAGAGTCCCTCAAATTGAGCGCTTGGGCTTCTCCTTGCGCGCCATAGCCAATAATACCCACTTGTAAGGATTGGATAACGCCTAAATCAATGTCTTTATCATAATAAACGGGTAATGCCAAAATCAAATCTCCTAGCGTGTTTAAGCAAGTATTTATTTTACCATAATGGGAGCGATAATGTTTAAAAACATGCAGAATGTTAAGAAATGGTGTGCTCGGAGGGATTCAAACCCCCGACCTACAGGACCGCAACCTGTTGCTCTATTCAGCTGAGCTACGAGCACTTTTAAAGAAGTGAAACGATGATTATAGCAAGAAAAGCTAATTTTTCACTTAAACGATGCGTTTTTTCTATTATAATTTAAGGCATGCAAAAAGATTACCAAAAACTCATCGCTTATTTATGCGATTTTTTAGAAAAAGAAGTTCAAAAAAAAGGCTTTAAAAAAGTCGTTTACGGGCTGAGTGGGGGGCTAGATAGCGCGGTCGTTGGGGTGCTATGCCAAAAAGTTTTTAAAGAAAACGCCCATGCCCTTTTAATGCCCTCTTCAGTCTCTATGCCAGAAAGTAAAACAGACGCTTTAAATTTGTGCGAAAAATTTTCTATCCCTTATACAGAATATTCTATCGCTCCCTATGACGCCATCTTTGGCTCTCACTTTAAAGACGCGAGCCTTACTAGAAAGGGGAATTTTTGCGCAAGATTGCGCATGGCTTTTTTATACGATTATTCTTTAAAAAGCGATTCTTTAGTCATTGGCACGAGCAATAAAAGCGAAAGAATGTTAGGCTATGGAACTTTATTTGGGGATTTGGCGTGCGCGATTAACCCGATTGGGGAATTATTTAAAACCGAAGTTTATGAACTCGCTTATTATTTAAATATCCCTAAAAAGATTTTAAATAAGCCCCCTAGCGCGGATTTATTTGTGGGGCAAAGCGATGAAAAAGATTTAGGCTATCCTTATAGCGTGATTGATCCTTTATTGAAGGATATTGAAGCGTTGTTCAAAAACAAGCCCATTGATGCAGAAACGCTCGCTCAATTAGGCTATGATGAAATTTTAGTGAAAAACATCACAAGCCGTATCCAAAAAAACGCTTTTAAATTAGAATTACCCACCATCGCTCAAAAATTTAACCCTGAATGAAAAGCGATAAACCCTTTTTAGAACGCTATTTTTATGACCCCACTCTTTTGCAAAAGGGGTTGATTTTCGCGCTCTATCCTTTTTCTTTAATTTATCAATGCATTGCCACAATTAAACGAAAAACTGCTAAAAAGCGTGATTTTAAAATCCCCCTTATCAGTATAGGCAACCTCATCGCTGGGGGGAGCGGTAAAACGCCCTTCATTTTAGAAATCGCTCCAAGATACCAAGAAGTGGCGGTTGTCTCTAGGGGGTATCAACGGGATTCTAAAGGCTTAGTGGTGGTGAGCGTTAAAGGAAACATTTTAGTTCCTCAAAAAACAGCGGGCGATGAAGCCTATCTTTTAGCCTTAAATTTAAAACAAGCGAGCGTGATTGTGAGCGAAAAAAGAGAGTTAGGCGTTTTAAAAGCCCTTGAATTAGGGGCAAAAATCGTGTTTTTAGACGATGGTTTTAGGTTTAATTTCAACCAATTCAATGCGCTTTTAAAGCCTAAAGTCCCCCCCTACTACCCCTTTTGTTTGCCTAGTGGGTTGTATAGAGAAAGCATTAAAAGCTATAAAGAAGCCCATTTAATCATTACAGAAGATAAGGATTATCAAAGAATAACTTCTATTTCTCACCCCACCAAACGCATGCTTTTAGTAACGGCTATCGCTAATCCTAGCAGGCTTGATGCGTTTTTACCCAAAGAAGTGGTTAAAAAATTGTATTTTAGAGACCATGCCCCTTTTGATTTGGAGCTTTTAGAAAAAGAGTTTTATCAAAATAACGCCACTTCCTTATTGGTTACTTCAAAAGATCTCGTCAAATTACAAGATTGCAACTTGCCCTTAAGCGTTCTGGATTTAAAACTAGAAATTGATCCTAAAATTTTAAAGAGAATTGATCGTTATATCCTTTCTTATCCTTGTAATACAAAAGAACGTCTATAAATTCCTTTTCTTTAGAGATAAAGCCTTTCAAACGCCCCTCTAACTCATAATGGTTTTTTTCATAAAAAGCGATCGCTTTGAAATTGTTTTCCATCACTTCTAAGTGCAAAGAATTTAATTGGAACTCTTCAAAAGCGATGCATTCTAAAGCTTTTAAAATAGCCTCTCCCCCATTTTTCAAAAAAGGGTTTTTATAAATCCCCAAATACCCATGCTTATGAAAAAAATTGATTTTAGTGATAGAGCCAACCCCTAAATAAACGCCCTCTTCTTTAAACAAAAAATAGCGGTGGTTAGGCGAGTTTTTTAAATCTTCTATGAATTGCAAATGCGTTTTTAAAGAAATAAAAGCGCTATACATCCATAAGGCAGTGTTTGGGTGGTTACGAAACTCTAAAACCAACAATTTTTCTCCATCGTTTAAATTAATAAAATCAATCGCTTGGATATTTCCATAAGAATAATTTTTTTTCAAATTTCTAAAAACTCCCTTAATGCGCCCTCTAGCTCACTCCCAAAAGCCAGGTTTTTTGCCCAGGCTTGATTTTTTTGAATTTGTAATTTTTCAAAATCTTTCGCTAAAGTTTTTAAACTCGTTTGTTTGAAGATGCCTGAATTTTCAAATTCTTGGCTTTGAATGATTTGATTAGAAGCAATAGGAATGATAAGAGAGGGCGTTTGAGAAAGGGCTAATTCATAGAGGGTTTGACCCGCAGCGCTAATGGCGCAAGCGCAAGATTTCATCAAAGAACTGAACTCCAAAGGGCTTAAAGGGCTGTAATAATGCGTGTTTTTGGGAGGATTTTTAGGCGTATAAGGTGAAATGATATGCAAATGCATGCCCTTATTTTCTAAAATTTTGACTATCTCTTTGAGTATTTTTTGCTCGCTCCCCCCTAGAGTGATCAGCACTTCTTTATTTTCTGTATTGATAGGGCGCTCATAGACAAAGCGAATATCAACAGGGTAAAACCCCACTCCCAAATAATACTGATAATCTTTTGATAAATGATGGTAGTGTTTTAAAGCGTTCAGCGTGGAATTCATGATCTTAGTGTTTTTAGGGTAAAACCCCTTAGCATGCTCTTTATCTTCTATGACCATAAGGCTTTTGGCTTTTTCTTTTAAAAGACAAAAATCCTTTGAATTTAAACGATAGCTGTCTGCAATCAACAAATCATCATTGCCAACACCCTCTAAAAAAGCGCTTATATTATTTTGCTTGTGCAAATAAAGATCCGCTTTGATTCCTAATTTTTCTATAACAGAAAGGATTTTTTCACAACGCCTCACATGCCCTAAACCGCTTGTTAAAAAACAATCGCACAAAATTTTTACTGGCATGCGTTTTTCAAACGGCTGTATTTGAGCTTGGCTAATTCTAAATCTTCTAAAGTGTCAATATCTTGGACTTCTAAGGGCGATAATTCTAAAGCGATGGAATTTGGGCTAAAAATAGGCCGCATTTCTTTAAAGGCTTGAGCCTTCCCCATATAAAACAATCCTGCGTCATGATAGAGCGTTTTTAAATCTTGCGTGCGCGTGTTTGAATGCTCTTTAAAAGCCATTTGAACGCCGTTTTCAAGGCTAAAAGAACGATAGGGCGAAACGCTAAATGGAGCGCATGTGAAAACATAATCCGTATTTTCTTTTAAAGTTTCAAAAGCGTTTTTTAAATGCTTTTCTTGTAAAAGTGCTGAAGTGCCATACAAGCAACACGCAATATCTTCATCTTTTAACTCTAATTCTTTCATGTGATAAGCCATCACTTCTAAAGTCGTGGCTCTATCGTGCGCTAAAACTTTAGGGCGTAAATTCAAAAAACTCGCCCCATAATTTTTAGCTATATGAACATATTCCATGCTGTCGCTAGAGATAAACACCTTTTCAAAAAGCTTGGAATTTAGCGCCGCTTCAATAGGGTAAGCGAGCATGGGTTTATTGAAAAAATCAATAATATTTTTATTCTTGATCCTTTTACTGGAACTTCTGGCTAAAACAATAGCGATCGCTCTCATGCTAGGCTTTGCTCTTTTTAATAAGGCATTTGGGTTTCCATCGCATCAGCAGCGAATTTCTTTTTATTGGAATCGCTCAAATGCCCTAAATTCGTGTATTCAATCTTAGCATCGGCTAAAAACTTGGATTGGATGGTGTTATTCCTTTCAATATCATAAGGGCGGATCACCCCGCTCACCTTAAGGATTTGCTTTTCCCCATCCACTAGCACTTCCTTATTCCCATAGATGAAATAATTCCCGTTTTCTAGCACTTTAATGATTCGAGCGCTCAACACGATCTCTAAATCTTCGCTCTTTTTTTGCGAGCCACCGCCTTTAAAATTCGTGTTATTGCTGGATTTGGTGAAATTGTAATTATTCTTATCGTCTAAATACTCCGCTTCTTTTTTCTTTCTTTCATCTAGCCCGTTATAAGTGAGTCTTGGGGGCGTGGAATTACCCCCTGAAGCGCTTTTATAATCTTTAGAGCTGGAATAATTCGCGCTCGCTTTTTCAGAGACAATGATTGTGATCAAATCGTTAGGCTTCATCGCCCTCCTGTCCGCAAATAAAGGGCGCTCGCCCTGCCCAAACAAACTCCCCAACTTGTTCAATTCAGGGATAAATTCTTTAGAGGGAGTTTCTTCTACATAATTGGGAGGGTTAAAATCAATTTTTGGCTCATTGGCTGATGCCATGCTGAATGCAACGCTAAACGCAACAGCCCCTAAATAAAGCGCCTTTTTCATCCACTAGCCTTACTTTTGAGTTATTTTAAGCCCTAAATTATACTCTCTTATAAAGAATAAATGCTTAATTTTGAGTAAGTTGTTGTAAAATTTAGATCTTTAAGATCTTTATAATGAAACTTACTATGCAGGAGATACAATTGAGAACCTTGTTAAAAATGTTAGTTGGCGCAAGCTTGCTAACACACGCCTTAGTAGCTAAAGAAGAAAGCGCAGCACCTTCTTGGACGAAAAATTTGTATATGGGAGTCAATTACCAAACAGGTTCTATCAATTTAATGACTAATATCCATGAAGTTAGAGAAGTTACTAACTATCAAACCGGTTACACCAATATCATAACCAGCGTTAATAGCGTTAGAAAACTTACCAACATGGGATCTAATGGGATTGGATTAGTCATGGGCTATAACCACTTTTTCCATCCGGATAAAATCTTGGGCTTGCGCTATTTTGCTTTCTTAGACTGGCAAGGCTATGGCATGAGATACCCTAAAGGCTATTATGGCGGCAATAACATGATCACTTATGGCGTGGGCGTGGATGCGGTGTGGAATTTCTTCCAAGGGAGTTTCTATCAAGATGACATTAGCGTGGATATTGGCGTTTTTGGGGGGATTGCGATTGCTGGGAATAGCTGGTATATTGGCAGTAAAGGGCAGGAATTGTTAGGCATCACTAACAGCAGCGCGGTTGATAACACCTCTTTTCAATTCCTCTTTAACTTTGGTCTCAAGGCTTTATTTGTAGATGAACATGAATTTGAAATCGGGTTTAAATTCCCCACCATTAATAACAAATACTACACCACTGATGCACTCAAGGTTCAAATGCGTAGGGTCTTTGCCTTTTATGTGGGGTATAATTACCACTTCTAAAAGGGCTTTTAAAACCCAACGCAACTCCCTAACATCTTTTGGTAATAGCTCTTGGCTTTGAGGATCGTTTCTGTGTCATCGGTTTTTAAAAGCACTTCGTAATTGTTTTCAAAAGCGTTTTTGCTCCAATTCGCTGAGCCTAAAAACACGATCTTATCATCAATGATCGCCACTTTTTGGTGCATGATGCCGTAATAATTCCCGTTTTTAGCCTTAAGCCCTTTCAATAAGCACACTTTCGTGTTAGGGTATTTGTCTAAATAGCCAATAGTGGATTGCTTGTTATTGTGATTGCTTTCATAATCATAAATGATTTGCACCTTAATCCCCCTACTCGCTACGCTTTTAATCGCTCTTGCAATATCTCTGTGCGTGAAACTATAAATAGCGATTTTCACGCTCTCTCTGGCGTTACTAATGCCAGAAACTAAAGCGTTCAAAGCGTCTCTTTGTTCATAAGGCAAGACAAATAAGCTGTTTTTAGCTTGCAAAACCCCTAAACAGCCCACTAACACGCCCACGCCAACGATTTTTTTAAACTTGTTTAACATCAAATGATCCTTATTTTAAATTACACTCTATGATAAAAACAACCAACCAAGTGGAATTTTGATTATAATAAAAGATTTAAAAAAAGCGATAAAATGGATAGGCTTAAAGAAGCGTTTCTTATCAAATAAGGAGTCCCTAAAATGAAAATGATTCTATTCAACCAAAACCCCATGATCACAAAGCTGCTTGAGAGCGTCTCTAAGAAATTAGAATTGCCTATGGAAAATTTTAACCACTATCAAGAGCTATCTGCGTGCCTTAAAGAAGATCCAGAATGGATTTTGATAGCCGATGATGAATGTTTGGAAAAACTAGACCAAGTGGATTGGCTAGAATTAAAAGAGATCATCTCTCAAAATAAAAACAGCGTGTGCATGTATAAAAAGGGCAATGAAGCGCAACCCTTCTTAGAGGGCTTTGAGATGAAAATCAAAAAACCTTTTTTACCCACTGAAGTTTTAAAAATCTTTCAAAAAAAGCTTGGTTCTAACATAAACGAGCTAGAGCCTAGCCAGAATTTAGACCCCACTCAAGAAGTTTTAGAAACCAATTGGGACGAATTAGAAAATTTAGGCGATTTAGAAGCCCTAGCCAAAGAAGAGCCTAACAATGAAGAGCAACTACTCCCCACTTTAAACGATCAAGAAGAAAAAGAAGAGATTAAAAAAGAAGAAAAAGAAGAGGTTAAAGAAACTCCCCAAGAAGAAGAAAAGCCTAAAGATGATGAAACGCAAGAGAGTGAAACCTCCAAAGATGAAGAAGTTTCTAAAGAGTTGGAAACGCAAGAAGAAGTTAAAGAAGAAACGCAAGAAGAGCGAGTCAAAGAACAAGAGCCAATCAAAGAAGAAACGCAAGAAGAAGTTAAAGAAGAAACGCAAGAAAAAACACAAGATTCCCCAAGCGCGCAAGAATTAGAGGCCATGCAAGAATTAGTCAAAGAAATCCAAGAAAACTCTAACGAGGATAAAAAAGAAACCCAAGAAAGCGCAGAAACACCGCAAGATGTAGAAATCCCACAAGCACAAGATAAAGAAACGCAAGAATTAGAAATCCCTAAAGAAGAAACCCAAGAAAACGCAGAAATCCCTAAAGAAGAAACCCAAGAAAAAGAAACCCAAGAAAGCGCAAAAACACCGCAAGATGTAGAAAACCCACAAGAAAACGCAGAAATCCCACAAGAAGAAGCCCAAGAAAAAGAAACCCAAGAAAACGCAGAAATCCCACAAGAAGAAGCCCAAGAAAAAGAAACCCAAGAAAACGCAGAAATCCCACAAGAAGAAGCCCAAGAAAGCACAGAAATACCGCAAGAAAAAGAAACCCAAGAAGACCATTACGAAACCATTGAAGACATTCCTGAGCCGGTGATGGCTAAAGCGATGGGGGAAGAATTGCCCTTTTTAAATGAAGCCGTTGCAGAAACTCCTAACAATGAAAACGACACAGAAACCTCCAAGAATGAGAACAACACAGAAACCCCGCAAGAAAAAGAAGAAAGCGATAAAACTTCCAGCCCCCTAGAATTGCGCTTGAATTTGCAAGATTTATTAAAAAGCCTGAATCAAGAGTCCTTAAAAAGCCTTTTAGAAAACAAGACCTTAAGCATTAAAATCACTTTAGAGGATAAGAAACCTAATGCATAATGATTTTAATTTACTCATCCTTTCAGGCCCTAGCGGAGCGGGTAAAAGCACCCTTACAAAGTATTTGCAAGAAAAAATCCCCAAAACCCATTTTTCCCTTTCCACCACCACACGAAAGCCTAGAGAGGGCGAAGTTGATGGCTTGCATTATAATTTTGTCAGCGAAGAAGAATTCAAACAAGGCATAGAAAAAGGGCAGTTTTTAGAATGGGCGATCGTGCATAACCACTACTATGGCACTTCTAAAATCCCTGTAGAAAAAGCCTTAAAAGAGGGCAAAATCGTCATTTTTGATATTGATGTGCAAGGGCATGAGATCCTTAAAAAGCATTACCCTAACGCATGCTCAGTCTTTATTAGCACCAAAAACCAAGAGATTTTAAAAGAGCGCTTGCTTTTAAGGGGGACGGATTCTAAAGAGACGATAGAAAAACGCTTGATCAACGCTTATAAAGAAATGCAGTGCTTGGAGAGCTTTGATTACCTCATCATCAATGAAGATTTAGAAAAATCCAAAGAAATCATCTTAAGCATCGCAAAAACTTTAGTCCATCGCTTAAAAGCGTTTAATTTTGAAAAAATATGCAAGGCTTGGAAAAACGAATCCTTATAAAACCTATCAATTATTTTTTAAAAAAGCTATAATTCAAGAAAAAACCAACCAATAGTTTAAGGAGTAAAATATGGGCGGATTCACAAGCATATGGCATTGGGTCATTGTTTTATTAGTGATTGTGTTGTTATTTGGGGCTAAAAAGATCCCAGAGTTGGCTAAAGGTTTAGGCAGTGGGATTAAAAATTTCAAAAAAGCCGTGAAAGATGATGAAGAAGAGGCTAAAAATGAGCCAAAAACCCTAGACGCTCAAGCAACGCAAACCAAAGTGCATGAGAGTAGCGAGATTAAAAGCAAACAAGAAAGTTAAACATGCACACTCTCATTAAGGGCGTTTTAGAAGAGATTTTAGAAGCTGAAGTCATTATTGAATACCCTAAAGACAGAGAGCATGGGCATTACGCTACGCCCATTGCTTTCAATCTCGCCAAAGTTTTTAAAAAATCGCCCCTAGTTATCGCTGAAGAGTTAGCCCTTAAAATCAGCACGCACGAAAAAACTCAAGGGTTTTTTGACAGCGTAGTGGCTTGCAAGGGCTATATCAATTTCACGCTTTCTTTAGATTTTTTGGAGCGTTTCACTCAAAAGGCTTTAGAATTAAAAGAACAATTTGGCTCTCAAGTTAAAAGCGAACATTCTCAAAAAATTTTTTTAGAATTCGTGAGCGCTAACCCCACAGGGCCTTTACACATAGGGCATGCTAGAGGGGCGGTGTTTGGCGATAGTTTGGCTAAAATCGCTCGCTTTTTAGGGCATGAAGTTTTGTGCGAATATTATGTTAATGACATGGGATCTCAAATCCGCTTGTTAGGGCTTTCGGTATGGCTCGCTTACAGAGAGCATGTTTTAAAAGAAAGCGTAACTTATCCGGAAGTCTTTTACAAAGGCGAATACATCATTGAAATCGCTAAAAAGGCGAACAACGATTTAGAGCCAAGCCTTTTTAAAGAAAACGAAGAGACGATCATTGAAATTTTAAGCGGCTACGCTAAAGATCTAATGCTTTTAGAAATTAAGGATAATTTAGACGCTTTAGGCATTCATTTTGATTCCTATGCGAGCGAAAAAGAAATTTTTAAACATAAAGATGCGGTGTTTGAACGATTAGAAAAAGCGAACGCCCTTTATGAAAAGGATTCTAAAATCTGGCTCAAATCTTCACTCTATCAAGATGAAAGCGATCGGGTGCTCATTAAAGAAGATAAAAGTTGCACTTATTTAGCCGGCGATATTGTCTATCATAATGAAAAATTCCAACAAAATTATACCAAATATACCAACATTTGGGGGGCAGACCACCACGGCTATATCGCTAGAGTGAAAGCCAGCCTTGAGTTTTTGGGCCATGATTCCAACAAACTTGAAGTCTTACTCGCTCAAATGGTGCGCTTGCTCAAAGATAACGAGCCTTACAAGATGAGTAAAAGAGCGGGTAATTTTATTTTGATTAAAGATGTGGTTGATGATGTGGGTAAGGATGCTTTAAGGTTTATTTTTTTGAGCAAACGGCTTGACACTCATTTAGAATTTGATGTCAATACTTTAAAAAAGCAGGACAGCTCAAACCCTATTTATTATATCCATTACGCTAATTCGCGCATCCACACCATGCTAGAAAAATCGCCTTTCTCTAAAGAAGAGATCTTGCAAACCCCTTTAAAAAATTTAAACGCTGAAGAAAAATACCTGCTTTTTAGCGCTTTAAGCTTGCCTAAAGCGATTGAATCCTCTTTTGAAGAATACGGCTTGCAAAAAATGTGCGAATACGCAAAAACCCTCGCTTCAGAATTCCACCGCTTCTATAACGCTGGAAAAATCTTAGACACCCCTAAAGCTAAGGAGCTTTTAAAAATTTGTTTAATGGTGAGTTTGAGTTTGACTAACGCTTTCAAACTTTTAGGCATAGAAATCAAAACCAAAATTTCCGCTAAGGATTAAGCTAATATTTAATTTTTTGTTATAACATTCCCCTTATTTTTTGAAACTAAGGAGAATATTTTGCTTAATCGTATTATAGAACACATGAACGCTCACCATGTAGAAGACATGAAAGGTTTGTTGAAAAAATTTGGGCAGGTCCATCACGCTGAAAATGTCGCCTTTAAAAGCGTGGATTCTCAAGGCATTGTGATTGGTTATAACCACAATCAAACCTTAAGGATTGAATTTAACCACGAAGTTAAAGACCCCAAAGACTACAAAAACGCTATCATTGAATTGTGTCAAAGCGTGGAAAAAACCCATGATTTAAAAGGCGTGGAAGAAGAGGTTAAAGCCTTTAAAGAAAGCTTTGATTCTGTTTGTTTGGCGACCTTACACCCTAATGGGCATGTGGTATGCTCTTATGCGCCTTTAATGAGCGATGGCAAACAATACTACATTTATGTGAGCGAAGTGGCTGAACATTTTGCGGGCCTTAAAAACAACCCACACAATGTGGAAGTGATGTTTTTAGAAGACGAGAGCAAGGCTAAATCAGCTATTTTGAGGAAACGCTTGCGTTATAAAACCAACGCTCGTTTTATTGAAAGAGGGGCGGAGTTTGACAAAGCGTTTGATTCTTTCATTGAAAAAACCGGCGGTGCTGGGGGCATTAAAACCATTCGCACCATGCAAGATTTCCATTTGATCGCATTGGATTTCAAAGAAGGGCGTTTTGTGAAGGGCTTTGGTCAAGCTTATGATATTTTAGGCGACAAAATCGCTTATGTTGGGGGTAAAGGCAACCCACACGATTTCGCTCACAAGAAATAAATTTTCTCACCCATATAAGGGGCAAACGCCCCAAAAGAGTGCTTTTTAAAGAGGTTACGGCAAAATCAAGCTCTTTAGTATTTAATCTTAAAAAATGCTAAAAGTCTTTTTATGGGCTAACACCACACAAAAAGCATCAAAAAAAATGACAAAATTTTTAAGAAAATGACAAAAAAAAACGCTTTATGCTATAATACTCCAAATACATTCCAATGCAAGTGCATTCTAATGCAAATGTATTTTAATGTATAGAATCCCTAATACTAATCCAATTTAATCCAAAAAGGAGAAAAAACATGAAAAAACACATCCTTTCATTAACTTTAGGTTCGCTTTTAGTTTCCACTTTGAGCGCTGAAGACGACGGCTTTTACACAAGCGTAGGCTATCAAATCGGTGAAGCCGCTCAAATGGTGAAAAACACCAAAGGCATCCAAGATCTTTCAGATCGTTATGAAAACTTGAACAATCTTTTAACCCGATACAGCACCCTAAACACCCTTATCAAATTGTCCGCTGACCCGAGCGCGATCAATGCGGTGCGTGAAAATCTGGGCGCGAGCGCGAAGAATTTGATCGGCGATAAAGCCAACTCCCCGGCTTATCAAGCCGTGCTTTTAGCGATCAACGCGGCGGTAGGGTTTTGGAATGTCTTAGGCTATGTTACGCAATGCGGGGGTAGCGCTAATGGTCAAAAAAGCACCTCTTCAACCACCATCTTCAACAACGAGCCAGGGTATCGATCCACTTCCATCACTTGCTCTTTGAACGGGTATACGCCTGGATACTACGGCCCTATGAGCATTGAAAATTTTAAAAAGATTAACGAAGCCTATCAGATCCTCCAAACGGCTTTAAAAAAAGGCTTACCCGCGCTCAAAGAAAACAACGGAACGGTGAATGTAAGCTATACTTACACATGCTCAGGGGAAGGGAATGATAACTGCTCGGAAAAAGCCACAGGTGTAAAAAACCAACATGGCGGAACCACGACTAAAATCCAAACCATAGACGGCAAAAGCGTAACCACCACGATCAGTTCAAAAGTCGTTGATTCAACCGCACTAGGTAACACCCAACGTGTCTCCTACACCGAAATCACTAACCAATTAGACGGTGTGCCTAATAGCGCTCAAGCGCTCTTAGCGCAAGCGAGCACGCTCATTAACACCATCAACACGGCATGCCCGTATTTCCATGCTAATAATAGTAGTGAGGCTAATGCCCCAAAATTCTCTACTACTACTGGGAAAATATGCGGCGCTTTTTCAGAAGAAATCAGCGCGATCCAAAAGATGATCACGGACGCGCAAGAGCTGGTCAATCAAACGAGCGTCATTAACGAGCATGAACAATCAACCCCAGTAGGCGGTAATAATGGCAAGCCTTTCAACCCTTTCACAGACGCTAGCTTCGCTCAAGGCATGCTCGCTAACGCTAGCGCGCAAGCCAAAATGCTCAATTTAGCCCATCAGGTGGGGCAAGCCATTAACCCTGACAATCTTACCGGGAGTTTTAAAAATTTTGTTACAGGCTTTTTAGCCACATGCAACAACCCTTCAACAGCTGGCACTAGTGGCACACAAGGTTCAGCTCTTGGCACGGTTACCACTCAAACTTTCGCTTCCGGTTGCGCCTATGTGAAACAAACCCTGGATAATTTAGACAACAGCATCGCTCATTTTGGCACTCAAGAGCAGCAGATACAGCAAGCCGAAAACATCGCTGACACTTTGGTGAATTTCAGATCTAGATACAGCGAATTGGGCAACACCTATAACAGCATCACTACTGCGCTCTCCAAAGTCCCTAACGGCTCAAGCTTGCAAAACGTGGTGGGAAAAAAGAATAACCCCTATAGCCCACAAGGCATAGAAACCAATTACTACTTGAATCAAAATTCTTACAACCAAATCCAAACCATCAACCAAGAATTAGGGCGTAATCCCTTTAGGAAAGTGGGCATCGTCGGTTCTCAAACCAACAATGGTGCCATGAATGGGATCGGTATTCAAGTGGGTTACAAGCAATTCTTTGGGCAAAAAAGAAAATGGGGCGCTAGGTATTACGGCTTTTTTGATTACAACCATGCGTTCATCAAATCCAGCTTCTTCAACTCGGCTTCTGACGTGTGGACTTATGGTTTTGGAGCGGACGCTCTCTATAATTTCATCAACGATAAAGCCACCAATTTCTTAGGCAAGAACAACAAGCTTTCCGTGGGGCTTTTTGGCGGGATTGCGTTAGCGGGGACTTCATGGCTCAATTCTGAGTACGTGAATTTAGCCACCGTGAATAATGTCTATAACGCTAAAATGAACGTGGCGAACTTCCAATTCTTATTCAACATGGGAGTGAGGATGAATTTAGCCAGATCCAAGAAAAAAGGCAGCGATCATGCGGCTCAGCATGGGATTGAGTTAGGCGTGAAAATCCCCACCATCAACACCAATTACTATTCTTTTATGGGGGCTGAACTCAAATACCGCAGGCTTTATAGCGTGTATTTGAATTATGTGTTCGCTTACTAGAAGCTAAAAACCCTTTGTGAAACTCTCTCTTTTAAGGGGTTTCTTTTAAATTTTTTTTTGGGGGGTTTCTTTTGAAGCCTTTGTTTTTGAATTCTCTTTGTTTTTGAACCCTCTTTCTTTTTGGGGGATTTTAATGAAAAATCTTTTTTCTTTTGAACCCCCTCTCTTAAATCCTCTTTTTTTTAGGGGGTTTCTTGTTTTGAACCCTTTGTTTTAGGGGGCTTCTTATTGAGAGATTTCTTTTCTTAAACTCTCTTTTCTTAAACACTTTGTTTTTTTGGGGTGGTTTGATGAAAAATCTTTTTTCTTTTGAACCCTTTTCTTTTAAACTTTCTTTTTTTAAACCCTTTTCTTTTAAACTTTCTTTTTTTAAACCCTTTTCTTTTAAACTTTCTTTTTTTAAACCCTTTCTTTTTTAAAGCTTTTTTTTTAAACTTTCTTTTTAAAGTCTTTCTTTTTGTAGGGGTTTTATCTTTTTCTTTGCCAATCCCCACTGCTTTCGCTTTTCAATCTTTAAGTTTTGATTTTTTGGGGGGTTTGATGCAAAATCTTTTTTAGTATTTTTAGTCAGTGAAAAGCTTGATGCTAAGTTAAGGTTTTTAAAAAACGCTTCTTTAGGGGGGTTTAGTAGGGTTAAAAGGGGGAGAATGGTTTCAAAGTGCTTCCTATCCATTTAAGAAAATAAAATAAAACTTTAATAAAATAAGTTTTATTATAAAAACAAATCTAAAACGATTATTTTTCACTCACAGAACTTTTATTTTTTTAAACTTTTTTAAAATTTTTTACTAAAAGATCTTTTAATCTTTTCACTGATTTTTCAATCCGATTCTTTTTAATCTTTTGATCTTTAATCTTTTCATTAACTTCCCAATCCGCTTTTTAATCTTTAAGTTTTGCTTTCTAGCTTTTTAATCTTGCTCTATCGCTTGCGCTATAATGAACTGATCTTATATTTTTAATAAAGGAATAAAGCATGCCAAACACCACCGCAGAAAAAGACTACACAAAATACAGCGAAAAACAGCTTTTTAATTTAATCCATCAATTAGAGCGAAAAATCAAAAAGATGCAAAATGATAGAGTTTCTTTTAAAGAAAAAATGGCTAAAGAATTGGAAAAAAGGGATCAAAACTTTAAGGATAAAATAGACGCATTAAATGAACTCTTGCAAAAAATCAGCCAAGCTTTTGATGATAAAAGAGATTGTTGTTTGGGGCATGAGATCCCAAACATTCAAACGCAACAAGCCATGAGAGATGCGGTGAATGGGGTTAATCTCACTCAAATTGATAATTTAGATGATCTTACAAACGAGTTAAAAAGAGAAAATAATAAAGGTTTTGAAAATGTATGCTTTAGCGTTTGATTTAAAGATTGAGATTTTAAAAAAAGAATACGGAGAACCCTACAATAAAGCCTATGATGATTTAAGGCAAGAATTAGAGCTATTAGGGTTTGAAAACACTCAAGGGAGCGTTTATGTTAATTATTCTAAAGAAAACACTTTAGTGCAAGTCTATAAAGCGATCAATAAACTCTCTCAAATTGAGTGGTTTAAAAAGTCTGTTAGGGATATTAGAGCGTTTAAGGTAGAGGACTTTAGCGATTTTACTGAGATTGTGAAATCCTAGTGTTTAGCCAAATTTTTAAAATTTTTGGCACTTATAGAGTGAAAAGCAACGCTTTTTTTAGTAAGACTAGGCAGTCATAGCGAGTTGTTTTGAACCGCCCACACCACTCATAACGCTTAAAAAGAACACAACAATCGCATGCTAACCCTCTAAACCGCTATAAAAAATAACTTAAGCGTTCAACTCTACTTTTTCTCATTGATGCTCTCCTTTAAGCCTAGCCCATAGTTAAATCTCTGTTTCATCAATTGATCACCACCGCAAAGAAGCCTTATTCTAGTAAAAGCCTTGTTTTTATGAAGCGCTTTTGAAGCAAGCTCTATAACGCTAATAACCAACTCTTTTTTTCTCAATCGTGGGGCCTCTTTAATGATACGGGTATTGATAAAGAACGCTCCTTAAAAATTTATTCTTATCTCGCTTTTATTATGTGCTATCAATTAACAAGTTTCAATATAATATAAGATCTTGTTTTTTTATAATTTGTCGTTTATTAAGGATCAAAATGCGCGTGTTTGTTTGCTTTTTAGGGGTTTTTGTGTCTAACGGCTTGGCTCGTTTTGGCTATGTGGTTTTAATCCCCCTACTCATTTTATCAGGGAGTTTAACACCACACCAAAGCTTCCAATTAGGTATTGCGGTGTTAATGGGCTATGTTTTTGGGAGTTTTTTAATCCAATTTTTAAGCCCGTTAATGTCATTAGAAAGCATCGCTAAAATCAGTTTTGGCTTGATCGCTTTGAGTTTTTTAATCTGTTATTTTGATAGTATCCCTTTTTTTTGGCTTTGGATCTGGCGTTTTATCGCCGGTGTGGCTAGTAGCGCGTTAATGATTTTAGTCGCTCCTCTCTCTTTACCTTATGTCAAAGAACATAAAAAAGCCTTAGTGGGGGGGCTTATTTTCAGTGCTGTAGGCATTGGATCTGTCTTTAGCGGGTTTGTTCTGCCATGGATTAGCTCTTATAATATCAAATGGGCATGGATTTTTTTAGGGGGCAGTTGTTTGATAGCCTTTATCCTTTCCTTAGTGGGGTTAAAAACCCGTTCTTTAAGGAAAAAATCCGTTAAAAAAGAAGAAAGCGCGTTTAAAATCCCCTTTCATTTGTGGTTATTGCTCATTTCTTGTGCGCTCAATGCGATTGGTTTTTTACCGCACACGCTTTTTTGGGTGGATTATTTGATCCGTCATTTAAATATCTCCCCCACTATCGCTGGAACTTCGTGGGCGTTTTTTGGCTTTGGAGCCACGCTTGGCTCTTTAATCAGCGGCCCCATGGCTCAAAAGCTAGGGGCTAAAAACGCCAACATCTTTATCCTCATTTTAAAATCTATCGCATGCTTTTTACCCATTTTTTTCCACCAAATCTCTTTACTCAATTTAAGCATCTTTATAATGGGAGCGGCCACAACCGCCAATATCAATTTATTCAGCATGATGGCTTTAAAAATTGCAGGCGCAAAGCATTTCGCCAAAGCGTCTTCGTGGGTGGTGTTTTCTTTTGGCATTTTCCAAGCGCTTTTCTCGTATCTTTTTACGATCTTTTTAGGGGATTTGGGCTATGTTTTGATTTTTGTTATTTGTGGGGTGTGTTTGGTTTTAAGCTTCATCGTTCTTTTCCCCATTAAAATGCAAACAGCTACCAATAAATAGAAAAATTATGGGGTTTCAAAACCCTTGATGCCGAGAAAATCCTTAAAACCCTTTAAGGAATTTAAGATTTTTTCACGCTCTAAATGGCGCGTGATAAAAACGAGATTAGAGCCGTTTTGATCCTTTAAAATATGCTTAGGCGGGTAAATGACATGCATCACGCCGTTAATACTCACTAAAAGATCGCTTCCAATATCAATAATCCCCTTGATGCGTAAAATCTGCGTGCCGTATTGATGCAACAACAAACTCAGCCAAATCCCAAACGCGCTCCACTCCATCGCCCCTTCAAAATTAATGCTTAAAGTTTCAAAGCCTTGCGAGTGCGAATCTTTTGCTGGCAAGATCGCACGATGCGCTCTATTGTTGCGTGAAAAAAAGCTTTCGTAATCTATACTTTTCTTGTCAAAAATTTCTGCGCTAGGGTTAAGGGATTGTATCCGCTCTTTTAATTTGATTAAAGCCGCGCTGTCGTTTTGCAAATCCGTTTTGGTCAATAAAACGCTATCAGCAAAAACGATTTGCTCTTTAGCTTCATTGTTGGTTAAATGCTCTCTAGCATTCAATGCATCCACGCAAGCCACCACGCTTTGAATCTCAAAATGCACCCCTAAAAAAACATCGCTCAAAATCGTCCATAAAATCGGCGCCGGGTTGGCTAAACCGGTGGTTTCAATGATGATGCGCTTTAAAATTTCGCCGCACCATTCATAGTTATTGAGCGCGGCTTTTAGAGACTCCACTAAATCTAAGCGTTTGTTGCAACACACGCACCCTGCATTAAGATAGAGCATTTTTTCACCGCAATATTGAACGCTTAAGATGCGTTGATCCAAGGCGGCTTGACCGATTTCATTAATGATAAGGGCAACGCCTTGGTGATCTATTTGGTTTAAATATTCGCTCAAAAAACTCGTTTTACCGCTACCTAAAAAACCGGTGATGAGCGTGATAGGGATTTTGGGCATCAGCGAGTGGCTTGTGTATTTTGATTTAAAAACGCTAACAGATGAGAATCTAGCGCGTCCATCTCTTTTTTGGCTAAGTTTTGCGCCTTATCCCACAAATCGCCTAAATCATTCACCATCACGCTCTGCCCTTTTTTATCGCACAACACAAACTTCGCGCCTTGCCAATCATTAATTTTTAGCCCATAAAACGCTAGGATTTGATTGAGCAATCTTACTCGTTTGAGTCGCGCTCTTTTGCGCTCCCTGGCGTTTTCATTGGTGCTAATAAGTGCATTTGGCTTTCTCAAATTTTCATCAATCTCATAACTATCGCTCCTATCAGTCCAATGAAAAGAACTGATAAGCTCCCCGCATAAAACACACATCTTCCAACCTTTTAAACCTAAATCATGCTACAATTTTACTGAAAAAAACAAGAATAAATCTAGTGCTATTTAATTGTTTATTATAGGGAATTTAATGCAGGATCATAGAACTCTTACGCTAGAAAATATTTACACACCAGATGAAATAACAGATGCGCTTTCATTGTTACAATCTTGCGGTATTGAATCGATTGTCAATCCTTCAAATATCACGCTTAATTTTGACATTGTGGATTTAAAAATGCTTGAATCTACTACACAAAATACGCTGGTTCAAAAGACATTAGAGGAGTTGTATAAAATTCGCTCATTTTCCAGTCAAAATGGCAAAATCGTATTTAAAAGCTTCAACAAAGCCAAAAAAGTCGCCAACAAGAAGCAAAACGCAAAGGCAAGATTGGCTTACGAATCTTACAAAAAAGAGTTTAGCAAGGAGACGAATGAAATCCAAAACTATCTTAATCAAATTTACTGCGAAGATAGCTTGGAGTTTTTAAAAAAGCTCCCAAATAATTGCATAGATATAGTGCTAACTTCGCCACCTTACAACTTTGGCATCAATTACAACGCAACACAGGATACAAATCTTTGGCAAGAGTATTTCAACACGCTTTTTGCTATTTTTAAAGAGTGTATTCGTGTATTAAAAAGCGAAGGGCGAATCATTGTCAATATCCAGCCTATGTTTAGCGATTATATCCCTACGCACCATTTTATCAGCAAATTTTTTATTGATGAAGGGCTTATTTGGAAAGGCGAGATTTTATGGGAAAAAAATAACTACAACTGCAAATACTGCACTTGGGGAAGCTGGAAAAGCCCTGCTGCACCCTATTTAAAATATTCGTGGGAATTTATTGAAATTTTTTGCAAAAATAGTCTTAAAAAAGAGGGCGATAAAAACAGCATTGACATAACCGATGATGAGTTTAAAAAGTGGGTTTATGGCAAGTGGAACTTTGCCCCAGAACGCAACATGAAACAATACGGGCATGATGCAATGTTCCCAGAAGAATTAGTAAAGCGGTGTTTAAAACTATTTTCTTATCAAAATGATATTGTATTAGACCCATTTAATGGTGCAGGGACAACGACAAAAGTCGCCAAACAACTAGGACGCCGTTTCATAGGCATAGACATTAGCGAAAGATATTGTGAAGTAGCAAAAGAGAGATTAAAAGAGACAACAAATCTCTTTAATACAGTGGTTTAATGTGGGTTCTATCAAAGACATTATACAAGTTTATAATAGCGTGGTTAAAGGTATTGATAAAGATGCTCATGGGCAAGATAGCAGAGCATATGGCGGAGTTATAAGAAGCGCTAAAGGCAAATTACTAGAAGATATCAGCGAAGAGATTGTAAAAATAGCGTGGCAAAATATTGGCGGCAAAGCTAATAGGCTTGAAATAAATTCTAATAAAATAAAGATTCCTATCAAAGACAGCTACATAGAAAATATAGCCAACAAACAAGTAAGGGCATATATATTAGAGCGTAAGAAAGATTATTATTACGGATTGAGCGTTGATAAACATATATTTGTGGATAATCAATTGGTTATGGGGATAGAATGTAAAGCCTATACGGAAAACGCTATGCTAAAGCGAATATTAGTAGATTTTCATCTCCTTAAGACTTTATATCCAAATATATCTTGTTATTTATTTCAGCTAGAAAGTCAATTAGGAGGGGATTATTCAGCTTTGCCAGAAACCCTATTGGGATCAAAACCCACGCATTCTATAATGAGCTACTTTGAAAGCGTGAATCTAAATATAGTAACCTTACTCAAAGGCGAAAGAGACATAAACCAACCCATACACAAAAATTTCAAACCTTTAGAAGAAGAAAATCTAAAGAAAACAATCAAACTAATGGAGAATGAATTGAAAGTTTATTTGTAGCAGTTAGTGTGAATCCCGCTAAATCCACACCAGCTTAGACACAATCCCAACCGCTATTTTTTTCTAGGGTTTCGTTTTAAAAAATCGTCAGCGATTTCATTGAATGTTACCCAACGCACATGATCATGTTTGTTGATATGCTCAATGATTTTTTCATGCATGAGCAACACTTGCGGACGGGCGCTCACATCAGGGTGGATTGTCATGCTAAACACCGCATAATCCATCTCACGATAAACCCAATCAAATTGATCGATCCACATTTGCCCTATATCGTGCGGGCTTACAAAACCAAAACTATTGGGGGATTTTTTGATGAACATCATCGGTGGCAAATCGTCCAAATACCAGTTTGCAGGGATTTCCACCAGATCGGTTTCCACCCCACGGATTAAAGGCTTCATCCAATCCTTGGCTTCCAAACTATAATCAATCTTGCTCCAACTATCCCCCACGCGCACGAAATAGGGCGTGAAATCATTGTGCATGAGCGAGTGGTCGTATTTGAAGCCGTGTTTTAAAAGCAATTCATTAGTGATATTAGAAAACTCCCACCACGGCGCCACATAGCCTGTGGGGGCTTTGCCGGTGAGATCTTTAATCAATTCAATGCTTTTTAACAAAACATCTTCTTCTTGCTTAGCGCTCATAGCGATAGGGTTTTCATGCGAATACCCATGCGCGCCCACTTCATGCCCTGCATCCACGATCATTTTCATTTGCTCAGGGAAAGTTTCAATAGAATGCCCCGGCGCAAACCAAGTCGCAGGGAGATGGTATTTTTTAAACAATTTCAAAAGCCGTGGGATCCCCACTTCACCCGCAAAAAGCCCGCGCGAAATATCATCAGGCGAATCCTCCCCACCATAGCTCCCTAGCCAACCAGCCACCGCATCAATATCCACGCCATAAGCCACTAAAATTTCTTTTGCCATAATCGCTCCTTTTTAAGTGAGTTTTCCAAACCCCTTTTTGGTGAGTTTGGTGTCAAAATCTTGTAAATAAGGGATTTTTTGGCGTTGCAGTGCCACTTCGTTTAAATCCATTTCAGCGATAACGACTTCATTAAGCTTGGTGGCTTGCGCGATGATTTTCCCATTGGGCGCGATGATTCTTGAATCGCCGGCAAACTCTAGCGTTTGTTTTAATTTAGCGTTAGTTTCTTCCCCACTATGATTGCACGCGCACACAAAACAGCCATTTTCTAACGCTCTAGCCTTGCTCAACAAATCCCAATTATAAACCCTAGCTTTGCCAAACGCGCTAGGATAGATTAAAACATCAGCCCCTTGTAACGCTAAAAGATTCGCGCCCACGCCAAAGCCGATTTCATAGCAAATTTGCAAACCCACTTTCGCGCTAAAATCCCCAAAATCCAGCGTAAAAACCTCGTATTTTTTGCCCCTTTTGAAGTGCGATTTTTCATCGCCCCACAAATAAATCTTGCGGTGTTTTCCAACGATTTTTCCTTTTGGTGAAATGATATAAGCGCTGTCGTAGAGTTTTTTATCCGTTTTTTCAATGCTGCACGCTACTAGATGCACTTTATTAGACTTTGCAAAATCGCTTAACGCTCTCAACGACTCGTTTTTTAGCTCGCCATGCTCTATCGCTTTAAGATTTATCCCAAACTCTGCGTCTTTATCATTCACACAATAACCGCTATCAAACAATTCCGGTAAAACAATGAGATTTGCACCTTTGTTGTGGGCTTCTTTAGCCAGATTGAGCGCTAATTGCAGGTTTTCATTTAAAGCGTAGGGTTTGGATTGCATTTGAATCACAGCGGTTTTTAGGATTCTTTTAGTGGGATTTTTTGCTTTCAAGATCCACTCCCATTTTTGTTTTTATTGTATAGGATTAGAAATTAAAAGAGGGTTAAAGGGGTTAAAATCCATAGGAGTTTGTGTCAAAACTTACCATTATTATTCAAAAATCGTAATAACGCACTAGAGAGCGAGCTCACAAACACGCCAATAAGAAAGATTAGCCCGTTAAAAAGATGCGAGAATAAAAGCGCTCCTAAAATGCTTAATAAAACCCCATACCCCCCTAAACGCCACACATTGAAAGACATTTCCAAGCCCAGGGCGAATTTTTGGAATTTTTGCTTTTCTTCTTTTTCTCCATTTTGTTTCCTTAAATCCAAACGCTTTTTAACGCCGTAATACGAAGACAACGCCACGATAAAAAACCCTAAAAACCCCCCTTCAAAATTCAAAACCCCTTGAAATGCTTGGAAAAAATAAACGATGATCGCGCTAACGATATTAATAGAAAGTAAAATAAGCAAGCATTTGATTTGGCACATGGGCTTTTATGGTATTTATTTTGTTTTGTTTTGTGTGTATTTGGGGTCTTTGGCTAATTCTTCATAATCTTTTTGCATGTTTTTATAAGCTTTATAGACATTGAGAAAGCTCGCTAATACGCCCCAAATAACCCCAAGCCAAAAAAGCCACGAAATGTGAGTGAGCTTTTTAAGCCCATAGCCTATAGCCACGCCCATAAGGATCGCTACCACCATAGAAAGCCCTAAGCTCAAATAATTCGCCCCCTCTATGAATTTATAATACTTTGGCTTTTTCAAAAATTCACACGCCCTTTATGATTTCATCAAAACTTTCATCAGCCTTTGCAACCGCTAAATCAATCATCTCTTCAGTCATAGGCTCACAAATAAAGCCGGTTTCAAAGCTTGAACATGCCAAATACACGCCCTTAAAGAGCATTTTTTGGTGGAATTTTGCAAACATTTCCGTATCGCTTTTTAAAGCGTCATCAAAATCGTGCACCGCATTTTCGTTAAAGAAAAAGCCAAACATACTCCCTCTGTTGAGCGTTTCTAAAGCGATGTTATAGCTTTGAGCGCTCTTTTTTAAACCTTGAGTCAAACGAACGGCTAAAGCGTTTAAGCGGGTATAAAGGGTTTTGTCTCTTTTGATTTTATAAAGCGCGCTCAACCCCGCGCACACCGCTAGGGGGTTACCGCTTAAGGTGCCTGCTTGATACACGCCTCCAATGGGTGAAAGCAAGTCCATAATTTCCGCACGCCCCCCAAAACACGCCAAAGGAAGCCCCGCACCTATCACCTTACCAAAGGTTACCAAATCCGGCACCACGCCATAAAATTCTTGCGAACCGCTCAAACTCGCTCTAAACCCGCTCATCACTTCATCTAAAATCAGCACCGCTTGGTATTTTTCACACAAAGCCTTTAAGCCTAGTAAAAACTCTTTTTGAGCCGGCACTAACCCCATATTCCCAGCAATGGGTTCAATGATAACGCAACCCACATCGCCTTTTTTAAAGCATTCTTCTGTGGAGTTCAAGTCGTTATAACGAGCCACTAGAGTGTGTTTGCTAAAATCGTTCGGCACGCCCAAAGAAGAAGGCGATCCAAAAGTAGCACACCCGCTACCCGCTTTCACCAACAAAGAGTCGCTATGCCCATGGTAGCACCCTTCAAACTTGATCAAATCGTCTTTTTGGCTATAAGCTCTAGCGAGTCGTATCGCGCTCATGGTCGCTTCTGTGCCGCTATTCACTAAACGCACCTTATCTAAGCCTTCATAACAAGAAATGATTTCCTTAGCTAAAGTGGTTTCTAATTCTGTGGGAGCGCCAAAAGAAGTGCCTTTTTTTAATGCATTAATAATATTTTCTTCAATTTCTTCATCCGCATGCCCAAAAATCAAAGGCCCCCAGCTTTGCACAAAATCTATATAATGGTTGTTATCCACATCATAAAGATACGCCCCCTTACCTTTTAAAATAAAGGGGGGAGTGCCCTTAACGCTCTTAAACGCTCTCACAGGCGAATTGACCCCCCCAACGATCACCTGCTTAGCTTCATTAAAATCATTAATGCTGTGCAACAACTCCATGATTTTACATTATCCCTTAATCATGCTTTCAAATTGGATTTCCACCTGCGACCAAGTCAAGCCCTCATGAAAGCTCTCACATCGTTTGGCCAAGCTCGCTAATTCGTTTTTCAAGCCAAAATTCAATAGATCCAAGACCCCTTTAACCACGAGCTTATCCTCAGCAATCGTGTATTGCATAGGCACTTTTACCAGCTTTTCATTCATCCTCACATAAGCCGTAAGAGAACCTGCATGATCGCCTTCTATCACATTTCTAAAAGTTACTTTGATGTTAGTGTTTTTAAAAAGAGCGAAAAAAGCTTCTTTAACATTTTTATTTTTCAATTCATCGCCTAAATTGACTTTCAGGCTATCCATGCTCGCAGTTGCCCCTTCTAAAAGGGTTTTTAAACTATCTTGAGATTTACCCAATTTATAGGTGATGCTTTCAAAGCTCCCATTTACTGGCGTTTTAGCCTTAGTTTTAAAGGCCGTCCATGTTAGCTTAGCCGAAGATAAATCCAAATTCACCGCTTGCAAAAACCCTGCCAGTAAAACCGATACCAAAACCATTTTTTTCATTCATTATCCTTTAATGTGGTCTTATCAATAACGCTTATTATTTTAGTGTAAACAAGCATGCTTACAACTAAAACGATTCATTTTGATAATCATTTGCACTCTAAATACGACTTAAAGATACAATTGCGTTTATTTTAAACTCTTTTTGTAAATAATGCTGACTGAACCAAACTTTCTGAACCATTCATAAAAAGATTAAAGCGCATGGCTATCGCTATCATCTTGAATACAAAACAATTCATGGCGATCGGAGTTTCAGCCTGAAACCATCTTCATGCAAATCGCCTTGCTTTAACAGCTCGTCCGCGCTAGGGCTAGAATAATGCTTGGCTAAAATAATGAAATAGGCGTTGTTATGCACCCCAATAAGGTTAGGCTGGAAATAGGGGAAAGTTTCAGGGTTTAAAATCCATGTTGCGGCTTTGTTATACGCCACAGAGAGCCTTTTTCCGGCCTCACTACCCCACAAATCATACCCGTTCTCAAAAAGCAATTCGCCTGATATGGTTAGCGCAAGAAGCGCAAAATTGGTATAAGCTATCCCCTTAATGCCCTTTGTAGGGCCGCCATGATAATCGCTCGTATCGCTCCTAGTGATCGCGCTAGCAATAACCCCACTCTCATCTATGGCTTTAAACACCCAATCCTGCCACCGATTAGCGCTATTGTGCAAAAGAGCATGATCATCTAGCGCTAACGCAGAGCTCACATCAAAGAGAATGCCCCACGCCCCATGGTTAGTGTTAAGAGCTGATTGAGAATACTGGTGCATCCGCTTAACGAAGTCTTCGTATTCTGGGCTAGGAAACGCCTTTTTGACAAACCAATAAGCCATGTTCATATAAGGCATGTAAAAATTGATATTATCCTCGCTCTGATAAGTGTCTACGCTTTGAAGCTCTTTAGCCCAAGCGTTTAAAATTTCTATAGCTTTTAAGCCGTATTGTTTGTTTTGGCTCACTAAATAGCCTAGCACTAAGTCATAAGACATGAGAGCGGATTTTTTAAAACTCTTTGTGCAGACATCAGGCTCTCTAACCCCAGCAGAAGTGTAGTGTTTTGATGCGTTAAGTTGCGCGCATGGCTGTATTTTTTGGGAGAGCTTTTTATCAAGATGGAGTTTTTTTGGCAAGTCTATAGATTTAAAATCCCTAAAAAAGTAATCTTGTTCAGCGTAAGCTTGAACGCAAACGCAAACACACATGAATGATAAAAACAAAACAAATCTTTTCATTCCACGCCTTTATTTGAATGGATTGGTTTAAAAATAGCGTTTTAGGGTAACGCTTCCAACAACACAAATTTAAGCGCATGTGCATTAAGAGCGCTAACCGCTGAAAGGGGCAAGACAAAGAGTGCTGATTTTTCATTAGGGTGTTTTTCAAAATCGTTGGTTAAATGGGGGTGCAAAAACCCTAAATACGGCTCTAAATCAAACGCCTCTAATTTTTGCGCTTCTAAGTTTAAAAAGGTGCAAAAATCCTTAGTCATCTCATCAATGTTTTCTACAACATCGCATTTATTGAGCAACACCCCAAAAGGCTTATTGGCCAAAGCGGGTGAAAATTTTTCCAACTCCAACCTCAAGCGTTGGTATTGCTCTTTAATGCCCAAATCCAACCTAGAAGCGTCTAAAACAAAGGCTAGAACTTTGGTGCGTTCAATATGTTTTAAAAAGCTAATCCCTAAGCCTTTTCCCTGACTAGCCCCTTCAATAATGCCAGGAATATCCGCCATTAGAAATTCGCTTTTTTCATCTACGCTCACAACCCCTAAATTAGGCACTAGAGTCGTGAATTCATAGTTAGCGATTTTAGGCTTAGCGTTAGAGATGGTGGAAATGAGCGTGGATTTACCCGCATTAGGGAAGCCCACTAACCCTATATCAGCGATGAGCTTTAATTCCAAACGCACGCATTTTTCAACCCCCTCCAAGCCTTTTTGCGCGTAAGTGGGTTGCTGTTTAGTCGCACTTTTAAAATGCGCATTCCCTAACCCTCCCTTGCCTCCTTTTAAGGCTAACACCCTTTCTTTAGGCGTGATCAAATCAAGCCACAACTTATCACCTACAAACACTTGTGTTCCTGGCGGCACGACAATGATCTTGTCTTCGCCCTTTTTGCCCGTGCAATTTCGTGTGCCTCCTGGAGCCCCATTTTTAGCCTTGTGGTGTTTGGTGCCTCTAAAACTCGCTAGAGTGTCGGTATTGTTATCCACTTCAAAATACACATCGCCCCCATCGCCTCCATCGCCCCCGTCAGGGCCTCCTTTGATGACAAACTTTTCTCGCCTAAAACTCACCATTCCAGGCCCCCCCTTACCCGAAGCGATGATAATTTCCACGCTATCTACAAACACAGCTTAATACCCTTTCTTTTATTTGGCAAATCTTTGCATGGATTTTTCCAAATGCGGCACCGCATTGAGTAATTTCTGCGTATAAGGGTGCTTGGGAGCGCTTATCACGCTATCCACATCCCCCGTTTCTACGATTTGCCCCTGATTCATCACGATGATTTTATCGCTTATATGCTCCACCACCCCTAAATCATGGCTGATAAAAATATAAGTCAGCCCCATTTCTTTTTGCAAATCCAAGAGCAAATTCAACACTTGCGCTTGAATGGACACGTCTAACGCAGACACAGGCTCATCGCAAATCACCACGCTAGGGTGCAAAATGAGTGCCCTAGCAATGCCGATTCGTTGCCTTTGACCGCCTGAAAATTGATGAGGGTAACGATCGATCCATTCTAATTTCAAGCCCACTTTTTGCATGATCTCTAGCACTTTTGTTTTGATTTCTTTTTTTGAAAAATGAGAATTTAAAAGCAAGGGTTCAGCGATGATCTCGCCCACTTTCCAGCGAGGGTTTAGGCTAGAATAAGGGTCTTGAAAAATCATTTGCACCTTTTTGCGGTAATCAAACCAATCCTGTTTGCTAAAATGCAAGTGGCGCTTACCATTGAAATAAATCGCCCCGCTATCTTGCCTTTCAATCCCGGCTAAAATTTTGGCTGTCGTGCTTTTCCCGCAACCGCTCTCCCCCACGATGCTTAAAACTTCATTTTGCTCCACTTCAAAACTGATCCCATTGAGCGCATGGATCACTCTTTTAGGCTTGAATAACCCCCTGTCTATCGCATAGGATTTTTTCAATTCTTTAATTTCTAAGAGCTTCATCGTAACTCCTTTGGAAAACTCAAATAATCTGTATTTTCATCCACGGTTTCTAAGCGTTTTTTGCGGTATTCTTTGCCCGGTTTAGGGATCGCGCTTAAAAGAGCCTTGGTATAGGGGTGTCTTGGGTCAGCAAAAAGCTCTTTGGCGCTCGCTTGCTCCACCACATGCCCTTTATACATCACCACCACTTCATCAGCGATCTGCGCCACCACGCCTAAATCATGGGTGATAAACAAAATAGAAGTGCCTTTTTTTTGCTGCAATTCTTTCATCAATTCTAAAATCTGCGCTTGAATGGTTACATCCAACGCTGTCGTAGGCTCATCAGCGATCAAGATTTCAGGCTCACACACCATAGCCATAGCGATCATCACCCTTTGGCGTTGCCCCCCACTGAGATTGAAAGGGTATTCGTGGTATTTATCCCCAGCATGGGGAATGCCCACGCGCTCTAACTCATAGACCACCCTTTCTAAGCGTTCTTTTTTGTTAAGGTTAGGGTGGTGGATTTTCAACACTTCATTGATTTGAAACCCCACGGTGTAGGAAGGGTTTAGGCTTGTCATAGGCTCTTGAAAGATCATGCCAATTTTCTTGCCCCTGATTTCTTTTTGCATTTGCTTTTCTTTGAGTTGCAACAAATCCTGCCCTAAAAATTGAATGCTCCCTCCCACAATTTTCCCGGGCTTTTCAATCAACCCTAGAATAGAAAGCGAAGTGATGCTTTTCCCGCTCCCGCTCTCCCCTACAATGCAGAGCGTTTGAGACTTTTTCAAGCCAAAACTCACGCCATCCACTGCTTTATT